>JANMQR010000414.1:0-17904 GCA_031370625.1 Burkholderiales bacterium | reverse complement strand
CACCGAATGGTGTCTCCATCGACAGGCGGGAATCCAAGTCTGGTTAAGTTATTGATACAAAAATGAACATGGATCCCCCCCTGTCGATGGAGACACCATTCGGTGCGCGGGGACGACAAAATTTTAGAGTTTTTAGAAGTTTCCAAGCATTGCACGAAGCTGAAGAAGGCGGCTATTCACAAAATACGAAAGCAAACTAATCCGCCACCCCACCCAAGCCCTCAATCAAATCATCAATCAACCCTGCCAACTCGCCGGTCATCATGATGGTGTCGGCATCGAATCGTTCTTCATCATTTTGCGGTGCAGATTCACTCCCTTCACTCACCACATCCACCGGCGAAATTCGCTTGATCGTGAAGGACTCTGTGAGCACGAACGACACACGATTCGCCCATGTCAGCGCGAGTCGCGTGCATTGTTTGCCGCCGGTAATATGGCGCTGCACGTCCGCTGGCTCTAAGGAGTGGCGAACAAATCTGACAGTGGCTTTTTCATCGAGCGGAGATTGCAGCTCTGTTTCTTGATCAATCGTAAAGCCATGCGGAACGCCATTCTTCGTATCCGTCGCACCCAGCCACGCGGTCATCGCGATGGTTGGCGAAACCGCGGTATCGACGCGCTCGAGCGACAGATCGTTGAGTGATTTGTTGAGCATGCCGATCACTTCATCGGCTTTTGTGGGTGAGCCTGCATCGACAATCAGGCGACTATTTTTTACGTCAATCCACGCCCAAGTATTACGCCGCACATTGAATGCACGCGGCAGTAATTCGTCAGTGATTTGATTTTTCAAATCGCGCATTTGCTTCTTGCCCAGCTTGAAACCCTGCGCGCTTTCCAGTTCGGCCGATTTGGTGCGCACCGATTCTTTAATCACCGACGACGGCAGCAATTTTTTCTCCGCACCGAGCTTGATCAGCAACTGACCATTGAGCGCACACACTAGCGCGCCATCGTCACGAGGCGAGGCCCAGCCTTGCGTCTGTAGCTCGTATGCGCCACACGCGCGCAGCGGGTGATGCGAGAGCTGTGCATCGAGGGCTTGCGCGCTTAAAGTCCACGGCTGAGTGAGCCGATATATCTGCAAATTCTTAAACCACATAGCATCCCAAAAAGTCTTGAATTGTATACGAGGCAAGGGGGCGACCCGCACAGTGAATGGGTTTAATTTCCCGTCAAATACGCACATTTTCCGGCGAAATGCCGAATATTTTGTCGCCAAATGGCGTCACTTAAAGTTCTGCAACGTTACCGCGTAGTATCACTTACGCGACAAAACGTAACAATTTTTCGTACAAGGTGTCGTCTATTTTGGAATAACAAAAAAGACGATTCCGTTTCTTATCCCTTCAAGAAAGTGAGTAAGCAATGGATGGTTTGAATCGAACACGAATCGTAACGAGGTGCTGTTTGGCCGCGGCCACGGCGATGTTTGCGGTTGGCGCAGCACACGCCCAGGCGAACAAGACGCCGCAGACAGCAGCGGCAGAAAAATCCGCACTGGAACAATATCGCGAGATGTCGGATAACGAGCGCGCGGCGCTTATTAATGATGCCACCACCAAGGCCGCGAGCCCCACTCGTGCAGCAACGCCCACCGAGCGCGCGCTAATTTCAGAATCTCCTGCCAGTGCCCGCGCACGCCTGTATGTGAAGCCAGAGAGCATGGCCAAGAGCGCGGGCGCCGGCGTGGGCCGGGAAATGCGCACCGGCAACAGCGTGGGCAAGGTTCTCGGCACCGCATTTTTTAACAGCCGCACCATGACGCTGACCGCTGATGGCAAGCACTTCGAGGCTTGCGAAACCGGCGATCACGCGCACGATGCCACCACCAAAAAATTACTCGGCGATGCATCGCGCGCCGCAGCGAAAGGAGCAGCCCGTGAATAACCTCATTTCGCGCCTCACCAAAGCTGGCGCAGCCTTGGCGCTCGTCGGTTCGCTGACAGTTGCCATTCACGTCAATGCCGCGACCTTCAAAGTCATTAATACGGACGAGCCTGGCGTTGGCTTTAACGACCCGACTCCCGCAGCACCCGTCGGCTTGAACCCAGGTAAAACAGTCGGCGAACAACGCCTGATTGCGCTTAATTTTTTAGGCGGCATCTGGGCAAAAGCTATTGGCGGCAATGATGTGATCGAAGTCGCCGCCAGCTTTGCACCACAAGCGTGTAGCGCGACTAATGGCGTGCTGGCCTCGGCGGGCCCATTCTCAGCATTCCGCGATTTCGACAATGCCCGATTCGCAACGACATGGTATCCCGGCGCGCTCGCAAATCGTCTGGCGAAAACAGATCTGGACGCTGCCAGCGGCGAACCATTGCCCGAAATGGGTGTGACCAGTAATGGTGATCTGGGCAAGCCGGGTTGCTTGGAAGGGCTGAGCTGGTATTACGGTCTTGATGACAAAGCGCCTGATGAAAACAGCATCGACTACGTCAAAACCATCCTGCACGAATACGGCCATGGCTTGGGATTTTTAAGCTTTGCGAATGAAGCGACCGGCGAGCTTTTTGATGGCCTCCCCAGCATTTGGGAACATTACATGGTGGACGGCAAAATCGGCAAGCTGTGGGTCAACATGAACGATGCGGAACGCAAAGCCTCGGCACTCAACAATCAGTTCCTCGCATGGACGGGCTTCCAGAGCTTTATCGGTGCGCAACAAACGCTGACCAATGTTGATACGCTCGACGTGTTCTTTTTCGATAAATCAGGTATCGCGCTATTACCAGGCGGCACGGCTAATTTTGGTGCAAAAGAGGGACGTCGCGGTATTTCGGGCCTGCTTGGTTTCCTTGACGATACGCGTGCCCCCGGTGCGGCCTGTGCGGCATTCACGGCCACTCAAGCGGCAAGTGTGCGCGGAAAAATTGCAGTGATCAATCGCGGTGGCTGCGCCTTTTCAGACAAAGTAAAATTTGCGCAAGCAGCTGGTGCAACTGCCGTCATCATCATCAACAACTCACCGTTCTTTGCGGGTCGCCCTGCATTCGGTGTAGATGATCCGGCCGCCGGGATTACGATTGCTTCAACGCTTATCAGCCAGCAAGACGGCGTGCGTTTACGCGAAGGCACGCGCTTCGCCTCCATCTTTGAGACCAAGCGCCCCGGCGGCATGGACCTCTTCCGTCGTCCGCTGCTATACGCGCCAACCGAAGTACGTCCCGGTTCCAGCATTTCACATTGGGACGTTACAGCGACACCAAACCTGCTGATGGAACCGAACGCGAATGGTGACGAAAGCACAGCACTCAGAGCACCGAAAGATTTGACCCTGCCACTGTTGAAAGATATCGGCTGGTAATACCGCAGCAGAAAACAAAAAACGCGCCCGGGCAACTTGGCGCGTTTTTTTATTTCCATTTTTTCACTTGACTTAGAGTGTGCTCTGGCAAGCCGTCTACCGTTTGATCAACGGCTTGCTCGCAATTTCTGCCAGCACATCCCGCGCCTTATCACCGAGCAAATAGCGCGGGCCGTTACCGCGCATTTTTGCAGCATCGTTTGGGTTGTACAACGCACAAGTCTTCAGCGACAAACATCCGCAGCCGATACACGATGTAAGCTGGTCACGCAACGCGACGAGTGTGCGAATTCGTTCATCCAACAATGGTTGCCACGCACGCGAAAGCTTCTCCCAATCGGCTTTGGTCGGTGTGCGGTTTGACGGAAGTGTTGCGAGTGCCGCACGAATATCCTCCAAGCTCAAGCCGACCGTCTGCGCCACCCGAATAAACGCCACACGGCGGAGCGCATCGCGCCTGAACTGCCGCTGTTGGCCGACAGTTCGCGTACTGTCGAGCAGGCCTTCATCCTCGTAATACCGAAGCGCACTTGCGGCAACGCCAGCGCGCTTGGCCAGTTCACCGATCGTGATCCATGCAGTTTTAATTGGCGGCGTGGTTGTTGATCTTCTGACTTTGCTTGGTAATTTTGTCATTGCAGTTACTTAAAATTTTCCTTGACTTCAAGTTTACTTGAACTTGTATATTTATTTTATGAAAACTGCCACTTACCTGCTGAACGAACTACCTCTTGAAATATTTGATCACCCAAAAACAGGCGACGCGTGGGAACGAAGCCCGCTGGCGTCGCTGCCTGATACAGAGCTTATTGCGGCAGCAATTGCCGTCATCACGCCACCAAAGATCGCGCAACCTTCATCGTTTGTATTACATGCGCCGCTTGAGCTTCTCGCCCGCGCGGCGCTGCTGCCATATGTGGCCGCTAAGGCATATCCGCAAGCGCTGCGTCAGATCGCGGCGGTGGCGGTGCGCTACACGCACGCTGGCCCGAGCATAGACGATCCCAAAATAACCCATACGAGCACCGATACTGCGTTATCTGTGCTGATCGGCTCGCTCAATGAAGGCAATGCAGATGGCGTGGATAACGCCCTGCTCTTTCTGTTGCCGCGCATGCCGCTTTTTGATCTGCGGCGCGCACTCGTCGATCACATAACGCCCTGCCTCGGTGCGGCGGGTCATGCGCCCATTTTGATCGCAGCACTGGCCGCAAATAACGGTATCAACGCAAGTGGGTTATTGCGCGCACCGTTGCGAACGCTGACGGCGTCCGCTGACGTACGCCTCACGTGGTTCCAGACACAAGAGCGCACAGCGACGTCTATCGATGAAACCACATTATTTGATCGTCTCGCCGCACCATCTCGCGTAACAGCGCCGTCGACGTCAATTGCGCCGATGGTGCTGGCAGTTGAGCAAAGCGGTGATGCAACGCGTTTATTGCAAGAGCCTATTCGCGCATTGTCAGCGCAAAATGCAGCGCAAAATGCAGAGCAAATTTTGCTGCGGGTTGCCGCATATTCCATGCTTCAGGATGATCCCACCCAAGCACCTTATGGCTGGACGCACTGCCTTACGCTGCCACAGGGTTTGCTTCGTAATGTGGATGCGTCATCGAACCATCACGCGCTGATTGCCGTGGCAGCGACGCATGTATTGGCGTCTCGGGCGGTCTTGGGCAAGGTTGCGATTAACGCGAATCCACCTTTGCCCACATCGCACAAAAATCTGGACGACGCAGATCCAAAAACAGCGGCATCCATCGCCTTCCACGCCAACCCCGCACAACGCAAAGAAATCATAACCACCCTTGCCACTGAAGCGGCGATACATCACGATGCACATTTGGTCAAATACACGCTGGCTTGTTTTAATGCCGCCGCAAATGATCCTGCTGCAGCACCACTGTTTATTGCAGCGGCGGCTTATCTTGGTGCCTGGTGGAAACATCAGAAACGATCTTGAATTTTACTGATGAGCGCCAAAATGAGATGTGTATAAACAATCTCTCTGGCGAAATAAAACATCATGACCTCAACACGACTACCCACCTATTTCATTTCCCACGGCGGCGGGCCATGGCCGTATGTGCCCGATATGCGCCTTGCGATGCGTGAGCTGGAATTATCGTTACAGGATATTCCGCGCCAGATTGGCGTAACCCCGAAAGCGATTCTGATGATCTCGGCGCATTGGGAAGAATCTGCCTTCACATTAATGTCAAATCCTCAGCCACCGATGCTCTACGATTACGGCGGATTTCCGGAGCACACTTATCAGGTCGTGTATGCCGCACCCGGATCACCCACGCTTGCCACGCGCGTGAAAAAACTGATTGAAGCCGCAAACATGCCTGCAACACTGGATGCCAATCGCGGCTTTGATCACGGTGCATTTTGTCCGTTGGTGGTGATGTATCCCGATGCGAATGTTCCAATCGTCCAGCTTTCGCTGCGCGCAGGTTTGAATCCGGCTGAACATTTGGCACTCGGTCGCGCTCTGGCACCATTGCGCGACGAAGGCGTATTGATTATTGGCAGCGGTTTGAGTTATCACAACTTGCGCGCTCTCGGCCCTGCGGGTAAATTACCGTCGGCAACGTTCGATGGATGGTTACAGGACACCGTTATCAAGGCGACACCAGTGGAACGCAGCATCCAGCTTATCGAGTGGGAAAAAGCACCCGCCGCACGACACGCGCACCCCAGAGAGGAACATTTGATTCCGCTGATGGTGGCGGTTGGCGCGGCCGAAAATGAAACAGCCACGTGTGTGTATCACGAAGAAGCCGCGTTCGGTAACATCGTCGCGTCCAGTTTTCGGTTTGGAAATACCAACAACATCAATCATGCGATCTAGCGCATGATGCAACACGAATCAAAAATTTCCGGCCATTCACCGCTATACTTTTAGCGCATGCAAAATTGTTTGCGGCATACGAAAAACTGATCCTGTAGAAGGTTCTGTTTTATTTTTGAGGAGATCGCCATGGGTAACCGTGATAAACGCGGCAAAGAGCCTAAGAAACCAAAGCAACCCCCTAAACCACCGCCGTTAATTTCATAAGTTAGTGTGAGTTGGTTTAATCACTGCGAGTATGTCGGGGCATTTTGCCTCGGCTACCCGCCGAATATTCCGAATACAAAACCCCAATACTGGCGCACGTTTTCGAGCATAAATGGCTGAAAACGGGCTCCAGTATTGGGGTTTTTGTTAAGCTGCCATACAAACATGAATGACATTTCTGTCTTTGATCATCCCAAACCGAACATCGCCGAGAATGTTGTTTGTGAGTTTCTGAAGCGCGACTATGGAATTGCGGGCACGCTAGAAAAACTCGTCAGTGAACGTGACCAAAATTTTTTGGTGACGACCGCAGATGCACAATATGTGTTGAAAATCGCCAATGTGGCAGAAGAGCGCCATTTTCTTGAGCTGCAAAATGCCACGCTAAAACACTGTGCCCAGGTTGATTCCACGCTCGGTATTCCGAAGCTGATCGTAGCCAAAAACAAATCAGATCTTGTGGATTGGACATCGAACGAGGGCGTTCATGCGGTTCGGCTATTGACCTATCTGCCGGGCAAGCTTTTCTCATCAGCTAAAAAATCCCCACAGCTATTTGCCAGCCTCGGCACCTTCATGGGACGGCTGTCGCGCGCGATGCAGGGCTTCGGCCACCCGGTGGCACATCGGCCGGATTTCTTATGGAATCTTGACAACACACTGGCCGTAAAACCGTGGATTGCCGACATCACCACACCTGAGCGGCGTGCCTTGGTGGAGCGCATCTTCGCTCGCTACGAATCACGCGCAGCACCGCAGCTTTATGCGTTGCGCGCGGCGGTGCTGCATCAGGATTGCAACGACAACAATATTGTCGTGGACAATTCAGCCTCGCCGATGGTCACAGGATTGATTGATTTTGGTGACATGACCTTCGGCCGACAGATCAACGAGCTCGCGATCACGCTTGCTTATGCGTTGCTGGATGTGGACGATATTTACGCCGCAGCGCGGCCAGTGATCGCGGCTTATGCGCAGGAATTTCCGTTGACCGGAAGCGAAGCAGAAATCCTTTTCGACCTGCTGGCTGTGCGACTTGCCACCAGCGTTTGCATCTCATCGCATCGGGCGATTGATTTTCCGAACAACGAATACTTGCTCATTTCGCAGCGCCCGGCTTTTGAATTTCTTGAACGAATAGACAAAATCAATCCGGCGTTTCTAGCCGCGTTCGCACGTGATGCTGCCGGTCTTGCAGCAGTTGCAAATGGTGAACAGATAACCACATGGCTCGGTTCCGATAAATGCAAGCCTCATCCGCTATTCGATCTTGATCTCAACCGTCATGCCCGCTGCATTCTATCCATGACGAAAGATGCTGAGGGAATGCCATATGCGAACGATCCTTGCGCGTATGCGCAATGGCTTGAGCAGCGCTTCGAGGCAGAGGATTTGCGCTTTGCGATTGGCCTCTATGGTGAGGATCGCGATGTTTACCAAGGCGATCTTTTCAAGACTGAGCGTCGCCCGAACGTAGAACCCAACATTTGGGTGTCGACATTTTTATTGCCGCGGGCACGCCACTCTACGCGCCGCTGGCCGGTCGCGTGCTCAGTGTCGTGGACAATGCCGGTCATCATGATTACGGCCCAACGATCATGCTCGAGCATCAGGTCAGCGATGGTGGCCCGCTGTTTTGGACGCTATACGGTCACCTATCGCGTGGAACACTGCAAACAGTGAGCGTAGGAATGGAAATCGCCGCAGGTCAGCGTATCGGCACTATCGGCGATGCTGAGGTTAACGGCGGTTGGGCACCGCATTTGCATTTTCAAATCATCACGGATCGGCTCGATCAATCCGGTGAATTCACTGGCGTGTGCCAACCGAGTCTGTGGCCGGTGTGGGCTCAAATTTCACCCGATCCGAATTTACTGCTCAGGCTCGCACCCGAAACTTTTATTCACGACAAAACACCGCCCGATGTGTTGTTGAAACGTCGCGCGAATGTGCTTGGCCCTTCACTATCGATTAGCTATCGCAACAAGCTAAAAATCGTTCGTGGTCGTGGCGCCTATTTGTACGATCACACTGGCCGCGCCTATGTCGATGGCGTGAACAATATTTGTCACGTCGGCCATTCGCATCCGCATGTGGTGGAAGCGATGTCGCGGCAAGCATCGTTGCTCAATACCAATACCCGCTACCTGCACGATAATTTGCTCGACTATGCTGAGCGACTCGCCGCGCTGTTTCCCAAGCCACTCTCGGTGGTGTACATGATGTGCTCTGGTTCGGAGGCGAATGAGCTGGCGCTGCGCATCGCACGTACCGTCACCGGACGACGCCACACCATCGCCGTCGATTGGGGTTATCACGGCAATACCGCAGCCAATATTGATGTCAGCGCCTACAAGTTCAATCGCAAGGGTGGACGCGGCAAAGCAGACCATATCGAGCTCGCCACACTGCCCGATCCCTATCGTGGCGCATTCAAAGGCTACGGCGCAGAGACAGGTAGTCGCTATGCCGAATCGGTTGCGGAAAAAATTGACCTTATCAAAAAATCAACCGGCCAAGGCCCGGCCGCCTTCATCGCCGAAGCGATTTCCGGCTGCGGCGGACAAATATTTTTTCCGCAATCGTATTTAAAAACAGCGGCTGAACATGTGCGCAAAGCCGGTGGTCTCGTGATTGTTGACGAAGTGCAAACCGGCTTCGGGCGCATCGGCAGTCACATGTGGGCGCACGGCCCGCAAGAGGTGACCCCCGACATCGTGACCATGGGCAAACCCATCGGCAACGGTCATCCCATGGCAGCGGTCATCACCACGCCAGAAATCGCCGCCGCCTTTAACAACGGGATGGAATTCTTTTCATCCTTCGGCGGCAATCCTGTTTCCGCTGCGGTCGGCATGGCGGTGCTCGATGTGATCGAGAACGAGAAGCTGCAACACAATGCGTTAACCACCGGCGCATACCTCAAGTCACGTATCGACGCACTCACCGCGCGGCACGACATCATTGGCGATGTCAGAGGGCAAGGTTTGTTCCTTGGTGTGGAAATGGTGACGGATCGCAACACGCTGGAACCAGCAACCAAAGCGGCCAATGATATTTCCAACATGATGCGCGATAACGGTGTGCTGATCTCAACCGACGGCCCGTTCGACAATGTACTCAAGATAAAACCGCCGCTCGTCTTCGGCATGAAGGAAGCGGACATCATGGCCGATGCATTGCAGATGGCGCTTGAACGGCTATAGCGCCTCAAGCGCGCATCGTCGCCCTCAATTCCCCATTGCGCAGCACCAATGCACCCGCTGCAATCAACTCCGTTGTTAACATCGTTGCGATTGCATCAAGACCCATATGCAAAAACGCATCATCGAGTTGCTTGAAAACAGGAACTCTCGCGACGTAATTTTCAACAGCCGAAATCGGCATCGATTGTTTATCCAGTAACGAAAAGACGAACAACGATTTCGCCACATTGCGCGCTGCTTTCACCGGATAACGCGCGAGTGCAGAAAGTTTGGAGCGATTAAATTCGAGCGATGATTTCACGTCGAAAAACGGCGCTCCATGACCGGGAATAATCGTTGCAGGATCGAGCGCCTCAATCACGTCAAATGTCGCAAACGCCGCGCGGATATTGGAGTTTGGAGCATTTCCGTTGGCAGAAGGCCAGACAAAGCCCATACCGCGTTCCCACAGCGCATCGCCGGTAATCAGAATTTTTTCCGCCTCGCACCAAAACATGAGTGCGCCCATGTCATGACCAGGTGCGGCCACTGCGCGCCACTGCAAACCGCCCCCGTCAAAAACATCGCCCGCAGAAATCGTATCGTCAAACTGAAATTCCTCCGCGTACTGGTCCATCTCTTCCGCCCAGCAGCTCTGCGCCGTCCACGGCACCACGTGCTGCACCTCGCCCTCCGGGATGGTGATACGGCACCCGAACCGTTCGCGCAAAGCACGATTGCCACCCATATGATCGCTGTGACAATGCGTGTTGATAAGGCGGTGTAATGGCCTGCCTTGCAGTGCATATTCAACATGCTCAATCGTGGCCGCCGCGTGGCGACCATAGCCGCTGTCGATCAAGATATTTTCATGCGCCGACGTAAATAAAATCTGATTGCAATTCAGCCAGCCACGTTCGATGACCGTGATATCTGGCGTGATGGCGTGAAAAGAGTGCGATGAGTTTGGCGCGGAGGGCATACCGGATTATTGCGCACTCAGTCGAAGAATGATAAATACTCAGATATTCGTTAGGCTTCGAAGCAATTTCGTTTCAAGAAATTGATAGAAGCAAGTTTCCACAATCGAATCAAAACTTAATCACTGCCGACGCTTTTTTTGGCGCAACCCAAATTTGCTTCGGGCGATACGACACTAACAGCATTTTCCCAAACGCTTCTGCGAACTGAATGTTGGCAATTTTAATCGGCGCGTCATGAGAAATGTTGGCACGGATTTCCGTCGGTGCCGCGTGCGCGGGCGCGTGGGCGGGCGCGTTGGCAACACCGCCAACCATTGATTCCATCACCTCTTGTTGAATCATAGTTTGAATGCGCGCTGAATCCGGCCACACCCAGCCAGTGATAATCGCTTCCTTGCCGCCGTTGAGTGTGGCGCGCGTTTCAGCTTGCAGCTTTGATTGCGCGAGCAACATTTGTTTTTGGAAATCTTCTGGCTTCATCGCTGAATACGTGAGCAAAAATTCGCGATGACTTTTTTTAGGTGCCAGCACAGCATTGAGCACGTCCGGGTAGTCGATATAAAAAGTCAGCGACACGTGTGTGTCGTCGCGCAACACCATCGTGGCGCGATTTTCAGTTAACTCGTGACCGCGTGCCGACGTGATGCTAAAAAATACGACTAAACCCAGCACTAAAATTCGCGCGACAAACATGTTCGTCCTTATCGACAGTACGAAACCGTCGGCTGCGTGGTGGTGGTTCCGGTAGCGCCCGACACAAACTGAAAATTCCAGCATGCTGTCTTGTCCGCGTTTTGTGTTTGCGCGAGCAGCGTGGTTAACGCAGTTCCGCTTACCGCTTTGTAGCGGATGCGATACGTGCCTGCCGTGTTGGAATATTGGTCCACGCCGGTTTCTGTGGACGTGAACGAGACTGCCGACGTAAATTGCAGCACCTGATAGCCATCGATGGCGTCGGTACTCAGCGTCATCGCGGTGACGGGGAATGGCGTAACGGGTGGCTTACGGATCGGAAAATATTTGCTGCCCTGATTCACCAGATCCGGGCTCGGCGTGCCCCTAAAACAGGACAGCACATACGGTGATGCATTGGTGACGTGGTAGCTGTAACCAGACGGCGCATTCGAAACAGCTAGCGTGTTGCCACCGCACACATCGTCGCGCGTGGCGATGGTGCCATCGGCATTGTTAAAACCAAAAATCGCAAAGCCATCCAGCGCCCAACCGATGGGGTGCGTGTCCCAATAATTCGCGTTGGATTGGCCCGCCATCATGCAAGTCGGCGCAGCGTGGTAATGATAATCCTCGGCACGGCCAGCATGGCCGTTGCATACATCCAGCTCGCCCAAAACTTTGGTATCGCCGTTTTGGCAGCCGCCCTGTTTACACGGGTTAAATATCGGCACGCCATTGATGGCAACACCAATCGGACCATCGTTCGCGGTAACGGTGGATGCGGCAATCGCGGGCGCTAACGGAATTTTCCAGGCGTTCGCACCGTTGAAATTTTGCGCAATCGGCACTTGCAGATTCGACGCCGTAATCCCGTTCATCATCGTGTGCGTTGCCAGCCCATTCGAGCCAATATAGGCATAGGTGCTGTCGCAGCTAACGGAAGCCGCACCGGTGGTGGAGGCAAGGGTTGAATTACGAATCGTGACGCACGCGGCAGCGGACCCGGTTGAGGTGGTGCGGCTTACGTTCAAGCCGATTGATGCCGTACCCAAGGTCAGTGATTTGATGGCATCAGCAATCACCTGGCCGGTCACTCTGGATGCGGCGACCGAGATAGTCGGCGAACCCGACAAGGCATAAACGGTGTAGGTGTAGAGCTTGGCACCTGGCCCTTGTGAGCAAGGTGGGTTGTACGCATTGCTCGGGCCATCGCTACCCACACCGACCGTGCCCAGGCCGAAGGTATCTTTGGTCAGCGCCTTGGTGCCGCCAGGAATACCGTAGAGCACCCAATTCCATTTGGTCGTTCCGTCCCCCGGCAAGGTGGTCATCAAAACCGCATATTCGGTGGTGCCGGTCGGTGCGCCCGACCATGCCAGTGGCACGGTCGCACCGCTGCCATCGCAGGTGTATTCGGCAGGCAAGATGCCGCCGTTTGATACGGCTGAACTGGTGAGAGAAAAACTTCCGGTGCTCGGTGGTGCGACGGTGGCAGCGGGAGTGACCAATACCCCCACCGATGCAGCGCCGGTACCGACGCTATTCGTCGCGGTAACCGCGCAAGTGTAGCTGACGCCGTTCGTCAATCCATTCACGGTTATGGGGCTTGAGGTGCCCGCGCCACTGACGGAAACGCCGGCCGCTGTGCAGGCGACCGCGTATGAAGAAATCGCCGCGCCGCCGTTGTTTGCAGGTGCTGTGAATACGATCGTGGCGCTCGCGTTACCAGCGGTAGCACTGGTGATCGATGGCGCGCCGGGCACGGTATTGACGACACCGGTTCCGGTACCTGTCGCCGCCTCGCTTGCACTACTGTCGCTGCCGCCACTGCACGCGCTTAGCGTGATGAGGCAGCAGACAGATAAAATTAAATTGGCTAAACAACTACGATTATGACTACGTTGATTTTTCATTGGTTCATTCCGCGAGATGAAGACAGATTAGTTAACGTACAAATAATCTTACGCGGCCCATGCGCGCAAACAATTACATCTTTGTCATGAAGGTGGAGATGCGGATTTCTCTTTAGCCGCGACGGAAGATCGAGATGCTCGCGGCAGCCACAATCCGATCACGACTTCATCCTGCGGACTCGCAAGCAACGTCAAATCACCACCATGCGCTCGGGCAATCTCGCGCGCCAGGCTCAAACCGAGCCCGCTGCCCTCGATGTGTCGGTTGTGCTCAGCATCACCGCGGTAGAAACGATCAAAGAAACGGCGACGATCTTGAAATGAAATGGGATGCGAACGATTGGCGAAACAAACTTCAATGCCGCTCGGTAGCGCTTTTGCACTGACCTTGATCCAGCCACCCGCCGGGCAATACCGAACTGCGTTGCTGATCAAATTATTGAACAATTGCCGCAGCAATATTTCGTCACCTTCAATCTCAAGATTTCTGCCGATTGCACTTTGCAATAGCTGATCCTCAACCACTTGTTGCGCATCAACGATTAACGCATCCAATAGCTCGGTCAGGTTGATTGGCTCCAGACGCAGCGCTAGACGTCCTGCGTCGGCGCGCGAAAGCAGCAAGAGTTTGCGGGTAATAGCCGACATGCGCCCTACTTCATCGAGCATGCCGACCAGATCGGACTGCATGGTACGGCGGTCTGATGCATTTATTGCCTGCTCAATCCGCCCCTGCAAAATAGTGAGCGGTGTCCTGAGCTCATGGGCGGCGTGTGACGAAAAACGCGATGCCTGATGAAAGCTGGCGTCGAGACGTTCCAGCATGGTGTTGTATGCGTCAATCAATTCAGCAAATTCGCGATCTTCACCCTGCGCGGAAAGACGCTCATCAAGCACGTTGCGGTCAACACCTTGCATGGCGGCGCGCAAGCGGTTTACCGGCTGCATCGTCAGACTCGAAAGCAGCCATGCACCAAGTGCCGCGAGCACCAATGCCAATGGAATCACAATACCGAGCGAACTTCTTACCGCACTCTGCAACTCTTGCGCGGTTGCAGCCACATCCGCCGCAATGATGCCGTGCCCGCTAGAATTTTCTGGGGCTGGCAAATCAAATTTCGCCGCACGCCATTCGCGTCTCTGATCGGTAAATGATGCCAGCGAACACGCGCCAGTCAACTTCCGATCACGCGGTTCGCGCTCTCTTTTGTCGCGTGGTGCTTGATCGCGCGCCTCTCTTGGCGGCTCCTGCTGAATTTCACCTCGCGCATCGCGCTGGGGTGTCGGGGGTGGCGGGGGTGGTGGGTTAGTCGACTCATGCGGAAAGTCCTTCTGCGGGTTGTTCCGTAGATCGTCCTGCGAGCGTGGCGACGAATCGGACTGGCGCAACGCTTTTGTCCAGACCAGCTTTTCCGTGTCGACCGAGCTACTCCAATGCGTTGAATTCACGCTCGGCGCGCCGTCGTTAGTGTCAACCTTTATCATCACTTGTGAGGTCGAGGGGATACGCAGCTTGTTAGCAATATCAGACTCGATATCTGCCATGCGATCACCCCGCAGCGGTTGCGTCGCCATTCGCCGCGCCTCCATGCACAGCCGGTCGTCGAGTCGTTCAACTTCAACCGCCAATACCCGCGACCAACCGATCATCATCACCGCCACCATTACCATCGCAACGATTGCCGTGGCGATGACAAACAGGCGAGTGCGAAACGAAATTCTCATTCGTGCAAGCCCGATTTAATTGGAATGACGAAAGCGATAGCCCGCGCCACGCACAGACTCAATCGGCGATGCGCCATCCGTATTGGCCTTGCCGTCAATACTGTTTTCCATTGAGGAAATTTTTCCGCGAATGCGCTTGATGCAAACATCTACCACATTGGTGCTGGGGTCAAAGTCATAGCCCCAAACATGTTCAAGAATTTGGCTGCGCGTAAAGACTTGTCCGGCAGAGCGCATCAGATATTCCATGAGACTGAATTCGCGCGTCGTGAGATCAATGGTTTTATCGCCGCAGCTTGCCTTGCGACTAATGCGGTCAAGTTTGAATTGGCCGACTTGCAGAATGTTCTGGCCGTCACCAGCTACGCGACGTTGCAGCGCCTGAATGCGCGCCAACAGTTCCTCAACAAAAAACGGCTTGGCCAGATAATCATCAGCACCAAGATTGAAACCCTCAATACGATCATCGAGCTCATTGCGCGCAGTCAGCAGAATAACCGGGGTCTTTACACCGGCGCTGCGCAAGCCTTTGAGCACCGACAGCCCATCGCGGCCTGGCAGCATGATGTCCAACACAATGACACCGTGTTTGCCGCGCTTGGCCGCATCAAAACCATCGTGACCGTTATCGCAATGCTCAACAACCAGACCTCGTGCGGTCAAACCCTCACAAACGAAGTCAGCGATTTTTGGCTCGTCCTCAATCAGCAGTATTTTCATGCATATTGATTCATAAGGTCGCGCAATGAAACAAAGATCATATTGACTCGCTACTTCGGCGCAGTGCCAGCAGACGGCTTGGTCGGCGCGCCGCTGTTATTGCCATCCTGCGGCGGTCGGGCAGGCGGTGGATCAAGCTCATCCAGACGACGCGGATCAAAACCGGCAGCAAGTAACGCATCGCCTAACGCGCGGCTGCGTCGTATGCCCGAATCACGCAAGGTACGTTTAATCAGCTTCGCGTCATCTGCGGATAGGCTGGCAGCTTTGTAGGGTGCCAATACAGATTTTATTTTCGCCAGTTGCGCAGCGGTTAAGGCTTCTTCTGGTCGGTCGAAGGGTTTGCTATTTTGTGGAGCGGTTGGTTTCGCATCACCACCAGTAGATTTGGCTGAAGGCGTTTGTGCTATTGCGACTGTACTGATTGCTAACGCGAAAACGCTGGCCGCCAGAATTTTGCAAAATGAAAAGTGTTGGTTCATGTCAGATCCTTACGCGCTTTTGAATGGGTTAATTATTTGATTTTTTCTGATTTTATCGCGCACCGCAGCCAAGCCAAATGACATTATTGTCATCAAAATAGGCTCTGCGTTTCTCAACCGCGAGCTTGATTTAAGCACATCGCGGTTGACCGTTAGACCGTGCAGCGATTGCGCGCAGGACTAACCATTGATACCGAAACCATCAAGCTCTATCGTCGTCAGCAAACTCACCAACGCTTCTGCCTACAGCTGTTCGCTGGCAGCGATTAATTGAATCGGCGTGGGCGACACGCACCATCACCACGGCCCGCCCGCTTGCGTTACGGTGCAGCTTGACGCCGTGGGTGGTTCCTGACATCTGATCGATGTAGCCGACGATGGCTTTCCAATTTATGGCAGCAAAGATATTAACGGCAACACCGTGGCGATTGCACAACTCGATGCTTGCAGCGGCATCACCAGACCCACCCCTGAGTTCCCGAAGAGCATATTCCTACGCGCTGCCAAAAGGCGTGACCAGCTTCCAATCGTCACTGCGTTGCTACTCCGGCACGATCACGAAATCACAGATAGCGTCGCTGCAATCGTCGAGCATTCGCACACCACCCAATGCAGTGGCGACCTTGGAACCCATGTCGATTCTGAATGCTGTGACCAAACGACCGTTCAAAGTTTCGTCTGCTTTGACTACGCGCCGCAAAGCGGGCGGATGAAGCCGATGTTGCCCGCCATCGACAAAAATCGACGCAATCCAAATTAGCGCATTCAGATAATGTCATTTATAAAGCCCTACTCGAACCCGTGTGCGCAACACAAAGCAGCCCCCACCTTCACGACCTGCGGTGCCATCATTCTCAAAGAGCCGGCAGATTGGAAGACGGCCGCGTTTAGTGCCAGCGCTTGGTCGAGCGCAAGCGCCTACAGCTGCCGCTGAAGTGGGCGGTGAAGACGGCTACAACACGATTGCATGGGATGCATCGGCGAAGCTGATCTGGACGAGCGATCTCAAGGCTGACAATACATTGCTGTGCAAGCTCACAGTCAATAGTCCCTAATAAAAACGTTAGACAATCAACCCGACCTGATTGCCAAAATAATAATAAGAACACGAACAAGTTTACGCAGCCGATGTGAGAATTGGCGAGCAAAGAAATGCGTAATGTGCCGATTCGCGTCACATCCACTGCGCCTTAATAAACTACCCAAGACGTTTACACGCCTTCAACTTTGATGACAAAAATGTCATTCTACGTGACCCATAACATGCTAGTTTCGCTCAACTATCAATAAGCGTCACCTCTATGCGATCAGTATCTACATAGCGGAAATGTAAGCAATGAGCATTTCTGATCCGCGAGCGCACCTAAGAACATTGCAGGTTTGCTGAAAAAATTTCTTGCGGCGACCGTTTTTTTCAACGCAGAATTAAGCCTTTACGTAGACGGCACAATTTTTGCATTTGCGGATTTATCGTTTTTTTTTCAGTCCAAACGCCATCGGTTCGACCAGCGTTTCTAAAAGGCTATTCAAATGTCCAAAAAGTCGTGGGTGGGTTCAAAGACGGCATTGTTTGCAATCGTTGCGGTGATTTTTGGAACAGGAGGTATCAACCTCAGCGCAGCAGTGGCGGCCACCGCGAATGCCGGAACGCACGGGCGAGCTGCAATCGACTTTGTTGATTCGTATACACCGGTCGACACGAAATCGCAGTATGTGTCGCCGTTCAAGCCTTATGATGAGGCAACCGCCACGCGACCCAAAGCCATCACACTTGCGGCCATGCCGGCACACGAGTTGGCTAAAAAAACCGTAGCGTCCAAGATCGGTGGACCCACGATCATCTC
>JANMQR010000413.1:0-10796 GCA_031370625.1 Burkholderiales bacterium | reverse complement strand
CGCAATACGCCTGCACAATTAATCACTGCATCAATATTCGCTAGCCGCGGCAGCCACGTTTTCGCAGCAATATCGCGCTGCATGTTGCAGTTGATCGTGTTTAGCGCCTCCATCCGCGACAGCCTCACACCGCGAACCACGTGGTGCCCCAACTTCGTGGCTACCTGTGCAATGTGCCGACCAATAAATCCGTTTCCGCCGACGATTAAGAGTTTCATTTTCTATCCTTTATCCAGAAGACAAAGTAACAACACAACATGGCATTTCAGTGCTGATAGGGTGGCTAAAAAAGTGGCTAAACGCAGCTAATGCATTGCTGCGCAATCAATGCGACGCATTCAAATGCTCACCGAACTACCCCTTCCTCCGGCGACGGGGGAAGGATGGGATGGGGGCGATGCCCGCTTGCTACCACACACCCATCCCGACCTTGCCCCATAGAAAATCCATCCCCTTCCTCACGCTCAATCGCACAAGTTTGGCTGCGCGCAAATGCCGCTTTTGAACGTGCTTCGTCCATAAGTTTTGGACCGGGCGTCAGCAACTGCATCACGCGATGCAGCCCCAATCGCGAGAGCCAAAACCGATTGCGCACCACCCACGGATAACCGCGCGCCGCGAGCGGCTTTATCCAGCGATGTGCGAGTACGCGGCTGATAAAATTTAGATCCGCTGCCCGATACGCCGCAATGAAAACATCCACACCGCGCAGCCACTCGCCCGCCGCATCACGCGCATGAATCATGTTCATCATCGTCTCGCGATTCGCCAGCAAGCCACGATCATCAAAATCCACCGGGCTGCAATCCACCAGCAAAATCGCTCCGTGCTTGTCGCGCGCGACGAGATTATTGATTTCGCTGCTGCACAGCTTGCACGAGCCATCAAAATAAATCGTGATCGGATACGTGACCATGATGCTTGCCTTCCGTTATTTCAGTAAAAAGTGAAATTAAATGACAAAAAATTTTTCGCTAAAAGTGTATTTACTCAGCCCCAATGATGTTTGGGCGCGCGTTGGCAGATTTAGTTGCAGCCGCAGATGGCTTGCCATGCACCAAATGCTGCACCTTCGCCCCCAGCTTAATGACCTTCATCATCGTTGCTGGTTCAAGCCGAATCATCTCCGACGCCCAAGCCGACAACGCTTCCATCAGGGCGAGAGTTTCCTTAATCCGCATTTGCGCAGCTTTGTCCTCAGACGCAATATCACCACTCTTCAAACAATCCCGCAGCACCTCAATAGTCGGATCAAATTCACGCGATTTCCGCTCGCGCACCACCGTGCGAAACAGCTCCCACACATCGGTCGTCGTTTCATAATGATCGCGCCGGTCGCCCATGAGCGGCACCGAGCGAATCAAATTCCAATTCGACAATTCTTTCAAACTCATGCTCACATTCGAGCGCGCCACGTCGAGCGTCTCCGTGATCTCATCCGCGTTCATCGGCCGCCCGGTGATGAACAGCAGCGCATGAATTTGCGCGACCGTGCGATTCACGCCCCAAGTCGAACCCATCTCACCCCAGTGGAGTACAAATCTTTTGGCAACAGGTTTTAGTTCCATGTTGAAACTATATTCCTTACGGTTGTTTCAGTCAAGACTGAAAATAGTGACTGGTTTTAGCAATTTGAAACGCTAATACAGGCGCGGCGTTTGAGGCGAAAATGGCTCGAACCCCGCACTGTTATTACGTCTTCAAAGTCTACGCTCTAGTCAGCGTGGTAAACCCCTCTCCAGCGGGACGGGGTGGCCACCTTTCAGGGCCAGAGGGGTGCGTGACAGCGCGGGTGAGGGTTATCGTTTTAACGTCTTGACGTTTCAACGTTAAAACAACAATATACAAATATGGAACTCAAAAACGCGCCACAGTTTATTTCGAATCCTATGTTCATCTCGCCCTGCGGCTAACGGCAGCGGCATTGGATCGCACGATTTCGGATATGGTTAATGTCGCCGTCAAAGCGGCGCTCGCTGAGGACGCGGAAGACCTCGCAACTTTTTCGGAAAGAAAGAATGAAAAAAGCGTGTCGTTTGACTCTTTTGTTCAAGGCCTGAAAAAGCGTGGCCGAATATAAGTGGCTGGTTAAAGTCTCGGCCGGCAAAGAAAACGAGGCTGTAGACACCAAAGCGGACCATCAACGAATCATCGAACCATCCGGTTGCTGGGCACCGATTCCCGCGCAGAGGGCGGTGAAAAACTTTCAGGCTATGCGGATCGCTATCGCATCCGCCAAGGCCAATATCGCATCGTTTATTTCATTGATGACGAGCGGCATGAGGTTACGATTTTCAAAGTGGGGCATCGGAAAGATGTTTATCGTTGAGCAATGAATTGAATTGGATTGATCGTAAATGGAACCGCATATACTTCTTGCGAAAATAAATGCTCTTTTGAGTCGGACACCTCCCTTTGGCGATTTTGTGCCGGAGTCATCCGTTCATCACGAATGGTTGGGGCAGGCATATGCACTAGTAAATCGCTGGGACTCAGTTGAAGCTTCTGATCTGAGACTTGCAGCAAATTTTGCTGTTAGCTTTGAGTCAACGCGAGCCGGAAACCTTGCAACCGTTTTAGCAACACTTCACCGTGCGGTCGCTGGACTTGAACTTTTGTTGCCTTCCAGTTCTGCTCAAGCTTTTGGTCCCGGAGCGCAGTATGACTTCTTCAAAGCACTAAATTCTGTCATCTCTTCTGCTCAAAAATCCCTGCTCATTATCGATCCGTACATCGACGATACAATCTTCGATGGCTATCTTTCGCAATTTCCCGAGAGAGTCGGCGTTAGGCTATTGGTAGAGAAGTGTTCGGCCAAGGTTCAGCCGGCAGCGCAAAAATTTGTTGCTCAGTACACCGCATCGCTTGAGGTGCGACGAAGCAAGAAATTTCATGACCGGGTGGTGTTTGTTGACGAAAGCGAGTGCTGGGTTCTTGGGCAGTCGATTGCGCATGCAGCTTCGTCCAAGCCGACCTACCTTGCGCCGCTCTCACCTGATATCACATCACTAAAACTCGCGCACTATGAAGACATCTGGCGTGAATCGACGGCGATTAAGCTGGATAATTAGTTGAGATTAGGCCAACGGCATTAGTTTGATTCTATTTTCGTCATGCCGAGCTATTCAAACTATAGGTAATAGAGAACAAAATGAAAATCGGTATTTCTTTGTTTGCAATTTTTATCCTGATGCACCAAAACGCGATGGCTGCTAATTGGGTGGAGGTAGCTGGAAACGATTCGGTGACTGTATCTGTTGATAAGGATTCAATGAGAAAAGTCGGAACCAAAGTAAAGACATGGCTCAAGTGGGAATGGATTAAGCCACAAGACGTTCCAAACACGTATCCCAGCAAAACTTATAAAACCGAAAAGCAACTGCAAGTTTCCGACTGTGCTAATGGGACGCTTGCCATTGCTCAAGGCGTTCAATACTCAACTGACAGCAATGGGGAAGTTGTTAATAGTTATACATTTGACGAACGCGCTTGGCGATTTTCAGAGGCAGCACCGGAAACAATTGGAGAATCGATTCTTCGGTTCGCATGCAAGGCAACTGCGAAGCGAGATAAGTCCGCTAGTCTCCCTTCACGTTCACCTTCGCGTTAGCATTTTCGTGTCGTCAGGTAAATACATTCGCACTGGCACCGCTGAGGACGCGGTATCGTCGCTTGAGCTTGCGGCAAGTTTTCTAGATTCCGCTGTGACAGATGACCGCTATTGGAAGTGGTTCGTAGTTGCAACGCATAGCGCCGTACAGGGAATTTTTGTTCTGGCTTTAAAAGCTGGAGACGGATTATTGGTGCAAAAACCAGGCGTTACTAAGAAGATGATCGCTGCATACGATGCCGATACTGATCTGCCTTCGCCGCACATGGATAATTTCTTTAATTTGTACAAAAAACTGCATAAGAAGGAAAATCTCCGAAGCTCAGATTCAATTCCTGTTCAGCCATCTGAAATGCATGAGCAAGCGGTCAAATCGCTGGATGAACTTCGTGACGAATTCCTACACTTCAATGCAAAGTCTTGGAGCATTGAACGCGAGCTTATTTTTGTTAGCGCAAGAGGATGCCTAGAGCTAATGGATTTCATCATCTCAAAAAGTAGCACTATCATTTGGTATGAGCAGGATCAAAAGGAAAGAGTGCATGTAGCGCTTGAACGCCTTCAGCTTCTGCTCAATTTGCGAAATAGTGCGTCATCACCATGAAAACCTCAATCGTGAAATCGGGCACCGCGCAACTCGCGGTTAACAAACAAGGCACCGGGCAAGCGCTGGTATTTCTGCATGCCGGGGTTGCTGATCAGCGATCATGGCAGCCGTTAATTGGCGCGCTATCCGAAGTGACGGGTGCCTTTCATGGTGTTGCCTATGATCGTCGTGGATTTGGCGCTTCCACTTTTACCGAAGAGCGCCATTCGAGAGTAGGCGATCTTGTCGCGGTGCTTGATGCATGCGAGCTTCCGTCTGTCGTGCTCATCGGCAATTCACAGGGTGGGCGTATTGCAATCGACACTGTGTTATTGCATGCCACGCGGGTGGGGGCTCTGGTGCTCATTGGAACCGCCGTTAGCGGTGCGCCCGAAGTTACTTCCTATCCACCAGACGTCACTGAGATTTATCGAAAAATTGAGGTGGCAGAAGCGGCGGATGATCTTGATTTGGTTAATCGCTTGGAAGCGCATTTGTGGCTCGATGGCGCTTCGTCAATTGAGGGGCGGGTAGGAGGTGCGGCGCGTGAGCTTTTTCTGGACATGAATCTTCGTGCATTGAATTCGCCATGCGTTGGTGAGGCCACCGATAACGTTGATGCGTGGAATAATTTGTCAAAAATTCAGGTGCCTGTTTTGTTGATAGTTGGTCAACTTGATTTGCCGCATTTGCAGGAGCGATCCGCGCGCATGGCAGAAATAATTCCCGGCGCAGAATTAGTTTCGATGAAAGATGTCGCGCACCTGCCAGCGTTGGAAGCGCCACGGCAATGTGCGGAGATCATTGCAAAATTTCTTGAACGACATAACATCACTTAATCCTCTCGGTTTATTTCCTCACTGCTCGCAGCGTGATAATTGTAGGGTGGGCAAAGCAACGCGTGCCCACGGATGTATCGCCATATGCGCGTGGGCAGCGCAGTTGGCAAACGCGGCCTGCTCACCCTACAAGTCGTGTTGATCTTGCCATTAATATCCCGCGGGTTGCCGCAAGATCATCCACCTTTTGCGCATCACTAATCTGACCGAGCCCTCACTTCTACATATAATGGAAGTTGTTCTCAACGTATTTCTGGTACCGCTCACATGCTTCAATCTGTTTCCCCCCATCTTTTCGAAAACTTAAACCCTGAGCAGCTAAAAGCCGTCACGCTCCCGCATGAATCGGCACTCGTGCTGGCCGGTGCGGGCAGTGGGAAGACGCGGGTGTTGACGACGCGGATTGCGTATTTGATTCAATCGGGTCGCGTCAGCCCGACCGGGATTTTGGCGGTGACGTTTACGAATAAAGCGGCGCGGGAAATGTTGACGCGCTTGACATCGATGATGCCGATTAATACGCGTGGGATGTGGATTGGCACGTTTCACGGGCTGTGTAATCGGCTGTTGCGCGCGCATTACCGCGATGCGGGTTTACCGCAGACGTTTCAGATTCTTGATTCTTCCGATCAGCAATCGGCGATCAAGCGACTTTTAAAAACGCTGAACGTCGATGATGAAAAATTCAAGCCGCGAGAATTGTCGTGGTTTATCAATAGCGCGAAAGAGCAGGGCTTGCGCGCGAGTGCGGTCGAGGCGACCGATGAATTCACGCATCGCCAGGTCGAGCTTTATCGCGCGTATGACGAGCAGTGTAATCGCGAAGGCGTGGTGGATTTTGCAGAGCTGTTGCTGCGCTGCTATGAACTGTTAGCAAAAAACGTGGCGCTGGCGGAGCATTATCGAAGCCGCTTTAAATATATTCTGGTCGATGAATTTCAGGATACGAATCGGCTGCAATATAAATGGATTCAGCTGCTTGCCGGCCCGCGCGTGGAGAATGCGAATGCGGTGTTTGCAGTCGGTGATGACGACCAATCCATCTATGGTTTTCGCGGCGCGGAAGCGGCCAACATGCGCGATTTTCAGCGTGATTTTGCGAACGGTAATTTAATCAAGCTGGAACAAAATTATCGCTCGCAAGGCACGATTCTGGATGCAGCGAACGCAGTGATCTCGCGCAACAAAGATCGGCTCGGCAAAAATTTGTGGACGGATGCGGGCAAGGGCGAAGAGCTGCGCATTTACGCGGCGGCGAGTGATCTGGAAGAAGCGCAATTCGTTATTGATGAAATAAAAGCGCTGCATCGCGAAGGCATGGCGATGATTGATATGGCGCTCTTGTATCGCAGCAATGCGCAATCGCGGGTGCTGGAGCATGCGCTGTTTCGTGCGGGGATCTCGTATCGCGTTTATGGCGGCCTGCGATTTTTTGAGCGCCTGGAAATCAAGCACACGCTGGCGTATTTGCGGCTCGCCGGAAATCCGGATGATGATGGTGCGTTCTCGCGCGTGGTGAATTTTCCGCCGCGTGGGATCGGCGCGCGTAGCGTAGAGCAGGTACAGGATTTGGCGACTCGGCATGGTGTATCGATGCATGCTGCTGCGGTGGCGGGGATTGCGAGTGGTGATATTGGCGGGCGCTCAGCTTCGGCGATTGGCGGCTTTTTGAAAATGATTGAAGCGCTTAAAGGCTCTGCTACCACCGTCACGCTGCCAGAATTAGTCGATGAGGCGCTGGCGATTAGTGGGCTGCGCGCACATTACACGGCCGAGCGCGAGGGTGCGGATCGGCTGGAGAATTTGGCTGAATTGGTGACGGCCTGTGCGCAGTATGAAGAGTCGTTTGAGTCCAATGCTGATGCCGCAGAGGAAGGTATCGAAACGCCACTTATCGGCTTTCTCACCCACGCGAGCTTGGAAGCGGGTGAACATGAGGCGGGCGAAAGTGATGATGCAATTCAGCTCATGACGGTGCATTCCGCGAAGGGGCTGGAATTTCACGCGGTATTCATCAGCGGGCTGGAGGAAGGATTATTTCCGCACGACAATTCGCTGAATGATTTGACCGGCATCGAGGAAGAACGCCGCTTGATGTATGTCGCGATCACGCGCGCGCGGAAGCGTTTGTATCTTTCGTACGCCGCCAGTCGCATGCTGCACGGGCAAACGCGCTATGGCATTGTGTCGCGATTTATTGACGAGATTCCGCCCGAGTTATGCAAATGGATTGTGGTGCCGGAAAAGCAGGCCGCCTATGGTGTTGCCACATCTGGAAATTATCAGTCGGGACACCAGGCTGGTTTTTTTGATAAATACAAAACTGGTGGTAATTCGAACAGCACTTACACCGGCTTCAAACAATCGAATCGCGAATACGGTGGCGCGGCAAATGAGGCCGCTAACGAAACTGGGGCCAACTATGGCCGCGAAGGCGCGCCGGACACATCACGCGCGAATTTTGAAACGCGGCGCGGTGGTGAAAATCATCCGTTCAAGATCGGTGCCAACGTGACTCACGAAAAATTTGGCGAAGGCGTGGTGTTGAATTTTGAAGGCCGCACCGGCGATGCGCGGGTGCAGGTCAAATTCCGTAAAGAGGGCACGAAATGGCTGTCGCTTCAGTATGCGAAGTTGACAGCGGTTTCATGATCGCCAGAAAACTAAAAAATTAACTGCGCAATTCCCCATTGATGCGAACCACGGCGATATCAACAAACTTCCCGCCGTGCCGATAACCAGGTTTGAAAGCAATTTCAAATCCGCCTACATCCACTCGCGTTAGCGCGGAGAGTGCGCTTTGCAGGCTGTCGCGCGTGGGCCCTTTACCTGCACGCTTGATGCCTTCCACCAATACCTTTGCGGCAATGCAAGCCTCCAGCGACGTTACCGACATTGATGCCGCATTGCCCGCAGCTTTCCACGCTTCTGCGCATTCTTTGACCACGGGGATATTTGTGTTGCGCGGTGCGGGCACCGTGAGCGCGACGGTAATTCCTGCGGATTGCGTCCCCAAAAGCTTGGTGAGTTGCGAAACGCCGACAAACGACAGGCTGGTGATGGGGAAAGGTTTGTTCTTGCTCTGTAATGCGTTGACGAGCTTGGCGGCAGGCGCTGATAGCGTGGTGACCAGCACCATCTGCGGGTCTGCCGCAATTACCTGGTCCACGGTGTCGTCACCTAAATCTGCATTGCGTTTGATCGCGATGCTGGCTGGCGTTTTACCGAACTTGCGCAGCGCGCCCGCGACGCTTTCAAAATTTTGTTTACCGACCAGATCGTCGTAATGAAGAACCGCGATACGTGTCGCACCGAGGCCGCCCCAGAAATTCACCAGTTTTTCGATTTCTTCCGTATATGAAACGCGAATGGTGTAGACGTAATCGTTTTGTTTGCGAATCGTATCTGCCCCGGTGAACGGCGCAAAAAAAGGTACGCGCTTTTCGGCCACAATCGGCATGGCCGGCAGGCTTAACGTGGCAGAGGCAAAGCCAAACAAGGCCACTGCACGCTCATCCTCGATCAATTTTTTCGCGTTTTCGCCCGCGATCTTTGCATCATTCTTGTCATCGAGCGTCACCAGTTTCAGCTGGCGGCCGTTGATGCCGCCTTCGTCATTGATCTGCTTGAAATAAGCCATCGCGCCCGCGCGAATGTCTTTGCCAAAATCCGCATTGCCGCCCGTGAGTGGCGCGGATTGGCCGATGACGATATCGCCCGATTGTGCGAATAAAGATACCGAAGCTAGTAGCGTACTGGTTACAAGCACTGCCGCACTCAGTGCGCGCAGAAAGCGATTTCTTTTCAAAGTAGACTCAACAAAAGTAAACAAATTAGCCAGTAACCGAACTGTGTCGGCCGCAGGAAACCCCGCTTTTACCCTTGTCCAAGTCTACGTATTTCCTAATGCGGCGCAATCCCCAAAAAGCGTAATTTATTTACATTCGTCACAATCGTGACACGACTTTGCTTAAGGAGAAAAAGCCTACTTTCAGGCTGCGGGCGGCACATACCCGCTCGCCTGCTCAGCGCCATCACCAAAGAAGTGCCGCATCATTTGTTCTTCCAAATATTTGCGCGCACGCTGGTCAGCCAGATTCAGCCGATTTTCATTGACCAAACGTTTTTGATCTTCGAGCCATTCTTTCCATGCGACCTTGGAAACCTGCTCATAAAGTTGCTTGCCAATCGGGCCGGGATACGGCGGGTAATCGAGACCTTCGGCCTCTTTTTTAAGTCTGACGCATTGAATCATTCTGGCCATGCTGTGCTCCGGAAATTGGTTGAGATTATTTAAAGGGATTTCGAATAAACTTTTGAGCGGCGCTGATGGTTGTACAGCGCCTGTTTGTCAGCCGGTAATTTGGTCACGTCAGTTTCAACAAAGCCGCGCTCGACAAACCATTGTGTGGTTTGCGTTGACAGCACAAACAACATTTTGAACCCCTTTTCTTTGGCGCGCTTTTCTGCGAACGCCAGAATGCGTTCGCCACGTCCGCCATCGCGATAAAACGGATTCACGGCCAGGCACGCCAACTCGACCGTTTTCTCGTGGGGGAATGGATACAGCGCCGCGCAGCCAATAATTTCGTCGTCTTGTTGCAGCACCACAAACCGATCAATTTCTTTCTCAATCAGCGTGCGATCACGTTTCACCAATATACCTTGCGCGACCAGCGGCTCGATAATATTCAGGATGCCATCCACATCAGCAAGCACGGCGTCGCGCAATTTATCTTGTCGTTCCAGCACCACCATCGTGCCGATACCGTGATGCGTAAACAATTCCATCAACAGCGCACCGTCCACATGACGGCTGATCAGATGCGCGCGTTTCACGCCATCACGCACCGCGCGAATCGTGCAGGGCAGGTAATAGCGCACGTCGTCAGACAGCGTGTTTTGACTCGCGCCCAACAGCTCTTGCGCTTGTATCGCGGTGAGCTGCGATACATGTTTGCCTTTACCATCAGTGGCGCCCATCGCTTCGACCAGAAAAATCAGTTTGTCCGCTTTCAGCGCGACCGCAACCGAGGTGGCCACATCTTCGAGGGTGCAATTAAAAATATCGCCGGTGGGTGAAAAACCAATCGGCGAAATCAGCACGACCTCATGATCATCAAGGCGGCGCGTGATGCCTTCCACATCCACCTTGCGCACCTGGCCGGTGTGCATAAAATCCACGCCGTTGTGTACACCGAATGGTTTCGCGGTAATGAAATTTCCGCTCGATACGCGAATATCGGCACCCGCCATCGGCGAATTTGCCAGCTCCGTCGATAGGGTAGCTTCAATCTCCATGCGCACAATGCCGTTCGCTTCTTTCACGCATTTGAGCGCTTCAGCGTCGGTCACGCGACGGCCCTCGGCGTAGCGCGGGGTCACGCCGTGTTGACGCATCTGATCTTCCACCTGCGGGCGCGTGCCGTGCACCAACACCACGCGTACCTCCAGGCTCACCAGCACATTGATGTCATGTGCAAGCTGCATTAACTCGCCGTCCGACAATACTTCGCCACCAAACGCGATCACAATTGTGCCGCCCCCAAACTCGTGAATGAATGGCGTGGCCGAGCGAAACCATTTAACAAAAACTTCGAGTTTTTTGGTGTTGTTTTTAGACATGATTCGTTGGGCGGAGGGGTTATGTATCTCCTTCCCCCACGAACGTGGGGGAAAGCCGGGGTGGGGGTGTCTACGAAACACGTAACGCCCCCAACCCCAACAAACCCCCGCGCCCGGTAAAAGAACAGTTCAGTGA
>JANMQR010000182.1:0-11701 GCA_031370625.1 Burkholderiales bacterium | reverse complement strand
CTTGGGCTTCGGTAGATTTAGTGCTGTAGTAGCTCAGTTGGTAGAGCAACTGATTCGTAATCAGTAGGTCGGAGGATCGATTCCTCTCAACAGCACCATCGGCTTAGCAGCTAGCCAATCGTTGCCCGCATAGCTCAGGGGTAGAGCAACCGCCTTGTAAGCGGTAGGTCGTCAGTTCGAATCCGACTGTGGGCACCATCTCTTTTTATTTCAGCGATCAACCCGCGTGGTTTTTCTGCTTTGATTTGTCTGCGTCGATTTCGTGAACGCATTTGGTTGGCGAGCGTCATAATAGATAATGTTTATTTATCGGCCTGCACGCTTTTTATGACATTTTTTTCGCCCTTCACGTTTTCGTCTACGTTTACATCGCTACATTTTCGCTACTTTCGCGGCGCGCTGTGGGTTCTGTTCGCGATCCTTCTGCATGGGTTCGCGCACGCCGCGCCCGTAAAAACGCCCCACGTCGAAGCCGAGTTAATCGCGCGCCACACGGCTATCGTGCCGGGGCAGCCAATTGAGGCGGCGCTGCGTTTAAAAATTATTGATCATTGGCACACGTACTGGGTCAATCCCGGCGATTCGGGTTTGCCGACCAGGCTCGCGTGGACCTTGCCTGCGGGCTTTACGGCATCGCCGATTGAATGGCCGCACCCGAAAAAATTGCCGCTGGGGCCGCTGACCAATTTCGGTTACGAAGGCGAAGTTTTGCATTTGGTGACCTTGCAAACGCCGGTGGGTTTGAAGGCAGGCGAGAGCGTCACGCTGAGCGCGAAGGCAGACTGGCTGGTATGCGCGGATGTGTGTATTCCTGAAGAGGGCGTGGTGTCATTAACCTTGCCGGTTTCGGTTGGGCCGTTGGTGGCGGATAAGGCGAGTGCAAGTGGATTCGCCAGCGCACGTGCAGCGCTTCCGCAAACCGCAGCGGGTTGGAAAACCAGTGCCACAGTTGGCGACAAAGACCTCAAAATTCTGCTCACACCGCCCGCCGGTGAATCCTTCGACGCAAAAGAAATTTCATTCTATCCGTTGGAGGGGGACGTCATCGCCAATGCGGGCAAGCAAGTATTGACGCGGGTTGCCGAAGGGTTGATGTTAACCGTGCCGCTGGCAGATGCAGTGAATCGTGAATTGAAATCGCTTGACGGCGTGCTGGTGAACGACGGTGGTTGGGGCAAAGCCAGCACAGGAAAAGCCATTGCCATTTCCGCGCCACTAATATATGCGCCCATAGCAAACCCTAGCACCAGCGTGCCGTTACAAGCAAAATTGCCTGAAACGCCGCTTCCTGCCTTGGGTTTGCTATCAGCAATACTATTTGCGCTGCTCGGTGGCTTGGTGCTGAATTTAATGCCCTGCGTGTTTCCGGTGCTTGGCATCAAGGTGATGGGATTTGTCGAAAACGCGCATGGCGATGCGACGTTGTTGCGCAAACAGGGCATCGCATTTTTTGTCGGTGTGCTGCTGTCATTTATGGTGTTGGTCGGCCTCATGTTGGGGCTGCGTGCGGCTGGCGAATCGATTGGCTGGGGCTTTCAGTTGCAGGAGCCGTTATTCGTCGCGGCGCTCGCGGTGCTGTTTTTTGTAATGGCGCTTAATCTGTCCGGCGTGTTCGAGGTCGGCACGGGTTTGCAATCCGCGGCGGGCAATGCTGAATTAAATGCGCAGAAAAATCCGACCTCGGGTGCGTTCGCGTCGGGCGTGCTCGCTACCCTCGTGGCCACGCCATGCATGGCCCCGGGACTCGGCGCGTCGGTCGGTTTTACGCTTAACCAAAGCGTGCCGGTGGCGCTGGCCGTGTTTGCGGCCATGGCAATCGGGCTCGCGCTGCCGGTCGTGCTGCTATCGTTTTTCCCCGCGCTGCTCAGGCGCTTGCCGAAGCCCGGCGCGTGGATGGAAACATTCAAACAATTCATGGCGTTTCCGCTTTATGCGACAGTCGTTTGGTTGGCGTGGGTGCTGGGTGCGCAGACGGGTAACGATGGCATTGCCAAACTATTGATCGGCCTTACGTTGATTGCAATGGCGGCGTGGGCATATGGTCGCTGGCAATTCAAAAAACCGGTAATGGCAGCGGTTGCCGCATCGATTGTCGCGCTGTTGGGCGCGGGCGCGGTCTGGTCGGGTGCTTCTACGCCACCCGTCGCACTGACGGCTCAAGCCGACAGCGAATGGATTCCATTCTCCCCACAAAAAATTGCCGAGCTACGTGCAGCGGGCAAGGGCGTGTTCGTCGATTTTACGGCCACCTGGTGCATTACCTGTCAGGTCAATAAACGCGTTGCACTTAACCAGGCGTCGGTGATTAAACGATTCGGCGAGCTTAATATTGTTCGCATGAAAGCCGATTGGACATTGAAAGACCCCACCATCACCGCAGCCTTGGCCGAGTTTGGGCGTAATGGCGTGCCGCTGTATGTGTTCTATCCGCAGTCTGGAAGTCCGATTGTGCTGCCTGAAGTGTTGACGGCATCGGTTGTTCTCGCCTCGGTGGAGGCACAAACCAGCGCGCAAACGGCAAGTCGCTGAGCTCTTGCCATACCCCAAAGCGTAGCGGATGCGGCATGAGCCAAAGCTCGCGAGCCGGTATCATCGGCAATACGTTATAAAATTGATTTCAGTGAGCAAAATGCACGTGTCGGCATCTCGCTATTCCCGCACCACGTTGGCAACAACTCTTACAAGAATTCGAATATTTTGATCGCGCGCTCATTCCCTTGGTTACCCGTTGGCATTTTGCTGGTGCTGGTGGTGGTCACGTTCTGGTTGTCGCGCTTCGTGCAGCCACTCAATGCGCGCGACGCCAATGGCCGCACCACGCCTGATCTGGTGGTGGAGAAATTCTCCGCGCAAAAACTAAGCGAAAAAGGCGACGTACAATACACCGTGAACTCGGACAAAATGTCGCACTTTACGGTTGATGATGCTTCGCTGCTTGAGAACGTCATTTTTATTGCCACTCAGGAAGGGCAGCCGAAGCTGACGGCGCGATCACCGCGCGGAAAGTTGATCAACGGAGGCGATGAAGTGCAAATGGATGGTGGTGTGGTGCTAAATTCTGAGGCGGGCGAAAAATCGCCGCCGCTCAAACTCACCACACCCAAGCTCACCATTTTGCCTAAGCAAAATATCGCAAAATCAAATGATGGCGTGGTGCTGGAATCGCCGAGTGGAAAAATTACTGCGGCCAGTTTTGTGTTGAATACCGTAACGAAAGTGGTCAATCTCGAACGCTTGAATGCCACGTATCAGTCCACGGTAAAGTGACTTTAAATTTGATAGGTTATTTTTATGCAGCGCATTTTTTCACGTGTTCACCTTATTTTATTGAGTATTTTTGCATCGCTTTTACTGGCGAGCGCGCCGGCGGTTGCCGAAAAAGCCGATCGTCTGAAGCCAACCAACATTGAAGCGAAGCGCGGCACCATTGACGAGGCCAACAAAGTGCGCACCATGGAAGGTGACGTGATCCTCGTGCAAGGTACGATGCGAATCACCGCTGAGAAAATGGTGGTGAAAGAGGATGCGACCGGCAATATCAGCGCGCAAGCATTTGGCCCCTCAGCGGGTCAGATCACGTTTCGACAGAAGCGTGAAGGCTTCAGCGATTTTGTTGATGGCGTGGCCGATCGTGCAGAGTTTGACGACAAGGCGAGCACGCTAAAACTTTTTGGTCGCGCGCGACTCACCAGCGCGGGTGACGTTGCCGAGGGCGAATATATTTTTTTCAATACCGCCACCGAGGTCTACGCGATTCGCAATTCCGCCGCTGATGACAAACCTGGTGCGGTGCAGGCGGATGCTTCAGGGCGTGTGAAAATCACCATCCAGCCGCGCGTGCGCGAGGCCGCTGAGTCTAAAGAGGCGAAAAATGGCGCAGATGCCGCCAGAACTAGCGTCGCACCCAAATAGTTGCTCGCGTTTTGTACAGGCGCCAGAAAATTAGCCACCAGATAATCTAAGTTTTTAATGAATCGACCCACCGAAGTTTCAGCAAGTGCCAATACGGCCGAGAATGTATTGGGCACAAAAAGCGTTTTGCGCGCTGAAGGCCTGCGCAAGCAATATAAAAAACGCGTGGTGGTCAGCGATGTTTCTTTGCAAGTCTCCAGTGGCCAAGTGGTGGGTCTGCTGGGGCCAAATGGCGCGGGCAAAACTACTTGCTTTTACATGATCGTAGGGCTGGTGCCAGTGGATGGCGGCGCGATTTATTTGGACGGAACCGATCTCTCGCGCCTGCCGATTTTTCGGCGCTCGCGCTTGGGCGTGGCTTATCTACCGCAAGAAGCGTCCATTTTCCGCAAGCTCACCGTCGCGCAAAATATTCAGGCCGTGTTGGAGCTGCGTGATTTATCGAGTGACGAAATCGAATCGCGGCGCGATGCGCTGATGGATGAATTGCATATCAGTCATCTGCGCAATAGTCCGGCCATCAGTTTATCCGGCGGTGAGCGTCGTCGGGTCGAGATTGCACGCGCGCTGGCGGTTGAGCCACGCTTTATTTTGCTCGATGAACCGTTTGCGGGTGTGGATCCAATCGCGGTGATTGATATCCAGGAAATCATCAAATTCTTGAAGAATCGCGGCATCGGCGTATTAATCACTGACCATAACGTGCGCGAAACGTTGGGCATTTGCGATCATGCTTACATTATTAACGAAGGCACCGTTCTTGCCAGTGGAAAGCCCGAAGAAATTATCTATAATGAAACGGTTCGTAAGGTTTATTTAGGAGAAAACTTCCGCCTGTAACATAAGCCTTGGGTCGCAATGTTTGTAATTGACCCCAAGCGCACTGGACGGAGATGCATCTCTTTCACATGAAAACATCCCTCCACCTAAAACTTTCGCAGCACCTCACGCTGACGCCGCAATTGCAGCAGTCGATCAAGCTGTTACAGCTTTCGACGGTTGAATTGAACCAAGAATTAGAACGCTACCTGCTCGAAAATCCGCTGCTGGAAAGAGTCGACGCGGCCGGTGAAACCGACGAATCTTCCGTCATGCCGTTCAACGGGCAGCTCAATGGCCAAACCGACCTAGGCTCGACGCCTGCGACCCGCAATGATTCAGATGGTGGCGAATCGGCTGATGCTCGAAACGGAAGCGAAGGCGAAAGTAGCAACTCCGGCGACAATGCGAACAACGATTTTCCTTTTGAAGATGGCGGAAGTTTCGGTAGTGGTTCTGACGGCTCCGGCGTGCGCCGTAACAATGAAGATTCTGAAGACGATAACGAATATTCGCAAATACCGGCGGCCGAGCCGACGTTACAGGAACATCTGATCACGCAGCTGTCGCTGATGTCGTTACCCGAGCGTGATCGGCGCCTGGCCACCATGCTGATTGCCCATCTCGATGAGGATGGCTATCTCACCAACGATCTGGATGAGTTAACGGCATCAATTGCGGAACACATCGAGATCGAGCCTGAAGAGTTGCTGATTGCGCTGCGCCATGTGCAAAACCTTGACCCGACCGGCGTGGGGGCGCGCTCATTGGGTGAGTGTTTGTGTTTGCAGCTACGCTCATTGCCTGCCGCCACACCGCATCTCGCGCACGCGATTGCGCTGGCGAGTGCGAGCGAGCATTTGGACGCGCTCGGTGCGCGCGATTTTTTGAAATTGAAGCGTGTGTTGCGGGTAACCGACGCGGAGCTCAAGATCATTCGCGAGCTGATTGTGTCGCTCAATCCCAAGCCCGGCCGCGAGTTTGGTGGTGGCGATATTCGTTACGTGGTTGCCGATGTGGTGGTAAAAAAAATGCAGGGTAAATGGCAGGCGTTTTTGAACCGTGAAGCGATGCCAAAAATGCGCGTGAACAAATTGTATGCAGACTTGCTCCATAAAAGCCGCGATGCGAACGGCAAAAATCTCGCCGGGCAATTGCAGGAAGCGCGTTGGCTAATCAAGAATATTCAGCAACGATTCGATACTATTTTGCGCGTGACCCAGGCTATTGTTGAGCGCCAAAAGCATTTTTTTGAACATGGTGAAGTGGCCATGCGGCCGCTGGTGCTGCGCGAGATTGCGGATCAGGTCGGGTTGCATGAATCCACCATTTCGCGTGTGACAACGCAAAAGTATATGCTTACACCAAGAGGCATATTTGAGCTGAAATATTTTTTTGGTTCCAGCGTGGCGACCGATACCGGTGGTGCTTGTTCGGCTACTGCCATTCGCGCACTGATCAAACAATTGGTATCGGCCGAAGATCAAAAGAAACCGCTGTCAGACAACAGCATTTCCGATATTCTGGCTCAGCAGGGCATTATTGTGGCGAGACGAACCGTCGCAAAATATAGAGAGGGCATGCATATTCAGCCCGCGAACTTAAGGCGGGCGATGTAGGTCGTACTATCGGGGTCGTACGGAATGACTTAATTTTTTGCAGGAGGGTGAAAATCAAAAATTCGTTAAATGTGCGTTGTTGCATAGTTGTAGGAAGTAGCAGTTGTTATTCTTGTTGCAGGTTTTCAGTTCGGTAAGTGGCATCGGAAAATGATTTAGCTTTTTAAACCTAAATGGAGTTGGCAAATGAACTTACACATGACTGGCCATCACCTCGAAATCACCCCTTCAATTCGTGATTACGTGAACACCAAGATGATTCGAATCAACCGTCATTTTGATCATGTCATCGATGTGAACATGATTCTCAGTGTAGAAAAATTGCGACAGAAAATTGAAGCTAACGTCCATCTTTCCGGCAAAGATATTTTTGCAGAATCAGAAAATGACGATATGTATGCAGCAATTGATTTATTGGTTGATAAACTCGACCGCCAAATCGTGAAGCACAAAGAAAAAATCAAGAATAAACATCCCGGCGAAGCACTCAAACGTAATGGCGCCGCGCTGGAAGTTGCGGACGAGGAGTAGCGCGTAATGATTGGCGGCTCGATGCCATTGTCGTGTCGACCGCCAACCCGCAGCCCACGGCATGGCCAAGCACTCAAACTGTAAAGCACGATCCAGCGATACCCTTCCTAACTTGCCGTACCGTTCATGACTCAATTATCCAAGCATCTTGCACTTTCGCATGTGGCGCTCGATCTCGACGTCACCAGCAAAAAACGGCTGTTCGAACAAATCGGACTGCTGTTTGAAAACGAAAGCAAAATTGCACGCATTACTGTTTTTGATGCACTGTTCGCGCGTGAAAAATTAGGTTCGACCGGTTTGGGCTTTGGCGTCGCCATTCCACACGGACGTATTAAAGGCCTGCGCGAAATGGCTGCCACGTTTATTCGCACCAAAGAAGGCGTGCCATTTGAAGCTCCCGATGGCGAGCCGGTGCGTTTGATTTTTGCGATGTTGGTTCCTGCGCACGCGAACGAGCAGCATCTGAATATGCTGTCAGAACTCGCGCAAATGTTCAACAATCCTGATCTTCGGGAAATGTTGCTCACCGAAACGGACCCCGTTCGTGTCCACGCATTGTTGACCGAGTGGACGCCCTATACAACCTACGCCGACCATGTCCCAGTTAAGCGTTCAGCAGCTCTTTGAGGAGCGGCGCGACAAGCTCCAGCTAACTTGGGTTGGCGGGCACAACGGTGCGTCACGTGCGCTTAATAACGATGCGTTGAATCGACCCGGCGTGGGCTTGGTCGGCCACATGAATTTAGTGCATCCGATTTTGATTCAGGCCATCGGTGAAACTGATTTGGCGTATCTGAGCAGCCAATCTGCTGACGCGCGCACCGACTCTCTAAAACGTTTGTGCAATAGCGAAACGGTGTCCATATTTGTCTGTGATGGTATGGACGCGCCTGGCTACTTGATCGAGGCTTGCGATCAATTCAACACACCGCTATTTTTGTCGCAGAAAAAAACGCGTGCGTTTGTAAATTTGCTGCGTCCGTATTTGCAGCGCGAGTTATCCGAAGTCACCACCAAGCACGGCGTTTTTTTGGATGTGCTGGGTTTCGGCATCATGATTACCGGCAATTCGCAAATTGGTAAAAGCGAATTGGCATTGGAATTAATTTCGCGCGGCGCAGGGCTGGTGGCAGATGATGCGGTTGAGCTATTTCAGCTCGGTCCCGAGACCATCCAAGGCCGCTGCCCGACGATCTTGCGTGATTTTTTGGAGGTGCGCGGGATCGGCGTGCTCAACATCAAAGCGATTTTCGGTGAGACGGCAGTGCGCCCGCGCAAAACACTGCGGCTTATCGTGCATCTGGAGCGCCCAACCGAAGAATACTTTCGCGGCCTTGATCGGCTGCAAACCAAATCCAGCACCACGACGATTTTAGGTATCGAAATTCCCACCGTCACATTGGCCGTGGTCGCGGGACGCAACTTGGCGGTGCTGGTGGAGGCCGCCGTGCGCCACTATATTTTGCAAACACGCGGCTACGATTCCACCAAAGATTTTTTAGATCGCCATGAAGCCGCGATGCGCGAACAACTCGATTCTACCGGCAACATTCCAGTTGCCGCCAAGTCCCTGCTCGGTGCATCGGCGCTTGGTGGTGCTGCCGCCTCCGCGCCGACTTTTGACGAGAGCGGCATGTTTCGCGCTTACGATTCTGAAGGCTGAATCTGAGGGTAAATTCAGCACAGTATTTGCCAGTGATACGATAACTATATGCAACTCATTTTATTAAGCGGGCTGTCAGGTTCCGGTAAGAGCGTCGCACTCAATGCGCTTGAGGACGCGGGTTATTTCGCGGTGGATAATTTACCGGCTACCCTGATTTCGGCATTGGTGGAATCAGTGCGCGCTTCAAGTAAAAAGGTGCATGGTGAAAAAGGCATAGGCGAAAAAATTGCCATCTCTATCGATGCGCGCACCGGTGAAACCATTTCTGCGCTGGCCTCAATTGTTCATGACATGAACGCGCAGGGGATTACCTGCCACGTTATTTTTCTGGAAGCAAACGATGAAGCGCTGGCGCGGCGATTCGCCGAAACGCGTCGGCCACACCCGCTCGCCGAGCGCATCACCACCGGGGTGGCCGACTGCATTGCCGAAGAGCGCCGTTTGCTTTCCGAAGTCGCGGAGCTGGGCCATCGCATGGATACCTCTGGCGTCAACCCAAACGTGCTGAGAGGCTGGATAAAGGATTGGCTACAGATCGACCGTACCCGGCTTACGCTCGCGTTCCAATCGTTCGGATTCAAGCACGGGATTCCCATGGACGCGGATTTCGTGTTCGACGCCCGATTTTTGCCCAACCCGTTTTATGATCCAAAATTACGGCCGTTGAGCGGTAAAGATGAGCCGGTCAAAAAATTTATGGAGGCTGACTTGAATGTTGCGCACTTTATCGACGATATTGCGTCTTTCCTGTTGCGCTGGCTGCCCTCGTTTGCGCGTGACAATCGTGCTGCGCTGACGATTGCGATTGGTTGCACTGGCGGGCAACATCGCTCGGTTTATATCGTCGAAGAATTGGCGATCCGTTACGGCACCGATCAGCAGGTGCTGGTGCGGCATCGCGATTTCGCAGAACGGCTCAAGCAACCCGCGCAGTGACAACAGGGATTTCCCAGATTGATTAAAACCATCTTGAACACGGTGACGGAAAAAATTCTCACCCAAACCGAGCCGGAAAATTTTGAGCTACCGATCTTTCCGCTCGGCTCGGTACTGTTCCCCGGTGGCACGCTCGCGCTGAAAATTTTTGAACAGCGCTACATGGATATGGCCAAGGATTGTTTAAAACGCGCCAAGCCATTTGGTATCGCGCTCATTCGCGAAGGCGAAGAAGTCGGCGCCCCCGCCGCGCCACATCCGGTGGGTACATCCGCGTTGATCGATGATTGGGATATGCCCAACCTCGGCGTGCTGCAGGTGAAAGTGATTGGCGGCGCGCGGTTCAGGATTGTCTCAAGCATCGTTAGCGCATCAGGTTTGATCATCGGCACGGTGAACACAATTGACGCGGATTCAGACGCGAGCGGTGCAGAGCTTGGCGCCTGCGCCGATTTCCTGAAAAAAATTCTCACGCAAATCAACTTGATTGAGGGCGTCGCCGAATCACAGTTTTCTAACGCGAGCTGGGTCAGTTTTCGCATCACTGAATTGCTCCCGTTTGGCGGTGCCGTCAAACAAAAAATGCTCGAATTGACTGACGCAAAAATGCGCCTGGAAATCTTGCATCGGTTTTTGGTGGATCAGGGGCTGATTGAAACAACGATAAAAACCTGACCTACAGGTAAATTTAACAAACCCCGCATCCAGATTGCCGTTTCAAGCAAAAAGCATCGAAAAGCCCCGCCAATGCTTGAGTTTTATTTCCAACGCACTCATTTTGTTGCCGCCCGCGAGTAACGATCCGCCGTTAGTTCGTCCGACCAGCGCAACGTTTTTGTCGGCTTAAAGCCCGCCGCCGCTGCCGCTTCAAAAATCATTTTCTCCGGCACCTTGGCAGCACTTCCTTTCTCGCGCAGAACCCACACATGCTGAGTGCGAGTTGCATCAGCCGAAATTTTGTTGAAACCATTTAGCGCTTTACTGTTCATCACCGGCATGAACATCAGGTCAGCATCATCTACTCGTTTACTCACGACACAATCAGCCGATAAAATCTCCTCAGAAATTTCACTGTTATCGCTGACGACGTACACGCGCATCTTTGCTTTGAGCCCCAGTTTTTCCGCCCGCGACTTCGGATTTTTCAAAGCATGCAACCACTTCTCGGCTTCAATTTTGCCGAGTGAAATCGAGAGCGTGCCGTCGGGTGTTGAGGCTAAAAGACTGTCGTTGCGCACCGCCAAATCGTCCAGTTGCACAAGCTGCCACTTGCCACGAATGCTGCCGCGCAATTGAATGCCGCTGCTGTCAAGGTGCGCTGTGGCGCGGCCGCTTTGTTTGCCGAGTTGCACATTGCATTGCAGTTCACGTCCCATAATTCCTCCGCGCTCAAATATCTCTTTTCATCTATCGTTTTCGCGCATTTTCCGCGCACCACTCGCCAACAGTGCAAGGCCATCCACGGCGCGGCGCTGCTCGTCTTTAGTCAGCGTCGACAGTAAATTTTTTAATCGTTCAGCGTCCAGCACAGAGCGAGTATTCAATAATTCCTCGCCTTTCGTGGTCAGAAATATTTGGCGCTTGCGCGCATCAGTCGGGCTTGCGGGCATCTTGATCAGGCCAAGCTCGGTCAAGCGTTTGAGTGTTGCCGAGAGAGTCGATGCTCCAATACCCAAATGCTTCGCCAGCGCGGCAGCGTTTTGGCCATCACTGGCGCGCACGTGCGCAAGCACAGCACTATCGCGATCCGTGAGGCCGTCTGTGCTGCCGTGCCGCGTGCGATGCTCGGTGTGGCAGGCAAGATAGATTTGCGGATAGCAGGTTTGAATGTCGCGTATTAGTTTGTCCATGGCACCAAGTTTCGTCCGCAAAAAACCGTTCGTCAAATCGAATGAATTGTCTGGTGTTGAATCAGGACGTGCAATTGAGTGAACCAAATCAGCCGCGTTATCGCCCATCCGCGCCGCATTTCACGCGTTTCGTCGCAACTCGATTGAGGGTTGAGCGGTGCATAGATAAAGTCACTCCATCGAAACAAAACAACCCAACACTTCTGGAGACGACAATGAAAACAGTATTCACAGCAAACGTAAAAGATAGCGTCGGCGCAATCGCCATCATCGGCTGTATCTTCGCTTCGGCCGTTGCCGGTATCGCCAGCAGCCAGCATGCGAACGTAAACGCAGCACCCGCCACGATCTACAAAATGGATGTG
>JANMQR010000156.1:0-8439 GCA_031370625.1 Burkholderiales bacterium | reverse complement strand
GTTGAATGCACGACCACACATGCCGTAATTTCCTGCACCGAATGAGCCGCCGATCAGCACTGTAAATTTGGGCACTTTCGCGCATGAAACAGCGGTCACCATCTTCGCGCCATCTTTGGCAATGCCGCCGGTTTCGTATTTTTTGCCGACCATGAATCCGGTGATGTTTTGCAAAAATATTAGCGGCGTGCCGCGTTGATTGCATAGCTCGATAAAGTGCGCGCCTTTTAATGCGGATTCGGAAAACAAAATGCCATTGTTGGCGACAATGCCGACCGGATGTCCCCAAATGTGCGCGAAGCCGCATACCAGTGTGGTGCCGTACAGCGCCTTGAATTCATGGAAGTCCGAGCCGTCAACAATGCGCGCGATGACTTCACGAATATCGAACGGCTGCTTGGTATCTTTTGGAATCACGCCGTAGAGTTCTTCCGCTGCATACTTTGGTTCAACTGAGGCTTGCATCGCCACATCGGGCGACTTTTTGCGATTCAAATGCGCGACAATTTCACGCGCGATACCGAGTGCATGCTTATCGTTTTCCGCCAGATGATCGGTGACACCTGACGTGCGCGAATGCACATCACCTCCGCCCAATTCTTCCGCCGTCACCACTTCACCCGTCGCCGCTTTCACCAACGGCGGGCCACCTAAAAATATCGTGCCCTGATTTTTAACGATGATCGATTCATCGCACATCGCGGGCACATACGCGCCGCCCGCCGTGCATGAACCCATCACGCAGGCGATTTGCGGAATGCCTTTTGCGGATAAATTCGCCTGGTTGTAAAAGATGCGACCAAAGTGTTCCTTGTCCGGAAAAACTTCATCCTGCAACGGCAAAAATGCGCCGCCCGAATCGACCAGATACACGCATGGCAAATTGTTTTGCATCGCCACTTCCTGCGCGCGCAAATGCTTTTTTACCGTGAGCGGATAGTACGTTCCACCTTTAACCGTTGCGTCATTGGCAACAATCACCACCTCTTGCCCCGACACACGACCGATGCCCGTGATCACACCTGCGGCGGGTGCATCATGCCCTGTTTTTCCATACACACCCCATGCCGCAAGTGGTGAGAATTCGAGGAAAGGTGAACCCTGATCCAGCAACGCTTTCACCCGATCACGCGGCAGCAATTTGCCACGTGCTGTGTGCTTCGCGTTGGCATCTGCGCCACCGCCTTCCGCGACCTTATTCGTGCGATTGTTGAGCTCGTCCACGAGCGTGCGCATGTGGGCGGCATTGGCGGTGAAGGCGGGGGAGAGTGGGTCTAGTTTTGATTTTAATTGGGGCATTTTTAATTTTGTTTGATGTTCGGTGATTTGCTTGTCAGGTAGCCTGCGGCAACCTGACCTACTAGAGTGCACTTCGTAGGTCAGGTTCAGGTTTTGAAAATAAGGCTACCTGACATTCGTTATTCAAAATTCATATTGTCTATTTGTTGCGGCGCTTCTCCAACACCCCAATCCAAATCGTAAGCCCTGCGTTCGACATATACGCGAAACGAAGAAAACATATATTCACTCGCCGATTTAACGATGCCATGTTTGACGGGGTTGTAGTGAATGTAATCCAGGTGTCGCTGAAAATCATCTTCATCGCGAATCAGGTGATCCCAAAAGCGGCGCTGCCAAAGTGAAATGGGTTGCTTTTCCATGCTCGCGGTTTGCTTGATATATCGCCTGGTGAATCGTAGTTTGATGGACTGCATGATCTTGGAAATGTCGGCGTCGTTCGGATTGATCAAAAAATGAAAGTGATCATCCAATATGGCGTAGCCGAGCATTACGAAGCCATGCTGCAATTTGACTTCACGGATGACATCCAAGAGTAGTTGTTTGTTTTCATTGCTTAGTAGGTAAGGTTCGCGGTTAGCGGTAACGGCGGTGATGAAAATTGGCGCTCTGTGGGTTGGGTAGCGGCGAATATTTGTCATTGCGATTTGGTGCGTGTGTTGTCAGGTAGCTTCGCAACCTGACCTACAGAGGCACCCTTCGTAGGTCAGGTTCAGGTTTTGAAAAAAAGGCTACCTGACATCTCCATTCCGTTACGCCACCAAATCCCGCGCAATCACCATCCGCTGCACTTCGCTCGTACCCTCATAAATCTGCGTGATCCGTGCATCGCGGTAATAGCGCTCAACCGGATAATCTTCGAGATAGCCGTAGCCGCCATGAATCTGAATCGCTTTTGAGCAGACCCATTCGGCGAGTTCGGAGGCATACAACTTTGCTTGTGAGGCTTCGCTCAAACACGGCATGCCTTCGGTGCGCATGCGGGCAGCGTGGAGGATGAGCATGCGCGCGGCGTTGATGCGGGTGTGCATGTCGGCGAGCATGTTGGCGATGGATTGATGGTCGTGAATTTTTTTGCCGAATTGGGTGCGATCTTTTGAATATGCGACGGCGGCATCGAGGGCTGCGCGGGCGATGCCGAGCGCTTGTGCGGCGATGCCGATGCGGCCACCTTCGAGCCCCGATAATGCTATCGCCAAACCTTTGCCACGCGGGCCGAGCAATTGAGCCTCGTCGATTTTGCAGTTATCCAAAATAATCGCGCAGGTGTCAGAGGCGCGAATGCCGAGCTTGTGTTCGGGACGTTGCACGTTAAAGCCCGGCGAATCAGTCGGCACGATAAAACATGAAATACCCTTTTTGCCGAGATCGGGATCGGTCACGGCAAACACCATCGCGAGCTTGGCGCGTTTGCCGTTGGTGACGAATTGTTTGTTGCCGTTCAGCACCCACTGACCATTGACGAGCTTGGCCGTAGTCTTCAAATTATTGGCTTCAGAGCCTGCTTGCGGCTCGGTTAAACAAAAACAGCCGATTTTTTTCCCTGTGGCTAGATCGGGCAAGTAGGCGCGCTTTTGTTCTTCCGTCCCCCACGCCAGAATCGGCCCGCAGCCGACAGAGTTATGCACGCTCATCAGCGTGGACGTTGAGGCATCCCCCGCAGCAACTTCTTCTTCGGCCAGCGCGTAGGCCACATAGTCGGAATAGCTGCCGCCGTATTCTTCCGGCACGATCATGCCGAGCAATCCCAGCTCTCCCATGTGCGTGACGGTGGCATCGGGAATCCACTTGTCGCGTTCCCACTGTGCGGCGTTTGGTGCTAACTCGTTCTGTGCGAATTCGCGCGCCATGTCGCGAATCATGCGTTGTTCTTCGGTGTAGAAATCGATGGCGGTTTTCATGAGCATTTTGTGCCCCTTCGGTAAATTTATGTCAGAAGTTATTTTGTAACGTCTTCAATTTTCTTCGCGTTTTCAGCAGCAAGCGCGTCCATGTTTTTTTGCATTTCTTTAGCTTTATCGAGCGCTTTGATTTGCTCGCCATAAACCGGATTGTCGCGCACCATTTTCTCCGCAGCCGCTTTTTCAGCTTGGGTTTGCTCAGCAGTTTTAGGTTTGTCTTCCGATTTTTTTGAGCACGCCACCATCGTGCATGCGAGGCAAATCAGCAGCAAGATTTTGATGTGCGTTACCACGTGATTTCTTCGCCGGTGTAGTTGAAAAATCCACCGTTGTGTTTTGCTGATGCGCCCGCAATCACCTTGCGCATGCCGGTGATGCTGACTTCCGGCGTGATATCCGCACCTGCGCCGCCCATGTCCGTCTGCACCCAGCCTGGATGCATCACGAATGCTTTGATGTCCTTCGACGCGTATTCCAATGAGGCGGCTTTAACGACAGCATTTAACGCCGCTTTGCTTGCGCGATAGGTGACACCATTTGGGCCGGACATTCCGCCAATAGATCCCATCATGCTGGAGACAAAGGCGAAGGTGCCTTTGTTTTTAATCAGGCGTGGTGCAACGATTGGAATTAGCTGCATCGCGCCGAATACGTTTGCGTGCATGACGCTATCGAAATCTTTGAGCGAGGCGGGTGCTGTTACCGATGCTTCACGTGGTCCATAAACACCCGCATTGTAGATCGCAACATCGAGCGATCTTTTTCCTAACGCTTCAGAAAATGCAGCGATTGATGTCGCATCTGTTGTATCGAGGATAAGTGTTTCTGCGCCGAGCGCAGCAAGTTTTTTGCCGTCCACCGCGCGACGATGGGTGGCGATTACTTCCCAGCCGTCGTGACGATATTGGCGTACGAATTCAAGGCCGAGACCGCGTGATGCGCCGATTATTAAGATGGTTTTCATATTGATTTCCGGTGGGGCTGGATATGATGAGATATATAAAAAGCACCTTTCCCCGCGTAGGCGGGGATCCAATTTCGCAGCATGACATCGGACGCAAAATTAGGCCCCCGCCTACGCGGGGGAAGGTTACACATTTTTATGTCTCGTCATGCTTAGTGGCAAGAAAAAATAAATTAAGAGTCGAGCGCCAGAGCGGCGTTCAAAGCAAAGATGCTCTAAAAGCCGCTCCAGTGATAGTGTTTTAAAACTAAATAATCTCCACCGCCAACGCCGTCGCCTCACCGCCACCAATACAAAGCGACGCAATCCCGCGCTTACCGCCACGCGCTTTTAAGGCGTGAATCAGCGTCACAATCAGCCGCGCACCGGACGCGCCAATGGGATGGCCGAGCGCGCATGCGCCACCATTTACGTTCACTTTGTCATGTGGCAAATTCAGATCCTTCATCGCCGCCATAGTCACGACTGCGAAGGCTTCATTGATTTCATAGAGGTCCACATTAGTCGGGCTCCAGCCGAGTTTCTTTTGCAGCTTATCGATCGCACCGACGGGAGCCGTCGTGAACCACTCCGGCTCATGCGCGTTCGACGCATGGCCGACCACGCGCGCGAGTGGCGTGATGCCTTTGGCTTTGGCATCAGATTCTTTCATCAAAATCAAAATCGCGGCACCATCAGAAATCGATGATGACGAAGCTGCGGTCACGGTGCCGTCTTTGTTGAACGCAGGTTTTAATGACGAAATTTTTTCAGGCTTGCACAGTCCCGGTGGCTCGTCCGTCGCCAAAATAACATCGCCACCTTTACCCGAAACAGTCACACCGGCGATCTCGGCTTTGAATGCGCCGCTGGCCACTGCTGCCTGCGCGCGCTTCACACTCTCGGCCGCAAACGCATCCTGCATCTCGCGCGTGAAGCCGTATTTCGCGGCAGTTGCATCGGCGAAAATGCCCATCGATTTGCCGTCATACGCATTTTCCAGGCCATCAAATGCCATATGATCCAGCGCCTTGAAATGCCCATAGCGATAGCCCTGGCGCGCCTTGGGCAGCATGTGCGGCGCGTTCGACATTGATTCCATGCCGCCGGCCACGATCACGTCGGCTGAGCCCGCAAGGATGGCGTCATGCGCCATCATCACGGTTTTCATGCCGGAGCCGCAGACTTTGTTGACTGTCGAGCAGGCGGTTGATTTCAGCAAATCTGCGCCGAGTACCGCTTGACGCGCCGGTGCTTGACCCAGTGCAGCGGGTAGCACGCAGCCGATGATGGCCTCGGTGATGTCCTCGACTTTTAAACCCGATTGCGCGACGGCTGCCTTGATGGCGACCGATGCTAGTTGTGGTGAGGTCATCGGTAATAGCTGACCGTTCATTGAGCCGATGGGAGTGCGTTTTGCGGCGACGATTACGATTGAGTCTGACATGGTGTTCTCCTGGTGAAAAATAAATACTGAATAGCTCGATGCGTTTTTAGCTCATGGGAATTTCCGATGAAAATCGTCACCCCGGCGGAGGCCGGGGCCCAGTCCACCCAAGGGTTTAACATACGAAGGACTGGGTTCCGGCCTTCGCCGGAATGACGACTTTTAGAGGTTTCCTACGCCGATTCCCCAAACAATTCCCTTCCAATCAGCATCCGACGAATCTCATTGGTTCCCGCACCGATGTCATACAACTTCGCATCGCGCAGCAAACGGCCCGCCGGATATTCGTTGATATAGCCATTGCCACCGAGCGCTTGAATCGCTTCGAGTGCGACTTTCACTGCGCATTCTGAGGCATATAAAATACACGCCGCCGCATCTTTACGCGCCGCACGTCCGCGCCCCTGATCGAGCATCTGCGCGACGCGATATGTGAATGCGCGTGAGGATTGGAGTGCTACATACATGTCCGCCATTTTTCCCTGCATCAAGCCAAATGTGCCAATCGCCTGACCAAATTGTTTGCGCTCGTGCATGTAGGGCAGCACCAAATCCATTGCCGCCTGCATGATGCCGAGCGGGCCGCCAGATAACACGGTGCGCTCGGTATCGAGGCCACTCATCAATACTTTTGAGCCGCCGTTGAACGTGCCCAAAATATTCTCTTCCGGTATTTCGCAATCTTCAAATACCAGCTCGCAAGTGTCCGAACCGCGCATGCCGAGCTTGTCGAGTTTTTGCGCGGTGCGGAAACCTTTGAAGCCTTTTTCAACAATGAACGCGGTCATCGCTTTCGAGCCCATTTCTTTCGGCGCGGTGCGCATGTATACGATCAACACATCTGCATGCGGCCCGTTGGTGATCCACATCTTGTTGCCGTTGGCGATGTAGCGGTCGCCTTTTTTCTCAGCTTTACAGGCCATCGATCCCACCACATCCGAGCCCGCACCGGGCTCGCTCATTGCGAGTGCGCCGACGAATTCGCCGGAACATAATTTTGGCAAATATTTTTTCTTCTGCGCTTCGCTGCCGTTCAAATACAAATTGTTTACGCAAAGATTCGAATGCGCGCCGTATGCGAGGCCAACGGATGCCGATGCGCGCGAAACTTCTTCCATCGCCACCGTATGCGCCAAATAGCCCATGCCGGTGCCGCCATATACTTCCGCCACCGAAATACCGAGCAGCCCCAAATCGCCAAACTTTTTCCACATATCCATCGGGAAATGATTGTCATGGTCAATGGCGGCGGCGCGTGGTGCCAGCTCGGCATCGCACATGCGTTTTACAGAGTCGCGCAGCGCGTCGGTGTCGTCGGTGATGTGGGTGTCAAACAACATGGAATGCTCCAGGATCAAAAGTTAGACTTAAATTATCCGCTTTTTGCAGCGAGAAAAGTTGTCGCCAGGGTGACAGTTTTAATTGGATCCCCGCCTTTCGATGGGGGCCCCTTTCGGGGCGCGGGGATGACGCATCGGCAGCTGCGTTTCGGCGGGCTATGCCCTTGAACCGCAAGCCGAGTGCGTCATTTCGCCCCCATCCGAATCGCCCCGTCGAGGCGAATCACCTCGCCATTCAACACTTCGTTCTCAATGATGTGCTTCGCCAGCGCCGCATATTCATCAGGGCGGCCGAGACGCGCCGGGAAGGGGATTTGTGCGCCGAGGGATGCGCGGATTTCGTCACTCATGCCTTGCAACATCGGCGTATCAAAAATACCGGGGGCAATCGTCATCACGCGAATGCCAAATTTCGCCAGTTCACGCGCAATCGGCAAGGTCATGCCGTTCACGCCCGCCTTCGATGCCGCATAACCGGCTTGGCCGATTTGTCCTTCGAATGACGCCACGGATGAGGTATTGATAATCACACCACGTTCGCCATTCGCGTTCGGCGCTTGCGTGCTCATGGCCGCAGCGGCGAGGCGAATCACGTTGAAGGTGCCAATCAAATTAATACTGATCGTGCGTGAAAAATTGGCCAATGAATGCGGTCCGGTTTTGCCGACCACGCGTTCGCCCGGTGCCACACCGGCGCAATTCAACACGCCATGAATGCCGCCAAATGCGGAGGTACACAGCGCAACTGCCGCCTGCACGCTCGCTTCGTCACAAACATTGGTTTCAATAAATTTTGCGTGGCTGCCCAACTCGGTCGCCATTTTGTTGCCGCCTTCGGCATTGATGTCAGCTAGAACAACATTGCCGCCATGAGCGACAAGCAGACGCGCGGTAGCAGCGCCGAGGCCAGAGCCGCCACCGGCGACGAGAAATGTGTGATTTTGAATTTGCATGATTTTCAGAAGGATGTAGAAATTGACGGAAATGAATCGACAGCATAAAAGTAATTATAGGTTCTGGGTGGCACAGCGATATTTTTAAAAATAAATGGACTTATTAGCTAGTTTGACGCCGCTTGCTCAATGCGGCTCGTTCAGCGCGCCTTGCGCGGCTGATCGAATATTAGCCAGCGCGATTCATTACCCAATAAAAAATGCTTGCAATTTTATCTTATGTGTATTATTGTAGTGATACACCAATACAACTTTATAACTTTATTTGTGACGCCATGCCTCCCAACGCCGCACCACCCGCCTCTGCATTGTTTTCCGTCACCACCGGCGGTACTGATCCGATCTACAAACAGCTTGTAGATCAGGTGAACAGGTTGGTGGCGGGTGGGCAGCTTGCAGCGGGTGATGAGTTGCCCTCGGTACGAGATGTGGCTACTGCACTGGCGGTGAATCCCATGACGGTATCGAAGGCGTATAGCTTGCTCGAAGCATCGGGCGCACTTGAGCGTCGCCGTGGTGTGGGCATGGCGGTCGCGGCAAAACATGCACGTGCGCG
>JANMQR010000135.1:0-4346 GCA_031370625.1 Burkholderiales bacterium | reverse complement strand
GTTGGGGGTTTTTTTTTTTGGTTTTTATAAATTTTCTTTTATAAAAACACCTCCCCCACAAAAAAAAAAAAAACACCCCCCCTCCTATCACCCACCCCCCATCGGGTTTTTGTTTTTTTTATTTTTTTTGCCAACACCCCCCGCTTCCCTTCTGGGGTTTATGTTGTGAATATCAGCGATGACGGCATTAGACGAATTGACGAGATTTCATACCAACGCGGGCACAACGCCCGCAAATTTAAGCAAGTCGGTCATCGCAAATTTGCCTGCACCGCCCGCCGATGGCAGTGACGGCACCCACGAATTGTCTTGCTTCAAATAGCTGGTGGAGTCACCCTCCATCAAGCCGATGAAAACTTCCGTAACGATACGTCCACCGACATGGCCGAGGCGTTCGCCATTCCCTACTTTCTCGGCTTCGCGCAACACGTAGAACCACAGCGGCGTGCGTTTATCGAGACCATGAGCAGCGAGGTCGGCGAAATCACCATCGGGCAATACCGGCAACTTCATCGCCTTCGCCACGGCTTGTCCGGACGGCAATTTGAAGGTGAGATGCCGCAGCAAATTACGCTGCGCGAGCGATTGCGGCTCGCCTGCCGGGAAGCCAATCAAATCCATCAACACGCTCGATAATTTGGTATCGAGTTTTTTATTCGGCCGCACATTGCCATCGCCAAAATCAAAAAATGTTTGCCAATCGATAAACCGGCGTGGCTTTCTGATACCGCCGCGCATGTCATCCGGGTCAGGGCTTGCTGAATTGGCAGGGGTGTCGACAAAAAGCCGCAAGAACACATCGCCGCCAACCGCCGGACCAAAATTCATGCGATACGATGGTCGCACTTGGGTGTGACCGAATCGATAAGCGGCGACCGCAAACTCGACGGGAATGAACGGCTCGTTCCGCCACTTATAAAATTTACGACCATGCTTCAAGACGTCATCAACCACCGCCTGCCCACAGGTCTTGGGCAAAAATTCGTGAATCAAAATCCATTGATAATGCCAACGCACCAGCCGTTGGGCCTCATTAAACACGGCCATCGGTGAAGTGAGTGTCGTGTTTGCGCGCACATGATCCACGCACGCATTGTGAAAGCGCAGAAACGCCATGTGCAGCTGCGAAAGCACCATATTTTCATCACTGCGCACATCACCAATCAACGCCGTGCCCTGGCTATTGCGGGGCAAATCAAACCGTTGCGCGCCCAGCCGAGATTGCGCTGGCGAGCCGGGATTTAGCTCAACCAGTAGCTTCACGGGATCGGTCGCATCGTACAAATGCGCGCTGTTCAGCGGACCCTGGCCGTACACGTTATCGAGCGCCAGCGTTGGCGTACGAAAATTCTGAATCGCCTCCGGGTCCACCTGCTGTTCAAGACTGGACGTGGTATCGAGCGTGATGTCATGGTCGACAAATTGGCCGAGGAAGGTCATGCCTGCCGTCATCGACGGATTGTTGGGATTATTTACATTCAGCGCGGGGTTGATGATGAGGTCTTTCGCCGTTGCGGTTGGATCATCCTGTGCATCCATGATCCCGCCCTTCTCGCCGATTTTCATGAGCGCCGCACGAATTGTCGGCGTATCGGCGGCGAATGGCTCGAGCGTGGGAAACATGCGGCCAAAACGGCCTTGCTCGTAGTACGTTGATTTCGGCGGATTTTCGCCGCGTTGCATAGCACCGTGCTTGCCCATGATGTTTTCTCCGGATGATGTGATTAGCGGGATAGTTCGCGTGGGCATCTAAAATTTATGGCCCACTGCACGCGCCTGCCGAATTGTCCTCAGCATGCAACGTGCAGCATCATCAAACGAATCCAACCCGTGCGCTATCCCCCGATTGCTCGGAAAACTTATGTCGGGTTAGGAGGAAAAATTACGTTGTGAAAGCGTGCGCTTGACCGCGCTAACCGCTACGACTCTAGCCGGCTTGAAGGCTGGCGCTGTCTTTCAAACACATCAAGGTTGACATGCCGTGCGCGCACAATTTTTCTTCGCCGCTTTTGGTGATGAAGGCCTGCATCTCGCAGATGGTGAGCGTCTTGCCATGCTTGATCACTCGGCCGGTCGCGCGAAGATTCTCACCATCGGCGGGTGCCAGTAAATTGATTTTGAATTCCACCGTGAGTACCGAGCTGCCCGCGGGAAACAATGAATACGCAGCGTAGCCCGCCGCAGAATCCGCAATTGTCGACACCACACCTGCGTGAAAAAATCCATGCTGTTGCGAAAGTGCTGCGCGATATGGCAGCGTAATTTCGCAAGTGCCGGATGCTACCTTCGCAAGCGTGGCGCCCAAGGTCTTCATGATGCCCTGCCGCGCGAAGCTGTCGCGCACCGTGTCCAATGCACTTGCCGCACCAGCGTTCTCGCTAACTACCCGACGCTCGACAGTTGGGGCATTCCCGGTGACGGCGGCAATGATGGCATCTGCGGTCACTGGCTTAACCAGGAACATGGCTCCGCCTGCCATTTTGGCGTCCTGTCGCAGCGTCGCGTCGTCTAGTGATGTGACAAAAATAACTCTCGATAACGCGCCAGGCGACATGCGCCTCACGTTGTTAACGAAACTGATCCCGTTCAAACGCGGCATGCGGATATCGATAATCGCCACTTCGAACTGCTTCGTTCGGCAAAGCTCCAGCGCTGCCATGCCATCTCTGGCTTCGCTGACTTCATAGCCGAGCCGCTTCAAAATGCGCGTGAATTGCTCGACGAAAACACCGTCATCGTCAACGACTAAAGCGTGCTTGATTTGGTTGGCTTCACTCATTGTTGGCTCTCATTAACTCCACTGGACTTTATGTATTAGCGCACACAATCGACGTAAAACACTGGATTTCCGTTTGCATCTTTTTCGCCCTCGATCAAGCCATGCACATCCGTCTCAAAGCCTGGGAAAGTCGCGTTGAAATCACGTGCGAAACGCAAATATTGCACAATCGTTTTGTTAAATCGCTCACCGGGAATCAGCAGCGGAATGCCGGGCGGATAAGGCGTTAACAACACGCTGGTGGCGCGGCCTTCCAGATCATCAATCTCAACCCGATCCACGTCACGATGCGCCATTTTCGCAAACGCATCGCCGGGGCTCATTGCGGGCACCATGTTCGATGTGTACATTTCAGTCGTCAGCCGCGCGATATCGCGAGCCTTGTACATGTCATGAATTTGCTGGCACAGATCGCGCAAGCCCACGCGCTCATAGCGCGGCTGCGTGGCAACAAATTCTGGCAAAATCTTCCACATTGGCTGATTGCGGTCGTAATCGTCTTTGAACTGTTGCAGCGCGGTGAGCAATGTATTCCAGCGACCTTTGGTGATGCCAATCGTGAACATGATGAAGAACGAATAGAGCCCGGTCTTCTCCACAATCACGCCATGCTCGGCTAAAAATTTCGTCACAATCGAAGCCGGAATTCCCGTCTCCGCGAACTTGCCCGACACATCCAGACCCGGCGTGACGATGGTGGATTTGATCGGGTCAAGCATGTTGAAACCAGGCGCGAGATTGCCGAAGCCGTGCCACTCTTCATTCGCTTTCAGTACCCAATCTTCACGCGAGCCCACGCCCTCGTCCGCGAATTTTTCCGGGCCCCACACCTTGAACCACCAGTCTTTGCCAAAGTCGCCTTCAACCTTTTTCATCGCGCGGCGGAAGTCCAGCGCCTCCATGATTGATTCCTCAACCAGCGCCGTGCCGCCCGGTGGCTCCATCATTGCAGCCGCCACGTCACAGCTCGCGATAATTGCGTACTGCGGTGATGTTGAGGTGTGCATCAAATAGGCTTCGTTAAACGAGTGACGATCCAATTTCCGTTCAACCGAATCCTGCACAATAATTTGTGAAGCCTGCGAAATACCGGCGAGCAATTTATGCGTGGAATGCGTCGCGTAAATAATCGCTTCTTTCGAGCGCGGACGATCCTTACCAATCGCGTGCATGTTTTTGTAGAAATCGTGGAAGGTCGCGTGCGGCAACCAGGCTTCGTCAAAGTGCAGCGTCTCGACTTGCCCGTGCAGCGTTTCTTTCAGCGTCTCAACGTTATAAAGCACGCCGTCGTAAGTCGATTGTGTGATCGTCAAAATACGCGGCTTCGCGGTTTTGTCTTTGATAAACGGATTCGCATCGATTTTTTTGCGAATATTCTCTGCCGAGAATTCTTCCAGCGGAATCGGGCCGATGATGCCGAGATGATTGCGCGTCGGCATCAAGAAAATCGGGTTCGCACCCGTCATGATGATCGCGTGCAAAATCGATTTATGGCAGTTGCGGTCCACGATCACGATGTCGCCCGGCGCCACGTTTGCGTGCCACACCATTTTGTTCGAGGTCGATG
>JANMQR010000086.1:0-18075 GCA_031370625.1 Burkholderiales bacterium | reverse complement strand
AGCGGAATCCACGCCAGCGGTGGAATGGGCCGCAGCACCAGGAATACTGGGTTCACCAGCGCCTCTACAGTGCGACTCGCGCCCATTGCCAAGCCAAGCACGACACCCAAGCTGGATGCCACCACAAACCCCATCGTCACTAAAAAAACGCTGCGCCACACGTGCTCAATCAAGCGGCCATTGGCGTAACCTTCAGTTGCGATTTGCATAAATGCTGCACCCACCTCTACAGGCGGTGGAAACTGGGCGGCAGAAATCACGCCAAACACCGATGTAAGCAGATACCAAATTACGCCGACCACGAGCAACGCGCCCAATATACTGGCCACAGTTATCAACAATCGCTGGAAATTTGTAATCGATTTCATGAAAATTGAGTATGCAAGCAGATTGAATATCTGTCAACACTAGCAATGGAAATCAGTCATTTCACCATTTCACTGTCAATATATCTTTGAATGAGTTGAGAAATCGATTACATTTAACGTTATGAACGTAAAAGATTTAGTGCAACCGAATATTGAGGACGTAGCCCGCGCGGCACGCGTCTCGACCGCCACCGTCTCGCGCGTCCTGAATAAGCCCGATTCGGTCCGCGAAACACTGCGCACTCGCGTGATCGAGGCCGTGGCGCGCTTGGGTTATGTCCCGCACGCAGGTGCCCGCGCACTCAAGCTGCAGCGTAGCGGCACCGTGGGTGCCATTTTCCCGACCATCGATAACGCAATTTTTGCCAAGGCCATCGATGCCTTGCAGCAACGGCTGGCGGATGCCGGCTTGCAACTGTTGATCGCCACCAGCGGATATAGCGTCGATACTGAGGCACAACAAGCCATGAATCTGGTGATGCGCGGTGCCGATGCACTGGTGCTATGCGGTGTCGGCCAAAGTCCCGCGCTGCTCAATTTTTTGCGTCAGCGCGACTTGCCGGTTGTCCACACCATGACTTATCCGCCACCGCCGGGGCTTATCTGCGTCGGCTTCGATAACGCACGCGCAATCGGCCAGGCGGTGCGCTACTTGCTCGACCTCGGGCATCGCCGCATTGCCATGCTGGCGGGTATCACGTGCGACAATGATCGTGCCTCGGCTCGTGTCGCTGGTGTGAGGCAAGCGTTAGAAGTAGCGGGACTCGGCTTGGCGCCACAATACATGGTGGAGCGTAAATACAGTCTTACCGAAGCGCGTGAGGGTTTTCGCGTACTGATGTCGGCGACACCGGGACCGACGGCCATTCTGTGCGGTAACGACGTGCTGGCATTCGGCGCAGTGCTTGAAGCGAAGGCGATGGGCATCGCGGTGCCCCATGCGCTCTCAATTGTAGGATTCGATGATCTCGAGATGGCTCTCCACCTTCAGCCATCGATAACAACACTGCATGTACCAACCAAACAAATGTGGCAAACCGTCGCCGACCGGTTAATTGCCTCGCTTAGCAATTTGCCGGTGCAAGCAGCTACCGAAGTTGAAGTCGAGTTGGTGGTGCGTGACTCCACCGGTCCGGCACCGCCTGAGTGAGTTGAATTAATCAATCCGTGTCGGTGCGATTCGTGGTCAGCCGCGTCAGACAGAATCGAGTTTGCGGGAGCTGCTCCTCGCGTGCATGGTGAAGTTGTGAGTGTTGGCTCAAAGCGTCTGGGAGTGAGCATCCGGATCGGTGAAGCAGCCGGCCATACCCGCGATTGATGCACCTGCCGCGATCACGGGATCGACATATCCTGACTGGTGGAGTAAAAAACGTAATCAGCGATGTGTTTACGTAGCCAGTTTTATTGGCCAATACAACCAGCACAACCAGCACAACCAGCGCACGGAGGCAGTCATGCCACGCAAAGTACTTTCAAAAAATGCCGTCGTTGTTTGGCAACAGCAACTCGACGACGATGATCCGTTTCACAAACCGTCAACCTATCCTTGCAAGATTCTCGCTGAAGGTGATTCGTGGTTCAGCATGAATGCGATTCCTGGCGCAAATCTGCTCAATAGTATTCGCGTCGCTCAAGATACGATTATTGTGAACTGTGCAATGCCGGGAGACACCATTCGCAACATGATCAAGATGCGCAACAACCCTGTACTTCAAAGTGAAATCACCGGCGGTATCGGCTGGGATGCTATTTTGCTTTCTGGTGGCGGCAATGATGTCATTGATGATACAAAGTGGATCATCCCTGCAGCGGTGCGCAAGCAGCGCGATGACTTGGCACCTGAGGCATATTGCGATCTGGATCAACTGGAAAAAACACTTGATGTTGTGTCCGATGGCTACCAAAAAATTTTCTCGATGCGCGATGCTGCCCGTAGCACTTGCAAGGGCAAACCAATCCTTATTCACACTTACGATAAAGCAGCGCCACGCGATTCACCGACCACATTTCTGGGCGTGCGGATTCCCAGCGGGCCGTGGCTTTGTCCGGCAATGGTTGCCGCAAAGATTCCAGAGAGCCGCTGGAATGATGTTTCTGATTTCGTACTGGGCAGCTTGGCGGATCGCTTGCTTCAATTGCATGACCCGCAGCGGAACATCCATGTCGTTGATACTCGTGACACTTTGGAGCGTGCTCAATTGGGCACTGCTCGAGCGAGCGGCGATTGGCAAAATGAAATTCATCCAAGCAGTACCGGCTATAGCAAGCTGAGTGGTGTTGTTTCGCCCATCTTGGCGTCCCTCTTATGACGTAATGGGTGGAAGCAAAGTTACCTCCACCAATCCCCGAACAACAGAAGCGCGCTTATAACGTTTTCAGATACTCCACGAGCGTATCCTTTTCTGTGGCTGACAATGTCGTACCAAACTCGTGCCCCTGATTGCCGCCACCTTTTCCGCTGGTGTCCATTCTGGTGCCTATCCGTTGTGCGTCTTGGGTATCGGTGACGAAACCGACTTTCGCTTGGTCGTAGACATCGTAGCCGCGCCAGAATACTTTGGGCCGCTGCGCGGCAGGCTCCAGTAGATCTCGCAGCGTTGGCACCGAGCCGTTATGCAGGTAAGGTGCTTTGAGCCAGATGCCATCGAGAAACGCGACCACGTAACCTTTCAAATCTTCTTCCACCAAGCCACGGCGTTCCAGTCCCATTTCTTTGACCACTTGATTGGCTTTGATCGCGGCACCTTTGTTCCACGAATCGAGCCGCCCGCGGTCAGTGCCAACTTCCGCGAGCGCTAACGTAGTACCCGTTTTGTCACTGGCGTGGCATTGCGCGCAGTTGGCATCGAATAGCGTTTTGCCGGTGTTCGCTTTGTTGGTATCAATTGGGAATGGATATTTTGGTGCCGGTAATGCGGAGAGATATTCTTTTAACCATTTCACTTGACCGACAAAATCTTCCTTATTGGCGGGGGCGGCACCGAGCAAACCCAACGCCGAATCCATGATCACCGATTGTGGATCGTGACTGTCGCCGGCGTAATTCATGCGATGGCCTTTTTCCCAAACATACTTTTTCAAATTCCAGATTGATGGCATGTCGGTAGGCCCGAAAGTGTCATCCATCGGTGCTTTGATCATGAAATATTTGGTGAGATTCATCGCGTCGTCGCGGCCACGTCCCCAATCTGGAAAGTCTTTGCGATAAACCCACGCGAACTGCGCTTCGCGTTCGAGCAAGCGTTTTTTGGTAATCGGAATAATGACGAAGCGATAGAGCAATTTGTCGATGAGATCCAGATCGGTCACGCGGTTGATTTCGGCCATCAGGATGTCGGCGTTGAAGCGCGGATCTTTGGCGCAGTCGATGAGATAACGAAAAAATCCTTCGACATTGGTGGTGTGTCCAGAACCGCCGACCACAAAGGTGGGATTTGAATCCGGTGATGCGCGGTAAGTGGTGGTATGACAAACGGCGCAGTTATTGGCGACGCGATCAAAGCCGATTTTTTTCTTGGTAAAGCCCGACGGCAGTTCCTGTCCTTGCTCCCAGGGAACGCCCAGCGCCGCGTAACCGCCCGGGATGATCTTGCCATCCTGCGTCAGTTTCTCGGGGAAGATTCTCGGCAAAACATAGAAGATCCAATACGGTATACCCGCATCATGTTCTGCGCCGATGGAGCCGTACTTGAAGCGCATTTCCGGCGTCGCGGTGACCCAGTCGGGTTGCGGATGCTCGCGAAAGCCACGGTCATAGCCAATCCATGCGCCGATAATGCCAACGATGATTGCGATGACGGCAAGTAATTTAAACCACGTTCTTCGAAAGAAAAGGGCACTCATGGCGTTACCTTTCAGAATGTTTTCAGGAACTCGATCAGTGCCGTCTTCTCAACCGCACTAAGTTCGGTCCCATAAGTTTTGCCTTCATGACCGCCATTGCCGTTACCGGGCAGTGTGGTGTCAAGGCGAAAGAATTTCTTGCCGTTCGCTTCCGCGACGGTAGAGACAAATCCTGCGTTAAGCGCGTCGTACACATCATTGCCACGATAGAAAGTCTTTGGCCGTTTTGCTGCGGGTTCAAGCAAATCGCGCAAGCTTGGAACCGAGCCGTTGTGCAAATAAGGCGCGCGCAACCAGAGTCCATCCAACGGCAAATTGGCGTAGCCATGCGTTTTGGTGAAATGGGTAAAGCGCCACGGATAGCCCGCATACAACGTGGCTTGATTAACGGCCAACGTGGACGCGTAGGAATCGAGGCGGCGGCGATCAGTTCCGATCTGTGCGAGCGGTACAACCTGTCCCACATGTTCGCCGGTGAAATCGCTACCCGATGCGCCATGGCAGCTGGCGCAATATTGCTTGTAGATCGGCGCACCTTCGGCGGCGAGCTTGGTATCGATGGGAAAGAAGTCTTTGAACAATGGCGGCGTAGCATCCATGATCCAGTCCTCGACGCGCCGGATGCGCGCGAGATCAATGGTGGGCGGGGTGGTGCCAGTACCGAAAGCAGCGCTCTTGTTGCGTTCTTCGACCGTGGTGTTATTGCCATCCCAATGTAGTTGCATTTCGCGCGGCTCTTTACGTTGACGCTGACGCCAAAGCGAAGGAAAGTCGGCAGGTGCGTCCAACTCTTTCGGGTCCAAATGCGTCATCGGGAAATTGAAAATTACTTTCGCAGAATTGAACGTATCAACCCGCCCCGGGCCCCAATCCTGTTGTTTGAAAACCCAATCGAAACGTCCGGCCAACGCGAGCACGCGGTCGCGCATGATCGCGATAGCCACGGGATAAACGAGATAACGATCAAGCAAATCGAGATCACCGCCTTGTCGCTGTATTTCGGGGAGGATGTATTCCTTCGAGAATTTGGGATCGGCGGCGCAGCGGAAGAAAAATTCCTGAAATCCTTTTATGTTGAATGTCGCCGCAGGCATGCCGAGGACAAGCGTGGCGGTTTTATCCGGCGCTGCCCGCACCGTACTCGTATGGCACACAGCGCAATTGAGAAACACGCGATCAACACCCTGATAGCGCCGCTTTGAAGTGCCCACCGGCACATCCCTTTCAGTACCGTCGGCATTCTTTTCATAAATCATCCCGAGCGATTGATAACCCGATTGATAACCTCCAGCGGGAAGATGCTGCGGACAAATTGCCGGCATCGTCCGCCAGATCCAATATGGAAAACCCATCTCGTGCTCGCCGCCGGTGGAGCCGTACTTGAAATGCTCGGTGGGACTTGCATAGTCCACCGGCGTGTCGCCGATGAAGCGATTCAATAGCCATACGCCAACGATCATTGGGATGACGATAGTGAAGAGAAAAAGAATGACAAAGCGCCGTTTCCAGGGGCTCGTTATTTCTTTGATGCTGCCGAATACTTTATTCATATCGTTTTCCCTTTGTTCTCCGATGCAATATCAATGCAGCGGCAGGCAGGAACGCAAGTTTTCATAACCGCCGGCGAGCATTTGATTCAAATCCGGCGCGTGGCCGGTTTCAGTCTTGAGCCATTCACCAACTTGCGCGAGCAGCGCCGCGCGCGCCGGGCTCGCGCGCCATCTGGCGATGTCTGTGTCGAATGCGGGCAGCATGCTTTCAGGCGGCATCGGCGTCTTGTCTCGCTGCTGCGGCGGCACATTAGCTATTGCCAAGCGCACATAAAGCCGCGGCGCGCAGTGCCGAAGCTGTGCGGCGACTTGCGCATTGTCACCACGAAGAAAGTTGGGCGGAGACGAATCCGAACCGCCGTGGCACGCGGCGCAGTAAGGATAAAAGGCTGGCAAGGCGCGGTCTGCAACGTTTGTTGATTGAGTACTTGGTGCCGGGGCAATAATTTCCAATTGTGGCGGTGGAAGTTTTTCTGCCGCCGCGCAGTATCCAGTAATGTTCGGTAAACCTAGCCGACTAAAAATTGCAGCGAATAGCTGTTCACGCGGAAAGGTGTCAGTAGAAAAAAGTTTTGCGCCCGCCTCGCTTTCTGCCAGTGCCGTCACGGCATCTTCAATCGCGCTGAACTCCTGACGCATTTCGATGGCAGCACTTCCCTGAGTACGATCATTGGCTGAGAAATAAAAAGTGATACGTGCCAGTGGATTGCCATCGGCTCCTCGTTGCCGTTGGGCGGCGTCGGGCTTGACTGTTATTTTTTTGCCTGAATTCGAAGCAGTGCCAACGATTAAGATGGCGTTAATCGCACCGCTTTCCGGTAGCGTCAAATAATCCAATCGTCCTGAACTGCGCTTCAGATCCAGTGTTCCGCCAAGCTTTGCCGATGATTTGTTTTCACTGGATTCACATTGCACTGACACTTGCGCAGATTCATACTCAAAGCGGCAAGGCAAGCGGTGTTGCGTGTGGCTAGCTGGCCGCGCGGCAAGTGTGGCCTCGAGACGCTTGCGATCAGTGGCTGAAACAAATTCAGTCAGTCCACTGACCAAATCGTTAATTGCATCTGGCGAATCTGCGCGCCAAGTCTCGCTGCTCACGCTTGGTGTCAATGGGTCGAAGCGCGCCGCGATGTGTGCAGAAGCCGTTCGCCCAACCTCGTAGCTGACGCCATCGTTGTGACGATGCAGCGGATTTCGGTTGGGAATGTCCGAAGCGCTCAGCGCAAGACCGGCAGGCCAGCGGCGAATAGACTCGGCGCGAAACTGTGCGAGGGCGGCAATGTCGGTAAGAGAAGATGTACTCGTCGCCTTACGCCCATCGGCAAGCACATGGCGTAAGGCCGCCGTAAACAACGCTGCGCGGCACCGTCGCGCGGGTAGGTCAGCGCCGCCACATCCTTCTTGCCACAATCGCTGTGTGAGCGCAAAACCGTTGGCGCGCTTGATGGCGATGTCGATGGCATATGGAACATCAACACCACGCTCTGGCGCAACACCGTAAAAGCGTTTGCCACTGGCTATGAGTCGTGCGGCGATTTCGGGGTTGGCGTTGGTCTCTTCCCATAATCCACGCGAAAATATCGGCGCACCGTTTTGATGACATGAAAAGCAAAGGCTGCGATTGGCGTAGATAACTTGCGGAGCAATACCGCCTCGATAGTTTTTGACAAGCTGAAACTCGAAGCGACCTGCGGCTTCGTTATAACTGATCACCTCTAGCAAATCGGATTTTTCCTGATAACCAAGATAAATGCGATCCTTCAATAACAACGCAGAAGGTGATACGGGCTGCGAGTCAGCGGCGACAACGACACGAGGAAATTTGAAGTAGTCAGGTGCCGCAGCGGTGCGCTGCAATGATCTGCCGAGTGGAATCAGCACGCGCTTGCTGGGCGGCTGTGATGCCCCTTTATCGCGGACTAGCTGCGCGTCGAGCCGATCAAGCAGTTTCTCGAAAGGGAATGGCACGTCGTACTCGACTTTGCCGTTGCGTTCTTTTGTAACCAGCCGATCAAATAGTGAGCGCCCGAGAGGCGGCAAGTTGTCTCCGGGTTTGGCAGGATCAACCACCCATGTCGCAGTGTCAGGTTTGCCATTTGCCATGGACGTTTCGCTGGCGAAGATGTGCAACAAGGCCGCTGCGAGAATTGCCGGGAATTGCTTCATGATCGGGCTGCATGGTGGCGCGTCCGGCACCGATCACAACTTGGCCGCAACAGTGAGGGCGCGCGTTTGCGTACCTGACCAACATTCTTCAGTCGTCTTGCCATCTCTAGCGAAATCGGCGCGGCTCTTCTCGTCGCCCGCTTTATCGTAGAGCGTGAAGTTAAGTGCAAAGCCGCGATCAAGATAAGCGCGACCGAGATAAAGTCCGGGCCGGATCATGCGAATCTCATCGCGCACCCTGAGACCACGCCGACCAGCGAGGAAGTCGGGGCTTTCCTGGTAGCCCGGAATTTCGTCAGTGAAAAAATAGTCAATGATGATCGACTCGCGGCGCGCGTCAAGCAGGCTTTGGCCACAATACAGTTTTGCCGGAAACAGCAGCCACGTTTCCTTGCCACCATAAAGAATTTTTTTCGGCTCCCCCTCAACCAAGCCTACTTTTTTCAGGACAGACAAATCTTCAATGCGGTTGCGCAACACACGCTCTTCTTTGAAAAATACTTTGCCGCGCCACAGCGCCTCGCCAATATCTTCCACCACCAAACCCTTCAGATGCAGCGCGGTACCGGCAAAGCCACCCACCACCTCCGAAAGCCGGAATTTTCCGTTGCCACCACGCGGCAACAAAATGCGACCGTCAAAAGCACCATCGGGAATGGGGCCCGCGGTCAGGCGCGCATAAATTTGGTCAAGCTGTTCTTGATTGAGCGAGGCCAGATAATCGGGCGATATCCTCGCGAGTTCGGCGGGCGCAATCGGATGCTTGTAGTCCACTTGCGCAAGATCGAGTTTTGATTGGTAATTTTTGTCGTGCGCGGCGAAGGCGATGTTTGGTGTATCGAACTTGCTGCACGCGCTTACGGTGATGACTGCAACGGCAGCAAGGCCAACATGCAAGCGACGGCAAAAACGGGAAGTGATCGGTAATTTCATGACTTGATCTCCCTTCTACTCAGAGTGTGGCGAGGAAGGCCGTAAGTGCCTTCTTGTCGGCTTCGGCAAGATCTTCGCCAAATCGGTGTCCTTCGTTTTCAATTTCTTGTGTGCACGTCTGATAATTGGCACTGAGGAAATCGCGCTTTTCGCGCAAGATGTCGACAAAGCGGGACGGCTGCTTCAGCACATCATCAGCAATTGCCTGCAAGGTCGGAATTAGTTTCTTCTTTCCTGCCGCATCGAGCTTGGCAGGATCACGTTTGGCGAGGAACAGATCGGCGATCAATTCTTTGTGTTGCAATCCGTTGATAAAGCCTGCGCTAGCACCGGCCGGGATCTTGACCTGACCAAAACCAAGCAACGGTTTCTCGGTCGTCCCATTCAACGACCGGATGCCGACATCGACAATTAAATCTGCGTTCGTGAAGGTGCGTTTGATGCCGCGCTCTTTGGGATGCAGTAACTCGTACATCGAACGTTTATAGAGATCGAAGCGGCCATCCACGCTTGGGTCGTAACGCACGCACTTGGGTTGAGACGCAAGCAACTTGCCGTCTGCATCCACATAGCGTGAGCGATCAAAATCGTTTTCCTTATTTGCAGGCTGCCCGCAAATTTCTGGCCCGATGGCGTTGTTATGCATGAAAGGTGCTGTGGCCCAAACATTGACCAGCGAGATATTGCGCGGATAGCCGCGACCCCCATCCTTTAATTCGTTACGCTCCGGGATGTCAGCAACTGCAGGCCGCGTGCGCAATGTTTCCGATGCGTACTCCATGTACAGATGACCGGCGCGATGATTCGAGTGAATGGCGCGGCAACGGAAAGTGCCAACCTCGGTGATCGGTGTTGATTGGTCGTTGCCTAAAAAATCGGCGCGTATTTTGCGCGGATGTTCTTGATTGGTGGCCGCGAAATCGCGGGTTTTGAACGAGCCGCCTTCGCGTTCGGAAATGCTTGAATGACAGCGTGCGCAATTTTCGGCGAATACGGTTTGTCCGCGACCTATCCCACCCTTACCAAATTCTTTTTCAAGCTCGGCCGTAAAGTCGGTGCGCGAATACTGCGCTTTCGGATTTTTTGCTTTGCGGGCGTTGGCGCGAGCGGATTGCAGATTGGTCTCGTCGGACTCAGCGGAGGTGAAGAAGTCGAGCAAATTCTGCAAGCGATCTTCCACCGCGCGGAAATTCGGACAATCGCGCCGACATTGGCCGATATTGAATGGCGTTTGGCCAAAGCCGCGCTGTTCAGGATCCACCTGACGCATATCGGCGAAGTGATTAACCCAGCATTGCTCGGCGCAGGAGCCAATGTTGAAATAAACGCGTTGAATCGCTTCGTGCGCGCCGATGGAATCTTCACCGCCTTTAAGAATGTGATGAACACCGGGCAGCGATATTTTTTTGCCGCCGACATTCACCTGCGTGGTGTCATCAGTCCGCGTGCTCTTCTGCCAGCACTTACCGTTGCGGCGCGGCTCGCACCAGCATTTGCTTTCGTCGCGCTCTTCGTACTGTTCTTTGAGACAAGTCGCGGCCTTGCGCCATTTGGTTATCGACTCACCTTTGAACACCGGACGCTGCGCAACATTGATCAATGCGTTGATCGTGCCGGGATTATTGATTTGATCGTGGGAAATAGCCGACGTATCGGTCACGCCGGGCCGTGCGTGCGCGAACATTTGGTATTCCAGGCTGTTCTTCGCCATGCCGGAAACGAGCAGCTCCGACATTCGCGTGTACTGATTACCGACCAATCCTTTGATGTTTTCCCATTTTGGATTGGCGGGATCTGCGGGTGGTTTGAGCGGATCAAACGCAATATGGCAAGAGCCGCAAGTGGTGCCAATCAGAAATGGTGGCTCAACGGAAGCGTCGGCTAATTTGCTCACGCGCTTGTCAGATTCAATGGCTGTCGCCGCAACTTTGGTGGTGGCAAAGCCAGACCACGCAGCATTGCCGCCATTTAGATTTTTCCACTTTGCAGCATTGAAGCGTGGGTTGGGAAACTTACGAAAGCCAAGCGCGCCGGTGGACGTGCCAAATTTGAGATCGCATGCAGAGTGACGCTGATCCACTTTACCGCTTTGGCTGTGCGGATCGTCTGCGTCGAGCGCTGCGTCTTTCAAGCCGCATGCCGGATCCACATAGCCATTTTTGCCAATGTATTTGAGCAGAACATCGTCACCCGGGCACCAGTCGAAGCCAAAGGTCTCGTCCGCCGATTTAGCGGGACAGTTCGCATCGCCCGGTTTGCAACAGGCGGGATCGTTGATGATTCCCCAAGCCCAGAAACGATCACCGCGTTGATCGCTGCGGAGCACGCGGAACCAATCGACCATTACGCCAACGCGCTGCTGAAAGGTATAGGTGTGAAAGCGTTCGTTGCCACCTGTTGCCTTGAACCAGATTAGGCGGCCCACGCATTCTGATTCGTTTAGGCCTTCACGCGCACAGGCCTCACGATAAGGCGCGTCCTGATCCACGCTCGATGCTTCGGGGGTGGATTTTGTGGTTGACGTGGCTGCCACATTTTGTGCATAAGCAAGACCAGCGTGGCGATCTTGAATTTGCAATGCTGCGATGCCCGCAGTAATTGTCACAAATGCCGCGACTGCGGCCAAGCGAGTACGTTTCATGCGTGTCCCCCAAATCCAAATTAGCAGCTGCATTCGCAATCTTCGCAATCGCAATAAAATTTTCAGCGTGCGGCGCGAAATGGTGGTCACTATTGAACTCTCGTCATTGCTGTCCGACGTCGTTAACGGCGTCGCACTAAAGACCACGTAAGAATTTTCGATCTTTTCGGAAGAGCTGACTATCCCCTGATCGTGGGATCGCGGATTGCGAGTGCGGTATTTATGCTGTCCTATAACGATTGACCAAACGCGTTGCGAATATGCCTGCGATGTCGGGTTTGGTCACACAATGTCGTCTTGTTAAATATGGCGTTGCAATTTCGTGCATTTCATATTTCTATTGTCCCGCCACCCTCGACAACGAACACTGCAAAGAAGGCGGCGCTTGTCCACTAACATCAGCAGCAAGAAATTCAAACAAGGGTAATACTTACCGCCAATACGCATGGCAGACAATGCTGCCGAAGCGTGGGGTCACCGCAATGAAAATGCACGCGTTCGTCGTGATGCCGTTTGGTATCAAAGACGAGATCGATTTTGACCGCGTTTACGCCGAGTTCATCAAACCGGCGGTGGAAGCGGCTGGATTGGAGGCGTTTCGCGCAGACGAAGAAGTGAAGGCGGGCGATATCCGCCGCGACATGTTTCAGGAATTGCTACTCGCGGATTTGGTCATCGTTGATGCCAGCATTGACAACCCCAATGTTTGGTACGAGCTGGGTGTGCGTCATGCGTTACGTGAGCGCGATGTGATCGTGATTGCCTGCCGCGAGGGCCGCCTGCCTTTCGACATCGCCACTGACCGTGTGCTGCGCTACCACCGCAACGGCGGCACACCCGCCCCGGCAACTTTGCAGGCGGATCACGCGCTGCTGACGAAATATATCTGCGCGACCATAGAAGCGCGGCGCGACGACAACTATCAATCAAGCCCCGTGTACAACTTGTTGCCTGGTCTTCAAGAACCGGATTGGCGCAGTCTCGCAGTTAAAGGCGCGAGCAATTTCTGGAGCACTTATGATGCGTGGTGCATGCGGATCGAAGTCGCGCGGCGGAACAGCCGCGCAGGGGACGTGCTGGCGCTGGCTGACGAGACGCCCACGTGGGCGCTGCACGGCGAAGCACTTCGCACGGCGGGGGCTGCGCTCACCAAGCTCAATCAATTTGGTTTCGCGCTTGAGCAATACGAAATGGCTTACGCCATTGATGCCAAAGATCGCGAGAGCCGGCAAAAAATCGGCGTTCTGATGGGGCGGCTGGGCTGCCATGAGGAAGCTCGCGAGTGGATCGAAAAGATCATGGAGAGCTATCCGAACGATCCGCAGGGCTATGCGCTGATGGGTCGCGTTGAGAAAGACGAATGGATATCCCGCTGGCGAGTAGCAGGTGCCACCATCAATAGCAATGTGGATCTCGCCAAGAGCCAAGAGGCGCTGCTCGACGCGTCGATTACCCAGTATGTGAAAGCGTTCTCGCTTGATCCACGCCATTTCTACTCGGGTATCAATGCGCTGACCCTGTGCCATCTGCAGCGGCATCTCGGCGGCGATATTGGTGCGAGTGTGAATATGGATGCGCTCGTAGGCGCGGTCACGTGGGCAAGCGGCGCAGCACTTGCGAAATGTCCAAATGATTACTGGGCGCGTGTCACGCAAGCTGACGCGCAACTGCTCGCAGACGATTTGGGCAAAGCCGTCAAAGCCTATCGTTTCGCCGTCGCCACAGCGGACAAGGATTGGTTTGCACTCGATTCATCGCGTCAGCAATTGTGCATTTTGCGCGACCTCGGCTTTCGCGCAGAAGTGATTAATGCTGCCATCGCGATTTTTGATCAAGAGCTCACACGACTCACACCGCCTTTGCATCCCAGACGGGTGTTCTTGTTTAGCGGCCATATGATTGACAAAGTGGGGCGCGCAGATGCGCGCTTTCCACCGGAAATGGAAGTGATCGTCAAGGCATCGATTGATCGAAAACTCGATGAGCTTAAGAGCAACGCCGATGATCTGGCGATTAGCGGTGGCGCATGTGGTGGCGACCTCTTGTTCGTCGAGGCCTGTCTCGCGCGCGGCATTCCGACCGAAATATATATTCCTTTCGACGAGCCACAATTTTTGCAAGCCTCAGTTGCCTTTGCCGGAGAGGCGTGGATACAACGTTTTAGAGATGCCAAGGCGCATCCGATCATCAAGTTGATCGAAATGCCGGATCGCCTGGGACCAGTGTGCGAAGGAGCTAATGCACATGCCCGCAACAATCGCTGGATGCTTTATTCGGCACTTGCACACGGCCCCAATAAAGTCCGCTTTATCTCGCTCTGGAACGGGCGCGAAGGCGATGGTGCAGGCGGCACGCAAGACATGGTGAAAACGGTGCAACGTCATTTGGGTGAAGTGCATATTCTTGACGCAGCGGCAATGCTGAAGCAACTCAGGGAGAGGTCATGAAGCTGGCAGAACGCATGAATCTGGCAGAACGTATCCGGCAACCCGGCCCGAAAAAAATTCTCACCATGGATGGCGGCGGCATCCTTGGCATGATCAGCGTGGAAATTTTGGCAGGCATTGAATACATGCTGCGCGAAGAATTGAACGCCGGGCCGGATTTCGTGCTCGCGGATTACTTCGATTTTGTTGCCGGCACGTCCACTGGTGCCATCATCGCTGCGTGCATTGCTGTTGGCATGCCCATGGCACGAATCAGAAAGTTCTACCTGGACAGCGGTGCCGAAATGTTTGATCCCGCTTCGCTGTTGAAACGATTGCATTACAAGTATGACGATGACAACTTGGCCAGGATGCTCAAATCGGAGTTGGGCGAAACCACCACTCTTGGCGATGCGAAATTAAGATGCATGCTGATGATGGTGATGCGCAATGCGACGACTGATTCGCCGTGGCCAGTATCGAATAATCCTTTCGCCAAATACAACGAACGCAGCCGCGCTGATTGCAATCTTGGCCTGCCGTTGTGGAAATTAGTCCGCGCCAGCACCGCCGCACCGACCTTCTTTCCACCCGAAGTGGTGACGCTTGGTGACAAGAATTTCGTGTTTGTGGATGGCGGCGTGACGATGTACAACAACCCTGCCTTTCAGGCATTTCTCATGGCAACAACTGAGCCGTACCAAGTCAACTGGCAAACCGGCCACGATAAGATGCTGGTGGTTGCTGTGGGTACCGGCATCATCCCCAATGCGGACGATGCGCTGAAGCCTTCGCAAATGCACCTGGGCTACGAATTGAAGACGATCATCCCAGCGCTGATGTACGCCGCCAAAAACGAACAGGATTTTCTTTGCCGCGTATTTGGCGACTGCAAAGTGGGATTGCCGCTTGATCGCGAAGTGGGCGACATGTTTTGCCAAAGCGGACCGGCACAACCGAAGATGTTTACCTACATGCGTTACGACGCGGATGTATCGCAAAACGGACTCGATACGCTCGGCTTAAACGACATCAAGGCAGCCTCGGTGCAAGGGCTGGATGCAGTTGAAAATATGGCCGAGATGCAAAAACTCGGCCGCGCGGTGGCGGCTCGCTGTATCGATGCCGCGCACTATGCGGCTTTCCTGTGATCAAGAGTGCCGACCGCATATGAATATTTTCATCAGCTACCGCCGCGACGACAGCATCATTTCTGCCAAGCTGGTGCATAACGAGTTGGTTGCGCGTTTTGGTGCCGAGCAGGTCTTTATGGATATTGAAGGTATCGGCTATGGTGACGATTTTGTGCAGACAATCGATAGCCATCTGGAAAGCGCCGATGTGGTGCTGGTCGTCATCGGCCCGAGCTGGGTGGAGATGATTGAGGCGAGGCTTCACGGAGATGACTGGGTTCGTCACGAGGTCGCCCGCGCGCTACAACTCTATGCGGACAGCGGTGGTGGCAGTAACGGCCGGCCGCGCATATTGCCGCTGCTGGTGGACAAATGCAAGGAGCCCTCCGTCACGTTGCCGCCCGACATGGTCAGCTTGCAGCGCCTAAACATGTTCAAATTTGATGAGCGCGCGCTGAAGGCCAGCGTGAATACGCTGGTCGAGGCGATCAACCGGAAAACATTTGAAGAAAAAACCATTGAGCTCGAAGAGGAAAAAAAATGGAGCCGCACCGCCTGGATTGCGGGGCCATTGATTGGCATCTTGGTGTTCTTCGCGGGTTTAGCTGGCTTGTTCGAGAAGTTTGGTATCGACACGATGATCGGGACGGCGACGATGGCCGTAGCCAATATTGGTCACACTGACGAGCCCGCGCCATGGAGTGGCCAAGTGGTGTTGGTAGCGATTGACGAACAAAGTCTCAAATCACTTGGGCGCGCAAAATTTGACTCAACCTGGCGGATGGAGCATGCCCGCTTTATTCAAAAAGCCGCGTCAGCCGGCGCGCGTACGGTTGCGTTCGATGTCACTTTCAGCAGCGCGGGAGAAGATGCGGCCGGTGACGCCGCATTGGAGCAGGCGCTACGCGATACGCGTGAAAAAATGCCGGTGGTGTTCGGTGTGGATGAGATGAACGGCAATGAGCCGGTGATACATGCGAAGTTTGCGGAGCTTGCGCGCTGGGGTATTGCTTGCGCGGGAACCAAGCGCAACTTTGCGTATGCAATGCCGCTCGCCGTGCAGCGCGATGTGCAGCGCGACGTGATCCCGCCGGTGCCGAAGACGAAGCCGTTAGAAGAGCGCGTTATCGTCCACCCGTCGCTCGCGCTTGCTGCATTTAGCGGTGGCGGCAGCGTCGAACCGCTCGATCAGGTTGCACAGACATTACAGGTTTTCTTACCGCGCGTGAAACGATCACAGTTTGTTAACTTCTTCAGCGATGAAAGCGTGGATCAAAGTCAGGGTGGTTGCGGAGCGGTAGCCGAAGGTGATCGTATCGCGATGCAGTTGTTCGATCCGTCGGCCATTCCCGGGCTGCGCAGTGCGCCACAACGTTTGGCCTACGAAAGTGTGCTGGCGGGTGACGCCCAGACGTTGCAAGCATTGAAGGACAAAATTGTACTGGTCGGCACGCAGTTTGCGAAGACCGATAAGTTTTCGCTTGGCGCGGGTGGTGATCGCTGGGGCGTGGAATTGTTCGCTCAACAAATTGACGCCCTGGTTCGCGAGACCGCGATACAACCGCTTGGCGCGGTGGCACAGCTGGCGTTGATGGTCATGCTGGGATTGACTGGTGCGGTTGTCGCTTTTCATTTGCGCAAATGGCAGGCGCTGCGCAGAAACGCGGTGCTACTCGGCATCGCGATATTGTTCGCCGTGCTCGTCGTTATCTGGTATCGCTCGGAGCAACAATTGATTGGGCTGCATTACGGTGTTGGTGCGTTGATACTTGGCGCCTGGATTGTTGGCATTTTGAATCGGAGGAAAACAACATGAACACATTTGGGCATTCATGGTTGTACCGCGTCATCGCATGGCTGGTGATTTTCGCGATGTTGTCCCCCGTGTTGGCCGGCTGCGCGACAAGACCGCCGCCAACGATAAGGCTTGATGGCATCGTTGTCGATGGCCGACAGGTCGCGCGCTACGGCGAGCAAGGCCTGGTATGGGTGGAGCGCGGGGGCGTATCAATCCCCGTAAGCGTCGGCATGGCGCTTAGAACTGGGGACCGTGTGAGAACCGGGCCTAACGCCGAAGCGGTGATTCGTTATCCGTCCGGAAGTGAATTACTGATGCGCCCCAACAGCAGCGGCACGCTCGGTTCATTCACCGAATTTCTCGGTGAAGTCTTCGTCAAAGTCAAAGGTGCCTTCGCCGTCGAGACCACATTCGTCAGAGCCGTAGCCAAAGGAACAGCGTTTATGGTGCGCAGCGGAACGACCGGTACCACCACCGTGGTCGTATTCGAAGGGACAGTTGACGTTGATTCCACGCGCGGTGCTTGGGCCACCATTAGCCTGCGTCCAGGAACCATGGCCATTGCTCACCCGACCCCGCCGCAGTCAATGCCGACGAGCGCTGAAGAGTTGCAACGCACACGCGATTGGGTCGAGCGGCTCGAACGATTGGTGCCGCCTGAAACCGGTGTGTCGGGCGCGGGCGTTGCGGCGGGTGTCGGCATCGCCGCGATCCTGGCGGCAATTCTGATCAGTCGTGACAAAGATAAAGGGGATAGGGGAGATAGAGGCGATAGAGGCGATAGGGGAAGCAAAGCAGGCGGTGGGGCAACGGGTGGCGCTTATCCATCGCGAACGCCGCCAACAGACTCAACCACACCAAAGCGCACGCCCCTTGCTGCACCGGGCGGATTGACGCCGGGTAGCATCGGCCGCTCAAGCGGATCAACATACTGCCCAGGCAAAGTAATCTTGAGTTGGAACCCCGTTAGCAGCGCTGGCGACTATGTGATTAACGTCGAGAAACTAACGCAATCTAACGCCTGGCAGCGAATAGGCCCCACTTCATCGATCCCAACGAACACGAGCATCTCGATAGGCGCCGATGGCACCTACCGCTGGTGGGTTCAGGCGCGAAGCGGCAATGATGTTGGGCCGCCTTCGCAAGTCCTCTACTTTTATTGCACCTCCACTTATTTGCGCTAGCGCTCAAGACGTGGCCGCACCCTACATCAAGCC
>JANMQR010000100.1:0-4713 GCA_031370625.1 Burkholderiales bacterium | reverse complement strand
GTCGGGGGTTTCCACGAAAATTGTTTGAGGATGGCGCGATGACATTTCCTTGAAATAAAAGCCGTCTCCGCCAGCCGAGTTGTTTTCGTGGCCCGACGCTTTTTCGAAATGTTGGGAACCCCGAAGGGGCGCGGCATCGGGTCGCCTTTTCTTTGGTTCCTTTCTTTTGGCGAAGCAAAAGAAAGGGACTAGCCGCCGGGCTACCCCCGGCTCGGTAGCAAAGTTACCGCTGCACAAACCACATACGGCGGGATTCGCTCTGCTCAGCCCGCCCTACGAAAATCGTACCCTTTGAAGGGGCAGCGGCGTAGGATGGGCAAAGCAACGCGTGCCCACGGATACTTCGCCACATGCGCGTGGGCAGATGAAGCCGGCCCACCCTACAATTAGTCACCCCAAGCAACGTGGAATTAGACCCATATAAATAAAAAAAACGCGTCTTCAACACAACCCGTCGCATTCGAGAATTCCCGTGTTGCCGCGCCAACATTTTGGAAAAGGGTCGGGGGTTTCCACGAAAATTGTTTGAGGATGGCGCGATGCCGTCTCTTTGACATAAAAGCCGTCTCCGCCAGCCGAGTTGTTTTCTTGGCCCGACCCTTTTCCAAAATGTTGGGAACCCCGAAGGGGCGCGGCATCGGGTCGCCTTTTCTTTGGTTCCTTTCTTTTGGCGAAGCAAAAGAAAGGGACTAGCCGCCGGGCTACCCCCGGCTCGGTCGCAAAATAAAAAGTAATCTTGCATAGTAAAATGCATCGTAGATTTAAACCAGCGAAAAAGAGTTGCCACGAAACAATTGTGATGTATTTCATCTCCCTCGAAGGAACCCCCATGTCCAACTACGAACTCGCCCAACTCAATATCGGCCAAATCAAAGGCCCAATGGATTCACCCATCATGGCTGATTTTGCGGCGAGTCTGGATCGCATTAACGCGCTGGCTGAGCAGATGCCGGGCTTTGTGTGGCGGCTGCAAACTGAGGAGGGTGATGCGACATCCATTCGCCCATTTGACGACGAGCGCATGCTGGTCAATATGTCCGTGTGGCGTGATGTCGAGTCGCTGAACAAATACGTTTATAGCTCAGCCCATGTCGAACTCATGCGCCGTCGCCGTGAGTGGTTCGAGCGCATGCCCGACGCATTTTTGGTGTTGTGGTGGGTGCGCAAGGGGCATCGGCCCAGCGTGGATGAGGCGATTGCTAAACTCGAATTGCTGCGCGCGAATGGTGCAACGCTTGAGGCGTTCACGTTTCGTTACGCGTTTCCTCCGCCCGATACAATCCCTACACGACCACCGATTACATTCAGTGATGAATGCCCTGCTACCTGAACGAATTTTTTCGTCATTTATAAATCAATTGGAAACACCTTGACCACCATCTCCATCAATCCAAATATAAACGTCAGCAACAGCGGCAAATTTGTCTTGTTCGGCGGCATTAACGTGCTCGAATCCAAAGACTTGGCATTTCGCTCGGCGCAAGAATATGTTCGCATCACGCGTAAGCTCGGCATTCCCTATGTTTTCAAAGGCAGCTACGACAAAGCCAACCGCTCATCCATTCATTCCTATCGTGGGCCGGGGCTCGAAGAGGGGTTGCGGATTCTTGAGGCGGTGAAGGCGGAGTTTGGCGTTCCCGTTATCACCGATGTGCATGAGCCTTGGCAGGCGCAACCAGTGGCCGAGGTGGTCGATGTATTGCAACTGCCGGCGTTTCTCGCGCGACAAACGGATCTGGTGGTCGCACTCGCCAAAACAGGTCGCGTGATCAATATAAAAAAACCGCAATTTTTAAGCCCATCACAAGTGCTAAACATCGCCGAGAAATTCAAGGAAGCCGGGAACGAGCAACTGATTTTGTGTGATCGTGGCACCTGTTTTGGCTACGACAATTTGGTGGTTGATATGTTAGGTTTCGGCGTCATGAAAAAAGTGACGAACGACATGCCGGTGATCTTCGATGTGACGCATGCGCTGCAACAGCGCGAGGCGGGTGCCTCTGCATCAGGCGGGCGACGTGAGCAAATTGTTGAGCTGGCGCGCGCGGGTATCGCCGTCGGCATCGCTGGACTTTTTCTCGAGGCGCATCCTGATCCCGCGAACGCCAAATGCGACGGGCCGAGTGCCTTGCCGTTGGATCAATTGGAGCCGTTTCTTACGCAACTCAAGGCGCTCGACGATGTGGTGAAGTCGTTTGCGCCATTGCATATTCGAGGGTGATGGCGCAGCGAGTAGCAGATCATAAACACATTGACTGGCCAAGCGTTTGAAGAGTTTTTGCTCTGAACGCCGCGCCAGTGCTAGAGTTTCGTATCTTGTACGACACTCGGAATGCGTACTGGCCACGCTTTCAACGCGGCTAACACCAGCAAATCCAGCAGTGCATAAAATGCGCCCGCAGAGAACGGTGGATTGGCGGCGCTGAGCTCTAGCCACGGTGCGGTGGCGCGCCATGACCAGTTGCCTAATGCCGTGCCGTACAGCTCCATCGTCAACGCTAGAACATACTTCGTCGCATAGAGAGATTTTGTGCGGCCGGTGAACATGCAGATGATGAATACGCCATGCAGCACGACGCCAAATCGATCAAAGCCTGCGACCCACGCATATACCGCCCAGGCGCTGGCGAGTGCGGCGATTGTCCATGCGGCACGCAGATTCACATAGCGCGACGCGAGTAAACCTAGCGTCATTAACAGCGCGTGTCCCGGCGGCACAAATATTGGGACGTTCTGAAATTGATAATCGTAAATGCCCCAGACGAGCGACAAAATCACTTCGCCGAAACCGGCAATCGCGGTCGCTAAAATCATTACGCGACGCTCTTCAATCCCGGCGATTTTGTAGAGCCATCCCCAAATGAAAAACGTCCAGATCACCGCCGCAATTTGTCCAGGCCATTTGAATGCAGCATCGATTGCCAGGCCACCTGCGATGACGGCGACGATATTGAGCGCGACAAAAATTCGCGTGCGTGCGGTTGCGTTCTGCCACAGCAAAATCATTTTGCGGCCTTCGCCAGCACATCCAAATCAACATCCAGATAACGAAATGGCTCATTTGCAAACGGATGTTTTTTATAGCCCAGTACCCAAGGCTGAATCAGCACCGTACCGCGCTTTAAATGATTCACACGCCACGGGTTGTAGACCCACAGCAATCGCACCATTTGCTGATAAATTTTAGTGCGCTCTGGCGTATCAGGCATGACTTTTATTTTTTCATAAAGTGCGTCGTACTCGGGCAGGCTGAACATCGCGTAGTTGGCGCCGCCGATGGAATTCGTCGTGAACAACTGCAGAAAATTTTCGCCATCCGGGTAGTCGGCAATCCAGCCATACGTGAACATTTGTACGCGACCTTCGCGTGCCTGTTTGCGCAGCTCGGGCAATTGTTCGACCTTGTTGAAAGTCATACGAATGCCGATGCGCGCCATCGCGCGCGACCACAGCTCGTTGCGGCTGCGGGCGCGCTGATCGGGTGTGGATGAATGTTCAATCACCAGCGGGGAGCCATCGGGCATGTCGCGCCAGCCATCGCCATCTTTATCGACGTAGCCATACAAATCCAGCAACGCTTTCGCCGCCCCCGGGTTGTAATCGAGTGAGGCGACGCGCTCGGCGACAAATCCAGCCGACGATTCTGCAATGGGCGAATACGCTTTTGTCGCCTGATTTTTCTCCACAATCGCAATTTCATCTTCGACCGGATACGCCATCGATATCGCGCGTCGCAACGCGATTTTATCGGCCGTGTAGCCGCCGAGAATTTTGTCGTTCATGTTGAACGTGGTGTAGGTCAGCCACGCAATTTCATCGGGGCGAATTGTCATGCCGACACGCTCAAGTGTCGGTGCCAATTTTCCGCCGGGCACAGCGACGTCAATAAACGGTGTCGGAATAGGGCGGATGAAATCGTGTTCGTCATTCAAGAACGCCAACCAGCGCGGCTGCTCTTCTTCAATAGGCGAAATTTCAAGGCGGCCGACCAACGGCAAACGTTTGCCCTTCAGATGCGCGATGTGCGCTTGGTCGCGCTTGTCATCGCTGCCGACTGATTCAAAATATTCCTCACGATAATCCGGGTTCGCTTCCAGCACTACCTTCGACGAGCGTCGCCATTCTTTTAATTTGTATGCTCCGGTGCCGACCGGATGTTCGCCGATTGCGATCCCGTAATATTCCACCACTTCCCGCGCAAGCGCAGCAGCGGGCGGCATGGCGAGGATGTATGACATGTTGTAATCCGGCGCTTTTAGCTGAATCACAATCGTGTATTTATCTAGCGCTTTAAGACCGGCGATCGGTTTGTCGTAATCAAATTTGCCGGTTTTTTTTGCTTCCGCCACCAGCTCGTCACCGCCAACTAATTTTCCGCCAAGTAAAAATTGCCACTGGGCTTTCAACACCGGATCGAGCATGCGCTTCCAGCTGTAAATGTAATCCGCGGCCACGAGTTCGCGCTTTTTGCCTTTGAATGCGGGATGATCGGTGAACGTGATGCCGGGTTTGATGCGCAATGTGTAGGTCAGGCCATCTGCAGAGATTTCCGGCAGCGCTGTCGCGGTGCGAGGCTGTAATTTCGCCGGGCGCGCGAAGTGGTCGTATTGCAACGGCGCATCAAAAATGGCGTCGCAAAGCTTGCCAGTGAATTCGTCCGACTCCACCACGCAATCAAAGCCTTTTTCGGCTGATTGCTTGGCCGTGCGAATT
>JANMQR010000098.1:0-12145 GCA_031370625.1 Burkholderiales bacterium | reverse complement strand
CCCGACTCGACCGCTTGAAACGCGGGCCCGTAATTCAGCCCCACCGCTTCGGTAAGCTCTAAATGGCGGGCAGCATCAAAATCGGCCGCTCTGGCAGGTAGGGCCAATGGCGTAGCAATCGTTGTAATACCCAACAGATTTTCCGGCTCACCAGGGAATCGACCGGTTGCATGCAACGTCCAGCCGTCTTCGCTTTGTTGAGCTTTACCGCGAATCGTAAAGCTGCCGTCTGATGGGTCAACCACCACGCGAATTGTCTTCGAATGCTCCTGATTCAACATCAGCGGTGATCGTATTTCCAACTCTTCAATTTCTATCGGGGCGACGTGCGCTGTTCCGTCTTGCACATCCTTTTGCAGCTGTGCGCTCGCGGCAAGCGCCAGTTCCGCAAACGCCGTACCAGGAAAAACATTGCCATCACCGACAATATGATCCGCCAGCATGGGATTGTCGCTGGCATCAATATGATTCTCCCACGCAAACTCCTGCTGACTTAGTTTGAACCCCAGCAGTGGATGCACTTTCCGGCGCTGGAGCAACTTTAACGAGTCCGGCGTCACTGCGTGTGTAAGCGTTTCACGCTGCCAAGGATAGGTGGGCAATTCAGAAAACGGCGCAGCATGCGGAAATAACATCTTCCAATCCACTGCAACTCCGGCAATCAGCGTTTGTGACAACGCGCCCCACACACGCCGCGCGCGATCATCGCCCCGCTGAAGCGTGGTGATGACACGGCCCTGCAACTTGGCCTCTTTAAGGCTGTCGTTGATGTAGCTTCGTAGAATGGCATGCGGTCCAATTTCAACAAAAACCCGGATGCCATCAAGCTGGATGCGCTTAATTGCGCTTGCAAACAATACCGGCTTACGAATGTTTTGCCACCAATAATCCGCCGTTAGTGCATCGCCCGAAACGGGTGCACCGGTCACAGTAGAAACGAATGTCACTTGAGCTTCGCCAGGACGTACCGCGCCGAGGGATTGATGGATACCTGCCTTGATCCCATCCATAGCCGGGCTGTGGAAGGCATAGTCTAAATCAAGCCGTTTGTAACCAATGATGCGCTTAGCCAGCTCGGCCTCAAATGATGCAAGAGCACGGCTGTCGCCAGCAATAGTGACGCCGCGAGAGCTATTCACACCCGCGAGCGCAATTGATTCTGAAAATCCAGTTTCAATCAGCAATGCTTGCGCAGCCTCTTGCCCTAAAGCAACAGCGGACATTTGCCCCATGCCTTTGGTTTTTCCTTGCAACGCGCTCCTGTGATAAATCACCTGCACAGCTTGCTCCAGGGTAAGCGCGCCGGCGGCCCATGCGGCCGCAACCTCACCCACGCTATGCCCTGCCACCGCAGCTGGCATCAAACCATGCGAACGGAGCATTTGTGTGACACCTACTTGTATGGCGAAAAGCGCTGGCTGGGCAATCTCTGTTCTCGCGTAGCGGCCCGAGCCACTCAGCGTGTTTTCTCCGCTTAGCTCCTCTTCCAGAGAATAGTCAGCGTATTGCTTGAAGATTTGGTCGACTGCCCGGATCGCCTGACGAAACACGCTGTCCTCAGCAAGTAACCGACGACCCATTCCCTCCCACTGCGAGCCATTGCCTGAATAAATAAACGCAACGGCAGATGGCGCTGCAAGCGCGGTGCCACTGTCAACCTGTAATTCCGACTCGCCACCTTCAACAAAACGATCAAGCGCATTTGCGACGCTAAGGGACGCCCCCCCGTAAATAACGGCGCGATGCTCGTGCCACTCGCGACTGAACGCAGCCGCGTATGCCGTGTTGTAGAGACTGGTGTTTTTAGGTGATCGTAAAAATGCGGCATAGCTTTTCGCCGCTGCTTTTAAACCGACGCTGGATTTTGCCGAGATAACCAATGGGATGAGAGCGCCCTCTGGGAGTCGCGCATGCTTCGGCAACTGCGCGACATTCTGCGCGCCAGAGCTTTCAAGGATCACGTGTGCGTTGGCACCGCCGAATCCAAACGAATTCACACCCACCACGACTCTTCCCGTAGGTTTCAACGGCGTCGTTTTCTGCACGACGCGCAAATTCCATTCGTCAAACTTTATACTGGGATTGGGTGTCGTTATGTGAATCGTCGCCGGTACTGTGCGGCGCTGAACGCAGTACAGGGCCTTCACCAATCCGGCCACGCCCGAGGCGGCTTCGAGGTGACCCATGTTGCTCTTAACCGAGCCAATCAACAGCGGCTTATCTTTCGCGCGGAATTTGCCGAGCGCCTCGCCAAGCGCGTGTGTCTCAATCGGGTCGCCGACTGCTGTTCCCGTGCCATGCGCCTCAATGTAATCGATCTCCGATGGCGCAATGCCTGCACGCGCATAGGTTTGCTTCAAAAGTGCCGACTGGGCCTGGCTGCTAGGCACCGTCAAGCCAGCTTTTTTCCCGTCGCTGTTAACCGCCGTTGCCGCGACGACAGCAAGAATATGATTACCGTCAGCAACGGCTTTGTCATAGTCCTTTAATACAAAAATTCCCCCGCCTTCGGACCGCACATAACCGTCACCGGCAGCGTCAAAGACGTTGCATTTACCACGCTTTGAAAGCATGGATGCTTTTGAAAACGCAATAAATCCATACGGGTGCAAATGCAGGCTGACGCCGCCCGTCACGGCAAGTGAGCTTTCACCGCTGAGAATTGACTGGCATGCTTGATGGAAGGCAACCAACGAGGAAGAGCAGGCAGTATCTAGCGCCATACTCGGGCCACGCAAATCGAACACATATGAAATACGGTTTGCGGCGATGCTCGCGGTATTGCCCGTTGCAACGGTTGAGTCAACCGCGCCCAGATCTTCCGCGAAGCGATAAGCATAGTCTGCACTCGAAATTCCGATGAACACGCCGCAGCTCGTGCCTTTCACTGCAGAGGGCTTGATGCCTGAATTTTCGAATGCCTCCCAGCTCATCTCCAGCAGAAGCCGCTGCTGCGGGTCCATCTGCGCCGCCTCACGCGGAGAAATACCAAAAAATGCGGCATCGAATCCAGACACGTCACCGATTGAGCCGGCAGCGAACGTATAGCTAGTGCCAGGGTGACTTTTATTGGGGTGGCGGAACGTCTCCTGAGCCCAGCGACTCGGCTCAACTGCGCTAATCAAGTCTTGGCCGTCAATTAAGTCGGACCAGTATGTGCCAGCGACTGTCCCCGGGAATCGGAAGGACATGCCAATAATGGCGATTTTTCGTTTCATCGGTTTGGCGTGACCCTCTGAGGCGTTACCCATTAGCTGTGTGGCCCAGTTTGGAGAGGGCAGACTCCACGCTGATACCTACATTTTACACGGTCAGGCGCGGCTTGACATCTCTAAGTTGTTACGTATCTGTAACGATATATAGTTTCACAAAAAATAAACATTGCCCTCAATGTAGCTGATCGACGACAAAGCCGAGACAAGAGTGTGCAAACTAACTGGTTGGAAACAATTGGGGCGTCTGTCGAACAATAAATTCGCCACTCAAAATGTAGACGATTAAAGCGCGAAAACTGAGAAATTGGTAGGCCGTGCAGGACTTGAACCTGCGACCAAAGGATTATGAGTCCTCTGCTCTAACCAGCTGAGCTAACGGCCCGAAGAGTTTATAAAGTTTAGAGACGCAACCTGCATTGCTACAGGTCGAAGCCTCATTATAGCGAAGTAAAATCCAGATCGCGTCATCGTTCAGGTCGGCAAGCAGCTTTGCAACTCACGCCCGCTGAAATATTCACGCCATATGAACCCACTTCGAAGCGCTGTGTTACCTTCAGGTTATGTCTGCACATTATCTTTCGCGTCTATTTGCGCCCAAATCGGTGGCCGTGGTTGGCGCGACCGAACGTATCGGTGCGCTAGGAAGTTTTGTTTTCCAAAACTTGCGCAATGCCGCTTTTAAAGGGTCGGTGTATGCAGTGAATCCGAAGCACAGCAGCATTTTTGGCGAGAAGTGCTACTCGGCGATTGCGGCCCTCCCGGAAACACCAGACGTAATCGTGGTAACCACACCGGCCGAGACAGTCGCAAAAATTCTCGCCGATGCAGGTAAGAAAGGTGTTCTTCACGCAATCGTACTTTCGGCGGGTTTCAGCGAAACAGGGGAAGCGGGGGCAGCGCGCGCCGTGGAGGTAAAAGCCGTTCTAAAACGGTACGGCATACGTTTGCTTGGTCCGAACTGCATCGGCTTAATGCGACCAATCATTGGATTCAACGCTACGTTTTCCAATACCCAGGGACGCGCAGGATCACTCGCTTTGGTGTCGCAGTCCGGTGCAGTTTGCACGTCCATCCTGGACTGGGCCGCCACCACAGAAATTGGATTCTCTAGTGTCGTGTCGCTTGGTGGCGCACTCGACCTGGATTTTGGCGAAATCCTGGATTTTTTAGTCCACGATACCGAGACTAAAAGTATTTTGCTTTATGTAGAAGGCATACGTGACGCGCGCAGTTTCATTTCAGCATTGAGGTCCGCAGCTAGAATAAAACCGGTCATCGTGATGAAAGCAGGACGGTATGCCGCAGGGATCACGGCAGCAGCGAGTCACACCGGCGCATTGACTGGCAATGATGCCGTGTTTGATGCGGCCGTGACACGCGGGGGCGCAGTTCGAGTACGCACATCGGCGCAGCTTTTTGCAGCAGCACGCCTGCTTGCGGTTGAGGGCGTTATTGATGCGCTGAACGGAGAACGGCTCGCCGTTATTACCAACGGCGGCGGGCCAGGTGTGGTCGCGGCGGATTGTGCGGCGGACAACGGTCTGAAGCTCGCGAAGTTATCATCGGCGACGCTGGCTGCTCTTGATAAAGTATTACCTGAGCATTGGTCACACGGAAATCCCATCGATCTGATCGGCGACGCAACACCCGAACGTTTCTCCGCCGCCATTGCCGCAGTCGCCGCTGATGCAAACGTCGATGCGATGCTGGTATTGTTTTGCCCGCAGGCAACGACCAGCGGCGAGGCGGCCGCCGTAGCAACCATCGCGCAAGCAATTAATGCTAGAAACAAATATTCCAAACATGTTTTCACCGCATGGTTGGGCGGTGCATCGGTGCAAACAGCACGAGCACTTTTCGACAGTGCGCGTATTCCAAATTTTCTAACGCCAGAAAACGCGGTGGAGGCGTTTTCATATGTTGCAAAATTTCACCTCAACCAAAAACTACTGCTCGATGCCGTGCCCGCAAGCCAGCGAATGAATTTGGAAGACTCCGCAAGAGCAGTGGAAAAAGCGGAAATTATTGGCGCGAGCGCACTGTCCGATGGACGTACATTGCTTTACGAAGACGAAGCAAAGAGAATTCTGGCGGCGTTCGGACTGCCGGTATTTCTTGGTACGCTCGCCACTACGCGGGAGGCTGCCCAAGCGGCGGCGAAGTCGTTTGGCTACCCGGTGGTGATGAAGATTCAGTCCCCGCAAATTATTCACAAAAGTGATGTGGGCGGCGTTCGCCTAAACTTGATGAACTCACGTCAAGTCGGCAACGCGTTTGACGAGATGATTGAGCACATTAGCAGCGTTCGACCAGATGCGGTCATTGCCGGCGTAAACGTCCAACCCATGCTCAAATTTGTCGACGCACGCGAGGTACTGGTTGGGCTATCGCGCGATGCTACATTCGGTCCTGTTATCGCGTTCGGGACAGGCGGGGTGGCGGTTGAGGCGATACGCGACACTGCCGTTGCGTTGCCACCACTCAATGACCAGATCGCAACAAATTTAATTCATGCCACGCGGGTGAGCAGAATCTTGAGCGCATATCGAAGTGTGCAGGGAATTGACGAGGCGGCACTCGTCGACGTGTTGATGCGAGTCTCGGCCATTGCATGCCTGCTACCGTGGATACGAGAAATGGACTTGAATCCCGTGCTCTCCCATCCACACGGTGCAGCAGTGGTAGATGCACGAATCGTGATTGACCCCGCTATTGACAGCTTGCCACAGAAAAAACGCTACGAACACATGGCAATTCACCCCTACCCAGTAGAGTTGGAAAGGACGCTCAAACTGGGGGACGGCACTGCGTTGCTGATGCGCGCAATACGCCCTGATGACGCGCCGCTAGAGCGTGCGTTTATGGCCTCGCTTTCGCCAGAGACGCGTTACTATCGATTTTTGCACCCGATAACTGAGCTGTCTGCCGACATGATCGCTCGATTCACGCAGCTCGACTACGCGCGGGAAATGTCATTGATTGCACTCGATATCAGACAGCCCGGCCAGCATAAAATTGCGGGCGTTGCACGCTATCACCCAAACGCGGATCGGGTGAGCGCAGAATTTGCAGTAACGATCGGCGACGCTTGGCAAGGTCGTGGCCTCGGCTCTCAACTGATGCGGGCACTCATTGAATCCGCACGCCTAGCCGAATACCAGAGACTTGAAGGTACTGTTCACCCGATGAATGTGGGCATGCTACATCTCGCGACATCTTTGGGATTCGTCATTGAGTCAGCACCTGCCGCGCTTGGCGGAAATCTGGACACCATAAAGGTAACGCTCAAGCTGGCCGAGCCGCTGCTGTAACCGTATTTACGAGTTTGTTTTGGACGCACCATCGCGCCGCACCATCGCCTCCTGCAGGCCGCGCGGTAAAAGTGGCTTTTCAATAAAATCATCGACGCCGGCACGAATAAAATCGTCGCGATCAAGCGCAGAGGAATACGACGTTAGCAAAACGAACCAAGGTTTGGTGCCCTTGGGCGCGCGAGCGGATGGCGATGTTCCGGCCGCTCGCACGGCCTTCACGAATTCGAGACCCGACATAACGGGCATGGAGCCGTCACTAAAAATAATCTGATGACCTTCACGCAGCCACAGCGTGAATGCAATATGACCATTAGCGGCCGTATCGACAATATAACCAGCGCCCTCCAATACTTCTCGATGAAGCGCCAAATTGAGTACGTCATCATCGGCCAATAGCACACGGATGGATGACCGAGATTTGCTCAGCAGCGGCTCGCTCGGGTGCGTGTCGCGCCCGACCACCTCCAGCTCGCTGTGAATATCCGCGCCCATATTTGGATTCCGTACACCAACGCGGCCAGTGGCGGCGGCGTTCGTGGCGTTCGTCGACTTTGTACTTTCGTCAGCCACGCTATCGCGAACAGGCAAGTTCAGCTCGATTTCAAAACACGCGCCGGGCAAGTTCAATGAAATCGTGTTCGGCAATTCTTCGTTATTTAGTAAGCGCACCGTCCCACCGAGACGCTCGATTGTGTCCCTGCAAATGCTAAGTCCCAGACCGGTGCTGTCGAGGCGCTTGCGGCTCAATTCCGTTTGGGCATACGGCTTAAATAGTGATTCGCGCGCAGAGTCAGGAATTCCCGGACCGGTGTCCTGCACCCGGATGCGAATTGGCTGCACGCCCTCGACGACGCCCTCGGCGTACAACGTCACTTTGACGCCACCACGTTCGGTAAATTTGATTGCGTTCGATACCAAATTGGTGATCACTTGCCGTAGTCTCATCGGGTCAAGTAGGTGGCTCGGCGCGAGTGTGCCCTCAATAGAAATATTAACGTGCAGATTTTTTTGTTCTGCCACATATCTGAATGGATTGATCGACTCCTCCAAAAGCCGCTTTAGATCCACCCACTCCTCGACCAACGTGAACTTGCCAGCCTCCGATTTCGAGTAGTCCAGCACCTGCGTTAGCAACCGTATCAAGTAATCAGCTGAATCGCGAATCACCTGCAGGCTCTCGCGTTCGCGGGGGGATTGTGCCCGTCGCAGAAGCGCATGCGCAGTTCCGACAATACCCGAGACTGGGTTTCGAATTTCGTGGCTCATAGTCGCCAGAAACCGTGACTTGGATTCGCTCATGGCTTGTGCAACTTTCAATGCCTCGGTCAACCTCAATTCAGCAAGCGTGCGTAGCGCAATCTCTTCTTTCAGTTTTTTGTTCCACCATAATGTCGCCAGCAAAATGGCCAACAGCGATGCAGCAATTGGCAAACCGAACTGCAAAATTTTTCGCCACGGCACGCCGGATTGATAGGTCACATGCAGCCACTTCTGACGAAGCTCCGCGTGCTCTTGGGCAGTCACCCCGTCCAGCCCCTTGCGCAAGATGCGGGCGAGCTCAAGCGCGTCACTGGGAACCGCGAAATAGAGTTCACTGTCTCCTTGCGGCACGGTGTTTACCACACGAAGCGCCCCTAAGAAATGCCGCTGCAAAATCGGATCAATTACATTCAGGTTCCCGATTGCGGCGCGCGCATCACCGCTCTCCACCGCGTCTAGCGCCGCACGCTGTGATTCGACTTCCACAATTTGGATGCTGGGATACCGTCGCTTTAATGCCGGCAACAGAAAATGGCTTTGGATCGCGGCAACACGCTCACGTGCCAAGTCATCCATGCTCACGATTTGTTTGTCGTCGAGGCGAGCGACAATGCCGGTGGGCACACCGGCATACGGGCCGATAAAACTGAGATATGCGCGCCGCTCATCATTGCGGGCAGCCGCGACCAGCAAATTTGCGCGGCCCGTGCGAATCCCGGCAAGCGCACCATCCCACGAATCTGCTTTCGCTGAAATAATCTTTAGCCCTACTTTTTTCTCAACAAGTTTTAAATAATCGGCAGCAAGTCCAGCCATCACACCGCTCTGCCCTTCAAAGCTGAACGGCACGAATTCCCGATCGTAAGCCACGCGCAATTCGCGATTTTGTTTGACCCATTCACGCTCGCTTGGCGTAAGCGCCGCCTGAATATCGAGTGGCTTTAAAAGGCTGTGCGCAGGTGCCCATTTGTTGCGAATCGCAGCATCATCAGCAGGCGTCATGGCCGCAAGCGCCTTGCGCACTATCGATGCGAGTTCGGGAGGGTTGTTAGACACTGCCATGCCGTAGGTGCCAGAATTTGTGTCCAGTTCACCGCGAAGGTCAAGATTAAACACGAGATTTTTATCTATTAAATAACTGGCAAAGGCGAGTGGTCCTACAAACACATCCGCATCGCCCGCCGATACCGCTTTTAGTGCTTGCAAGGGATCGGCATACTGGATCCGCTTTGCCGCAGGATAGGTTCGTTCAAGATACTCATCGGCTGCGCTGGCTCGCGTAACAGCAACCCGATATCCATCAAAGCTATTGGTCGGCGTTACGTCCGTTAACCCGCGTCGCGCGATATAAACAATTGGCGTGGATAAATAGGCCCGTGTCACCAAGAATCCCGGCAGGGGAGCTCTCTCAGTGGCGAATACGGGCTGCAAATCGATCTCGCCCGCAGCCGCGCCTTTCATGACATCGTCGAACGTGGGAACTGATATCGCGTCAAAAGTTAGCCCAGTGTTTTCGCTTATCCACCTTAGATAATCTCCCAGCATTCCATCAAGCTCGCCCCGCTCATTGAATAGATAAAGCGGTGGTCTGCTGTCTGCCAAGCCAACGCGAACCGGCTTGGCCGAGCGAACATAGGCAACCTCTTTAGCGGTGAGGTCAACGCGAGCACGAACCGACGACGCCGAGGCTGGTGAGGTTGCAGGTGCAGAAGTTGAAGAAGGTGCCAACCCAGCCGCTAACACCGTCGTTGCAGCGGTCAGAAAAACAAAACACGACAGCAAACAGAATTGAGCGAGCATCGAATGCGAGCTGGCGATAAAACGTCCGATTGAGCCTTTTACGTTTCCCATGTTCTGCTTTTTATAATCGACTACGCGATAAAAAAACGATTCAACGAAGTGATGGCAATCATCATAAGCGCGTCAAAGGCTAACGTGCCTGCACATATCGTAACTGAATCTATCGCCGTCCTCAAAAGAAACCGGACAGAAAAACGGGCAATGGATTTAGCCCATTGCCCGCATTTGTGTCATCGCTGTTAAACGGCGTTGCAGTAATCGCGAATTACGCTTTAGCTATCCGTTTCCAAGAAGCTCTTAAGCTTTTCGCTGCGTGATGGATGGCGTAATTTACGTAACGCCTTGGCCTCAATTTGGCGAATCCGCTCTCGCGTCACGTCAAATTGTTTGCCCACTTCTTCTAATGTGTGATCAGTATTCATCTCAATACCGAAACGCATCCGCAATACTTTTGCTTCGCGTGGTGTGAGTGAATCCAGTACGTCTTTGGTTACATCGCGCAACGAGCCATACTGCGCGGAATCGAGCGGCGCCAGCGAATTGGTGTCCTCAATGAAATCACCCAAATGTGAATCGTCGTCGTCGCCAATCGGTGTTTCCATCGAGATCGGCTCTTTGGAAATTTTCATGATCTTGCGGATCTTGTCTTCCGGCATTTCCATCTTCACCGCAAGCGTTGCTGGATCGGGCTCAAGACCGGTTTCCTGCAAAATCTGGCGCGAGATGCGATTCATTTTATTGATCGTCTCAATCATGTGGACCGGTATACGAATCGTACGCGCCTGATCAGCGATCGAGCGCGTGATCGCCTGACGAATCCACCACGTTGCATATGTCGAAAACTTGTAACCGCGACGATATTCGAATTTATCCACCGCCTTCATCAAGCCAATGTTTCCCTCTTGAATCAAATCCAGGAACTGCAAACCACGATTGGTGTACTTCTTGGCAATCGAGATGACGAGACGCAAGTTGGCCTCGATCATTTCGCGTTTGGCGCGGCGCGCTTTGGCCTCACCGGTGCTCATCTGGCGTGCGATTTCTTTCAGATCCTTGATCGGCAGACCAACTTCTTTTTGCAAGTCGATCAATGCTTCTTGTTGCTCAAGAATGGACGGTTTGAATTTTGTCAGAGCCAGCGCGTACGCTTTGCCGACGGCAATCTCGTCCGCGATCCACTTCACATTGGTTTCATTACCGGGGAACGATTTAATGAAATGCGGGCGCGGCATACCGGAATTTTTCACACACAATTCCTGGATTTCGCGCTCGCGCTGACGCACGCCTTCGACCAGTCCGCGCAGCGAGCTGCACAGCAGCTCAACTTGCTTGGCCGAGAAACGAATTTGCATTAGCTCAGTGGAAATTTCTTCCTGCAAATCTTTGTACGCGCGTGAACGATGGCCCTTTTCGGCCAGCACTTTTTTCATGCGCTTGAAGGTTTTGCGGATCGAATTGAATTTGGCGAGTGAATCCTGTTTAAGCAATTCGAGATTGGCGGCGGCAATCGAGCCGTCTTCATCTTCCTCTTCCTCTTCGATTTCTTCTGCGTCGTCGAGCTCTTCTTCAGACAATGCCGCTTCAGCGACTTCTGCTTCGTTCGGATCCACCAAGCCGTCAACGACTTCGTCAATCCGCATCTCGTCGTTCTCGACCTTATCAGCAAGATTCAGGATTTCCTGAATCGTGGTCGGACAAGACGAAATCGCATAAATCATGTGCTTCAAGCCGTCTTCGATACGCTTGGCGATTTCGATTTCGCCTTCGCGCGTCAGCAATTCAACCGAGCCCATCTCACGCATGTACATGCGCACAGGGTCGGTGGTGCGACCAAATTCGGAATCAACGGTGGTGAGTGCAGCAGTGGCTTCTTCTTCGGCATCATCATCGTCGGATGAGACCGGTGCTGCCTCCGTCATCAGCAATGTTTCAGCGTCGGGCGCTTCGTCGTAAACTTGAATCCCCATCTCGTTAAAGGTGGTAGTAATCGATTCGATTTGCTCGGCATCGACCATATCGGGCAAGTGGTCGTTGATTTCCGCGTAGGTCAAAAAGCCGCGCTCTTTGCCGAGGTTGATCAGGCTTTTGAGGCGCGTTCGTTGAACTTCAACGTCAACTTTCGCGGCTTCCTGCTTGCTCGCTTTAAAATTGGGAATCGGGAATTCGTCGTGCTCGCGAGCGCTTTTGGGTTTGCGTGCCATGTGGGTGATATCCGTTTGCGGTGATGTGCGTGTTATGCGGCTAGCAGCTCAATGCAGAAATACGGCGCACAATGAACTAGCTAACAACCAATAAAATGAGCCAATAGAATAGCGGGGAACCTTTAATTATAGCAAAAGAGGCTATTTTTCAATAGTGGTTTTGCTAATTATTTGATTTGTAGACGCTTTTAAGGTTCCTGCAACAACAAGTTAAAACACTAGCATTAGCGCGCATCTTCAGGCATTTTTGCCTGAAAGCGCCCCCCATTGCTAGGGTTTCATTTATAACATTACTTTCGTCTTCTACGGGGTTAGATGGGGTTAAATTCCTGAGTTGCCAGCGCTAAAACGCTGG
>JANMQR010000064.1:0-6906 GCA_031370625.1 Burkholderiales bacterium | reverse complement strand
GTTGCGCAGCTACGTGACATCGGCATGCAAATTGCGGCCGAGTCAGGTAGCTTCGCAACCTGACCTACGAGACAATTTCCAGCACTGGTGGGCATCGCGGCACTAAAATGCTCGCAACGCCGCGCCAATTCTAGAGTTAGTTCATCAATAAAACAAAAGCCCGCATCACGCGGGCTTTTTAATTCTGGAGCGGGTGAACGGGATCGAACCGTCGTATGCAGCTTGGGAAGCTGCCGTTCTACCATTGAACTACACCCGCGCAAAAACATGATTCACAAAGTTTAACGTTTTTCTTAAGCCGCCACCACATCCACGGCGCGCTACGCCGCGTAGTATTTGCACAACGAAAATCAATTTTTTCCAAAGGGCACATATGAGATTTACCCATTTACCGCGATTACTCGCCATTGCCGCAGCGTGCTTATGCGCGAGCGCGCACGCGGAAACTCCAGATAATGAAAAGGTAAGCCCAACATTTTCTTCAAAACTTTTGCTGACGAGCGGTGTGACCAATATTGAAGGCTCGGCGGGTGGCGGCCTAACGCCGTGGGCAATCATCGGTGGCAATGGCACGAAGGAACAGATAGGCGGCACCGTGTTTTATACGAATGTGCGCGCGAATGATTACACGTTGAATTCAGGTGGTGCGTTGGTGGGATTGTTTGATCGCGTCGAGCTGTCATTTGCGCAACAAAAATTTGATACGCGCGAAGTTGGCGGTGCGCTCGGTTTGGGCAATGGCTATAAATTTACGCAGAAAATTTACGGCGTAAAAGTTCGCGTGGCGGGCGATGCGGTGTTGGAGCAGGATTCATGGTTGCCGCAAATCGCGATTGGCTTGCAGCACAAACAAAATGATCGCGGCGATTTGCTGCGTGCGCTCGGCATCAAGCGCGATAAAGGTACGGATGTTTATGTTTCCGCGACCAAGTTATTTTTAAGCTCCAGTATTTTAGTGAACGGCACATTGCGTTTTACCAAGGCGAATCAAACCGGCATTCTCGGTTTTGGCACGAGCAACAAAGATAAATACAAGCCCTACGCAGAAGGCTCAATCGCGTATTTGCTGCGCAAAGATCTCGCCATCGGTGCAGAGTTTCGCCAGAAGCCGGACAACTTGCCATTCAAGGAAGACAACTGGTACGACATCTTTATCGCCTATGCGCCGACCAAAAATATTTCACTCACACTGGCCTATGTTGATCTCGGCAATATCGTGATTAAAGATAAACAAAAAGCGCCGTACCTTTCGGTGCAAGTCGGCTTTTAATTTCAGGAAAAAATCATGTTGCGAAAAATTTATTTTGGTTTGGCTGCACTCAGCATCGCCGCTTCGGGTGCATTGCTCACCACGCATGCGTTAGCGCAAGAAGGCGCGAAAGTCGCGGATGCGGCGACGTTTAAAGACTTCGGCGAAAAGCCGGGGCACATCAAAATCATGGATGATTTCATGGTCGGCTTGTTAAAAGATTCGCGCACCAAACCATTTTTTGAAAACGTCGATCAACAACGCGTGAAAGAACAATTGGTCGATCAAATTTGCGAAATTCTAAAAGGCCCGTGTGAATACAAGGGTGCCAAGATGACGCCGGTTCACAAAGAGCTGGGGCTCAATCGTGAACACTTCAACGCGTTAGTTGAGCAGTTGCAATTCGCAATGGATAAAAACAATGTGCCTTTTTCATCGCAGAACAAATTGCTCGCGGTGTTGGCGCCGATGCACCGAAATATTGTGACGAAATAAAAAATAGGGTGCATCCAGTTGAAACCATCATCCGTATTAACTATATCTTCTCTCCCTGAGGAGCCGGGGTAACCCGGCAATTGACCCGCTATGCCGCAAGGTGCAGTGGGTTTTTTTTGCCTGCGATTAAGTCGCCGGTTTCTTCGCGCCTATACGTGATTCGGTGCCGTTCATAAGCTTGGTAATGTTCTCTTTATGCCGCCACACCAGCAGCGCGCACATGGGAATCACCGCGAATAAATACGGTGAGCGGGGTGTGTCTAAGCCAAATAAAAGAAACGTATAAAACGGCACAAACACACAAGACGCCAAGGCCGCGAGCGACGAATAGCGGAAGAAAAACGCGATGATCACCCAAGTTGCCAATGTCGCCAGCCCCAACCACGGATGAATCGCCAGCAAAATGCCGGCGGCGGTGGCGACACCCTTGCCACCTTTGAATTTAAAAAATATCGGAAACAAATGGCCCAGAAAAACCGCGAAGGCGACACACGCGAGCGTGATTGGACTGAGCTGAAACTCCACCGCATATTTTTGCGCCAGCCAAAGTGCGAACCAGCCTTTGGCCGCATCACCCAGCAACGTCAAAATCGCCGCAGATTTTTTGCCGGTGCGTAAAACGTTGGTAGCGCCCGGATTGCCCGAGCCGTACGTGTGCGGATCGGGCAGTCCAAACAGCTTGCTCACGATCACCGCAAACGAGAGCGAGCCGATCAAGTAGGCAATAAAGACGGCAGCGAAATTGATGATGTAGGAATTTGTCATGGGCACTACTCTACAATATGCGGGCGGATTGTTGAAAATATTGCGAAAACGTGGCTAAAGCAGCTATTGACCGACGACTAAAGTCTCGAAACATAATTTGAAAAAGTAAAACGAATATGGACAAAATTTTCATCCGCGAACTGCGCGCCGATGCGTGGATTGGCATTTACGAGTGGGAAAAATTAAAACCACAAACGCTCGATTTCAATCTCGACATTGGCCTCGATACGCATCAAGCGGGAGCGACTGACAACATCACCCACACAGTCGATTACGGCAAAGTGGTCGAGCGCATTCGTGCGGATTTGAAGGATCAGCATTTCAAATTGTTGGAAGCGTTGGCAGAGCATATTGCCGAAGTCGTGCTGCACGATTTCAAGGCGCAATGGATTCAAGTGAGTGTTGCCAAAATCGCGCATATGCGCGGTGTGAAGATGGTCGGCGTGACGATTGTACGTGAGCGTGCGGCATCTGAGTCTGTGCCACCTCCCGGCTTTGCGGATAGCGAGCGTTCGTAGATGTTGAAGTGGGTGATTGTTTTAGTTGTCGGCGTGATATTGCTCGGTCTGTTCGCGCCGATGTTGTCGAAGCTGGGTCTATGGCGTTTGCCGGGCGATTTGCGTTTCACCTACAAAGGTCGCCAGATTTATTTGCCGATTACGTCCACCATTTTGATCTCAGTGGTACTGACGTTGGTGCTGCGGGTTTTCAGGATTTAGCGTGGTTTTTTGTGGTGGACGAGAGTTGTTTTGATCGCTATAGAAAATAAAAATGCCAGTATTGGCGCGCATTTCCAGCCATTTATGCTTCGAAAGTGCCGTCAATAAATGAGTTCGACGTTTTTATTAAGCGAGCAGCTATCCGAGCAAACGTAGGGTGGGCAGGCTTCATCTGCCCACGGGTCGGCTAATTCTAGGAGCGGCAAAACGAGTAAATTTTCCAAGTGCGCGCAGTTGTGCAATCAAGAATTCGATATGCTTTTGCTCATTAGCGCAGAACGCAAATGCGTGGGCAGATGAATCCTGCCCACCCTACACTGCCTGCGGTTGAACATAATGTTAGGCATCAGAAGATGGATCATCGTCAGTCACGAACCTTGGTCGTACTCACCGGGCCTGTCGGTGTCGGCAAGAGCGCATCGGCAAATGTGGCGGTGCGAGACTTGCGGGCATCCGGGGTGTCAGTTGCATGCCTGGATCTGGATCAGCTCTACTGCATAGTTCGACAGCGCGATGGCTTTGATGACCAAGTTACATGGCGAGATGCAAGACAAACCGCTGCGGTGCTTTCTGAGCACTTCTTTGCGCGACTCGCGAGCATCGTCATCGTCGAAGGTGGCTTCCTCACCGAAGCCGAACAGCGCGAGCTCATCGATGGACTGCAATCGCAGCCACACACGTTGTTCGTCACGCTTCACGCGTCATTCGATACCGTTCATACCAGGGTAATGGCTGACATCGACCCGCATCGAGTTGCAAGCAAGGTTCCTGCAATTCTCAAACAACTCTATACAGAGTACGAAGCAGCGCTGCCGTTCCTGCGCGTTGCCACCACCTGCATCGACGTTGAGAATTTGGATGTTGAGCAGGTGGGCAAGCGGATTGCAGAATTGGTTAAAGGCGCTCCTCGCGGCAACCCCCTCGATCAGGCAGATACACAACGGTAGCGCGGCATCGAAGGCTTGTCGAGGGAATGACATAAGGTGAGGGGCATGGCTGTTCGTTTGCAATTCGAACCGGGAAATTTTGCGTGGTAAAGCTGACGAAGCTGTTCGGAAACATGGTTCGTTGATTGAAAATAAAAAAACTAGCATTGGCGAGCATTTCCAGCCATTTATGCGTCGAGAATGCCGTCAATAAAGGAGTTTAAGTTTTGTATCACGCAAGCAGCAAGCGTAGGGTGGGCAGGTTTCATCTGCCCACGGGTTGGCTAATTCGAGTCGTAGCGATGCGAGCGGATTTTGCGAGTGCGCGCAGTTGTAAAGTCAAAAATTCAATATGCGTTTGTTTGTTAATGCAGACCGCAAATGCGTGGGCAGATAAAGCCTGTCCACCCTACGCTTGTTGTTTTTTGTGATGAATGAAATATGCAGTAATTGCAGTAGCGGTGTACACGGTTGCAAAGATCGTTGCTGAGTAGACGCAGCTACGAAAGACAAATACGCGCAACGCCATATAGCCATCAAACTGCGATGTCATCTCCGCCGCCATTGGTACAGCAAGTGCGATGGCGAGAATTGCCATGATGCTGATCGCCCAATAGCGAACGCGCTCAGCTGAAAAATTCTGATTGGTCGCGATCACGGGCTGGCGACTGAGCCATGAGACATACATTGCAACAAGGACTGCGCCACCTATAAACGTGCTGATTTGTTGGAGAACGTATGACGCATGAAGCGTGGTGTTGCCGAGCTTGATCAAAGGCGTTTGCAAAATCGATATGTGCTGTACGGCCCAGCCGGTGCTATGGGTGAATGAATCCCAGATCGTGTGCGTCCACGCGCCGAGAAGTATTGAGATTGCTGCCATCAGTGCGCTTCTTAGGCTTAGCCTCGGTGGTTGCATTAGAGTTAATGTCAGCAATGCTTCTCGATGCGGTTGAGGAAGCGTGAAACAAAGTGGTCGCCACAATGTGTAGGCAATGCATAGCGCCAATATTCCGATAGGCACGCAAAAAATAAACGTACCCTGTATGGAGTGCGCAAAAGTGGCCATCGGAAAATACCCGATGTAGTACCCAAAATCGGGCGACATACTGCCGACAATCAGCGCCGGGAAATTAAGCGATACGGGACAAAAGCGTCGCAGCGGAAGTACTGCGAATGGATGACAAAAGGTGAGCGGCATGGCTGTTCGTTTGCAAGTCGAAGCAGAAAATTTTGCGCCGCAAAAGTGGCAAAACTGTGTGGAGATCTGACTTGTTGATATGGATAATAAGAAAACACTATAACTGACGGGCGTCACCAGCCATTTATGCCTCGAGAGTGCCGTCAATAAAGGAGCCTGATTTTTGTGTCGGTCGAGCAGCTATCCGAGCAAACGTAGAGTGGGCAGGCTTCATCTGCCCACGGGTTAGCTCATTCGAGCCGCAGCGAAACGAGCGGATTTTCCAAGCGCGCGCAGTTGTACAATCAAGCATTCGATATGCGTTTGTTCATTAACGCAGACCGCAAATGCGTGGGCAGATAAATCCTGCCCAACCTACGTTTGCTTATCGATCATAAGAGATTTTTTCGTAATTTAACGGTAATGTTAAGGCGCAACGCGGAATGTTATGCGGATGTGGTGCTCCCTAAATTGGGTAGGCCGCACAAGTCACCTCCCCGGCACTACATCGGATCTCAAAGAGGCCAATCCACATGCACATTTGTCTGTTCACCTCCTCCGTGCTTCTCGGGCCGCTCGCGAGCGAGCAGTCGAAGCCATTTGCCCAGGCCATTCCAGAGACTTATGGAGCCGCCGAACAAGCCGCTGGCTTTGTATGGCGCGCTCCCCCGGCGGATTTCATCTTTGACGACGCAGGAAGCCCCAAACGAGTCGCCTATGTAGCCACTCCCTCGTTCTACGAGGATAGAGACCGAGTAGTTCAGACCTTGTCGGTGTGGAGTGATCTCCCGTCCGCATGGAACTACGTATACCGCGGTACGCACCTAGCCGCGCTGAAGCAGCGAGCGGATTGGATGGAAAAACCGGTCCGAGCGCAGTACGTACTTTGGTGGGCTGCTGTCGGTGCGTTGCCAACTCACGTCGACGGGGTGCAGCGTATAGAACTGCTCGACCAGACCGGTCCGACTTCAGCGGCATTCAATTTCCGCAACGCCTTCAGCTCTGCAGGCGAACCTGTAGCTTCACGCGGGTAAACATGCCGCCATCATGCCGTCTGCAGGCCCTCGCGGTGCGGCCTAACCCCTCGCTCAACCGGACCCGCAACGGCATGCCGCCTACGGGCCTCATTTCATTCTGGCCCTCCGGCGTCCTACCGTCGCGGGCCGGTTAGCTCGAACGTTAGGCCGCACAAACCATCCTCACTGTAGTCTACGAAAAAGGAACAACCCGATGCCTATGTACCTGACCCAAGGCCTTCACCGTGCCGTGCAGCGCCACCCGCATCAGATTGCCACCATCTGCGGCTCGCGCCAGCACAGTTATGCGCAGTACGCGGACCGCGTGGCCCGGCTGGCCGGTGCGTTGCAGACACTCGGCATGGGCAAGGGCGACCGCGTCGGCATGCTGGGCCTCAATTCCGACCGCTACCTCGAGTCCTTCTTCGGCACGTGGTGGGGTGGCGGCGCGGTCAATCCGGTGAACATCCGCTGGAGCGCTACCGAGATCGCCTATTCGCTGGACGACTGCGACACGCGCATTCTGCTGGTCGACGAGCAGTTCAAGGCCATGGCC
>JANMQR010000060.1:0-1697 GCA_031370625.1 Burkholderiales bacterium | reverse complement strand
GATTGCAACTCTGACGATAATCTTTCGTTGTCTGAGCCAAGTTTGCGGGGATAAAATCTCACGCTCAGGGGCGGCGTACTCCCTCTTATTACCTATATCCTCTTTGCAATTTCGCGCGGTGAAGCGCTGGTTTTGCGCGGTGCAAATGGTAGCGGCAAGACCAGCTTATTGCGTGTTCTTGCTGGGTTGACTATCGCCGATGGCGGCGTAATTTCATGGGGCGATGCGGTATGGAAGGCAGCCTCGTCGGCGCAGCGCGCAAATGTGCTCTACCTTGGTCACGCCAACGCATTGAAGGATGAGTTAACCACCGCCGAAAATTTGGCTAATGGGCTTGATTTTGATGGTGTTAATGCGAGTGTTGATAAGCAACATCGTGCGCTGGAACGCGTTGGCTTGATAACCCGTCGCGACCTGCAAGCGCGACGCCTGTCGCAGGGCCAAAAGCGCCGCATCGGTTTAGCCCGTCTGTTACTCGCACAAAAGCCGGTCTGGTTGCTAGACGAGCCGACCAATGCGCTCGATGCAGAAGGTGTTGCGCTGTTTACCGAAATCGTGGATGAGCATCTGATGCGCGGCGGCATGGCTTGCATTGCGACGCATTTGACGATGCAAATTCATGCGCCCGTGCGCGAGCTGAATCTGGTGGAATCTGCATGACGGCAGATATTGCAACGTCCCCGGAGAATGGCGTTCTGCTTGCCTTTCGGCGTGATTTGCGTTTGGCGGTTCGTAGCCGTGGTGAAGTCATTCAGGCAATGGTATTTTTTGTGATTGTCGTTAGTTTATTTCCGCTGGCCGTTGGTGCGGAGTCCGCGTTGTTGAAGCGCATCGCACCCGGCGTAGTATGGGTCGCCGCGCTGTTGTCGGTGCTGCTCACGCTGCCGCGCATATTCGCGAACGACTATGCTGATGGCACGTTGGAGCAACTCGCGATGTCACCGTATCCCATGGCCACGATTGCGGCGGGCAAAATGCTGGCGCATTGGTTCAGCACCGGTTTGCCGCTGGCGCTCGTCGCCCCCGTACTAGGCCTACAATTTGGTTTGGGAGCGATTGAACTTGGTGTGATCGTCTTAAGTCTTATGCTTGGTACACCGGTGCTTTCGATGATCGGCGCGATTGGTGCCGCGTTAACACTGGGCGTGCGTGGTGGCTCAATCCTTACGGCGCTATTGGTGCTACCGTTGTACATTCCCGTGTTGATCTTTGGCGCGGGCGCGGTGGAAGCATCCATGGCGGGCGTTGATTACACGGCGAATTTATCGTTGTTGGGCGCAGGATTGTTATTTGGTGCGTTGGCTTCGCCGCTTGCAGCTGCCGCAGCAATCAAGATTTCATTGGATTAATTTTCATCAAGCGTGAGTGAATAAAGTGAGCATTTTTAAATACGCATCGCCATCCACTTTTTATCCTCTTGCGGGGAAAATGGCACCGTGGTTTGCCGTGATCGCTGCTTTGTTGGGGTTGGCTGGCCTCTATCTTGGTCTGTTCCGCGCGCCGGTGGATTTTCAGCAGGGCGAGGTTTATCGCATTATTTTCATTCATGTGCCGACCGCCTGGATGGCGATGCTGATTTACGTCATCATGGCCATGTATGGTGTTATGGCGCTGACGTTTAATACACGGCTGTCGTCGATGATGATTGAAGCGTTGGCACCCACTGGCGTCCTGTTTACGGTATTGGCATTGTGGAC
>JANMQR010000404.1:0-4434 GCA_031370625.1 Burkholderiales bacterium | reverse complement strand
CCGCGCAGGTTGGCGGGCACTTTGAAATTGAATCGAGGAAGCACTCTGGAACAACGGTGCGCGCGATATTCCCGGTGGTGTGGGCCAAGCCGCGAACGCGCGCAGAGCAACGGGCGTCGATATGAACCCGACCGTAACTCGGATATTACTTGCCGACGATCATGCGCTGATGCGAGCCGGTGTGAGGTCAGTTCTTGAGCAACATGAATGGCTCAATGTTGTCGCCGAGGCAACTAACGGACGCGAAGCACTAAGGCTCATGGGTGAACACCGGCCCGACGTGGCGCTCATCGATATCGCGATGCCGGAGCTAACCGGTTTGGAGGTATTGGAGCAGGCCGCGTCGGCTTTCCCGGAAATTAAAATCGTGCTCCTATCAATGCACGACACCAAAGATTTTATTACCAAAGCACTTTGCGCCGGCGCGCGAGGTTATCTACTGAAGGACTCCACTTCTGATGAGCTCGAACTTGCTCTACGCACAGTAATGCGGGGCGATATTTACCTGAGCGCGCACATGACAACTCAGATGGCAGGTGCGTTGGCACAAATGGCGACGATGGCGACGGTAGCGACAGTACCGATCAATCCGCTTACACCACGGCAAATAGAAGTACTGTGCTGCATCGCGCGTGGCTTGTCGACTAAGGAGATCGCTTACCAATTGCAGTTAAGCGCGAAAACCGTTGAAACTCACCGCGCACAGTTAATGAGTCGGCTTAAGCTGCGGGATATTGCGAGCTTGGTTCGTTATGCGATCCGCAACAACCTGGTACCACTGGATTTGGATGCGACAAGGCCTACTCAGTCGCACCCGTAGCGCGATCACCCAACCACTGAGCGTATTAAATTCGCAAACGCTAATACGCATGCGGTGTTCCAGATGGCTGATCGCGGCCAACTGCCGCTTCCAGCATCATGGCTTCTCGCTATTGCGAACGCACCCGCACGCGAATACGTTGATGTCGATAGCCAATTTTGCATATCTGCCTCGGCTCTGCTGGCCCGCACTCAACTCAGAGTTTTCCTGAGGCCAGCCTCCGGATTGCCTGATTGTGCAAAAAACTCATCGCTATAGCATGTTCATGCGAATTCGCGCCCACAAGCCATCGAAGCGTAGTGGGGTGCCAGTGACTATATGCCCAATCAGTTATCAAAGGAGAACATCCATGCGTGTCATTACAGTTCTTTGCGTTGATCGTGATCCGCTGTTTGCAGCGGCAATGCAAGCTGCCGCCACCGACATCAAAAGCACAATTACGTTCGTTTGGGCAAAGTGTAATGTGTCAGGAATTGTCGCCGCGAATCGAACACGCCCAGATTTGATTTTCGTAGATCAGTCGATGATCGAGGCGCTCTCACGTGGCTTGACCCGTAGCGCATGGACGAGAGGTGTATTGCCAAAAATTGTGATTCTGGCCGATTTCGCGCACGTTGGTGAATTGTCCGACGCACGCCTTGATTGTGCCGACGCTTACGTTTGCCGCGACGAGCTCCCGCATATGCTGCCAGCTCTTATAAATCAACTGTGCGGAACCCGTACCGCTCACGAAAGATCTACCGCCGCCGATCAAATCGTCGCGGCAAACCCGATTGAAGAATTCGCTTCTGCAGGCGAGTAAATGGTCAGCTCGTCAGTAAAGGCAAACGTGTCTACTATTGCTATGGCATACAGCAGGGGTGCCTCACCTGCACAATTCGCGCCAACGCGAGTGCCGCACATGGAACGTGACCGAACGGTATTTCCGGTAGACGCCACACGAATTCTTGATGTGATCACGAGAATGGCTGCCGAGGTGTGTAACGCACCGATGGCGGCGATTAGTCTGACACACGAAAATCAGTTGCTTCGCTGGTCCCAATTCGGTCTTCCGCACCTGGCCTCACCAGTCTTTGAAGCAACGTTTTGTAACCACCGAATCTCGCAATGCGGCTTCGTTGAAGTTGAGGATGCCACCATCGACGAACGCTTTTCCAATCATCCGCTGGTGGCAGGCGCGCCCCACATCCGGTACTACGTCGGAGTGCCTGTGCGCAATGAAAGCGGTCTTGGCGCAGCTGTCCTATGGGTAATGGACACTCGCCCAAAGCGCCTTTCGCCCGCGCAGCGAAAACTGGTCGAGCGTCTGGCGATGACGGCAGCGGGCGTGTGAAGAGACTAAAGAGACCCCGAAAATATTGCTGATTCCCTCGAGCGTTCTTCAGTGCAATGCATGGCTGTTGGAACCCATTGGATTGATCAGCTCGGTGCGAAGTACGGTCAAAAAAAAGCAAGTAAGCCTCCAAGCGCCGCGATAAATTCGTTTACTTTTGGCGTTGGCGTTGGCGTTGGCACTGGCATTGGCGATAAGTGCAAATGTGTTTTGTCGATCAATCAGCAGCGCACACAACTTATAGCGTCGTAGGGCAACCGTGCGCGCCTCGGTTGCGCATTATTTTTTTCTTTGTCAGCCCGGATCGCTTTTTCAGCATGGCGGTTTTCCCCAGTCGCGCCTCAGGGTTTTCCTGATAACCGTTTCCAGTTTTGCTGATTGTTTGCGCCTGCCATCCGTCTAACATCCAAGTGTGTCCCCGAGCGCCTGCATCACGCGGTTTGCTGAGAAAAGAACAACAACGAGTCGTCACCGGCTGGGTTCGGGAACACCAAGTAAGCGGGTTTGAAAACAAAAAAATGTACGGCCACGTCCGTCCGGCGCACAACCAACTGTAGCGAAAAAATTGCCATGAAAAAATTTTCCCCTCAATTCAATTCGGTTGAGTTCTTCTCGCGCGCTATATCTTTAGCATTGATCTTTTGGCTTCTGGCCTGTGCGTTACCGGCCCGTGCTGCTGACCCCGAAACTACGACATATCAGAACGTCTCCGCTGGTTCGTACATCATTGACATGGGGCAGTCAGCTCAGACTATTGCCAACGGTCTCAAACCGTACGGTTTAGTGTACGAACTCATCGTTACGCGCAGGGTGCCGATCCTGTGGGCAATCAACCCGGCGAAAACCAAGTCATGCCTCGCCGCCACCTGCGCCGATGGGGTGGATTTTGTTGCCGGCGGTAAAAGCTATTCTGGTGGCACCTTCATTATTCCCGGCGAATACATTGACGCCGGCGTGCTGACATCGATTGCTACCTGGAAGGGCAAAGGGGTAGTGGTTGATGGCCCAACTACTTCTGCCGTAGCTGGGGTACCGATTTACAACACGCTCACCTCGGTGCCGCGTATCGCACTCGATACCGCGAACGGCAGTATCGCCGCTGTCTATCTCGCAAGCGCCGAAATTCCAGGCAGCGCCTACACGTCAAAAACACCCGCGCAAGTCGACGGATGCGACGATATTTTTGTGATGCCGCATGCGGATCCAACGTGGGCTACTCATGGCCCATTGCTGGGTTTCGTGAGGAACAACAAGGGGTATCTCTGGGCGGCGTGCCATTCCGTTAGCGTGTTGGAAAACGTAGTTGATCCCGGCAGCGCGGCGAATCGGATGAACTTTCTGAGCACGAATGGCTTGGTGCTCTACACAAATCACGTTACGCCTGTTGCGCCGTTTGACTACGCGGCGGGTGCCGGACGCGACCCGGTAATGCAGTTTTTGAATCGTACCGACGGCGCACATCTGAATGGGTCCGAGCAGGTTTATCTGCCGTCGTTGACCAGTCAATGGCGCGCCTCGACCGTGATCGCCGAGTTTGATGCCGGCCACGCGGATATACCCGGTAAAACAGCCGGTCCCGCAGCAATTATTGCGTATGGCCGTGCGTTTGGCTCAAGTCTGAATGGCAAGGTGATGTACGAAGGTGGGCACGACCATAACAAGACTGGCACGGTCGCCGAAAAAGTTGCCGCACAACGGGCCATGCTTAATTTTATTTTTCTGGCCGGTATTGACCGGCGCCCTGATATCGCCATGGCCGCTCCCGCGACGGCAAACGGTAGCGAAACAATTTCGGTCAGCGCCAGCGTCAGTGGTGGTTCGAGCCCTTACGGTTTTCAGTGGACGAGCACGTGCGGTGGCACGTTTGCGAGCGCAACGAACGGCAGCACGACCTTCACCGCGCCCGCCGTGGCCGCGACGACAGCCTGCGTGCTTAAGGTAGCAATTGTTGATAGTTGTGGTCGTAAAAACTTCGGTGCGAGCGCGTTGACGATTGCGTCTGCACCGGTGTTGCCGCAAGTAATCGGCATCGCCAAATCGGTAGGCACGCCTGTTCAGGTGAGCACGGGTGTATTCGACGTTCCTTACAGCATCACGGTGAAGAACGTCGGCACGGTGCCGCTGACGAACGTGCAGGTTAGCGATGATCTGGTCGCCACCTTTGCTGCACCTGTTACGACGTCCATCCAAATCGCGCCATTGGGGTCCGCTGGTTTGACGGCCAATGCCAGCTACACCGGTAGAGGGGTAAACAACTTGCTCGCTGGTGGCGATGGACTTG
>JANMQR010000027.1:0-8420 GCA_031370625.1 Burkholderiales bacterium | reverse complement strand
AATGGCAGCCTGACATGGAAGGGTGTATTCATTAGAGCGGAGTCGGGGCAATCCGTGCGCGCAGTGGCAGATGGGCGTGTCGTGTTTGCAGATTGGCTGCGGGGTTTTGGAAATCTACTGATTCTCGACCACGGCAACGGTTATATGAGTCTTTACGGAAACAACGAAAGCTTGTTGAAGTCGGTGGGTGAAAATACGCAAGCGGGCGAAAATATCGCGTCAGTCGGATCGACCGGTGGCGCGTTGGAATCAGGTGTATATTTTGAATTACGCCATGAGGGGAAACCGTTTGATCCAATGAAGTGGATTGGACGTTAGATTCTCGTCAGTGCGTAATTTGTGAAGTAGCTAAGCAACATGATAAAGGCAATGAATATGAACGATAGTCAAACCAAACCTCCGTCGCAAATTAACCCGCCATTACATCCTTCCGGCACTCGGCTAAAAGCTGTGGGGCTTGTTGTGCTGGGTGCTGTGGTCGGCATTGCGCTGAGTCTGAATTTTTCGGCCACAGCTGAAAAACAAAAGACCACGCTGAACCTGCCGATTGAGGAAGTGCGCATGCTTTCGGAAGTATTTGGGCGTATCAAAAGCGACTATGTGGAAGATGTGGATGACAAGCGTTTGATTAAAGAAGCGATCAACGGCATGTTGACGGGTCTTGATCCGCATTCGGCTTTTCTTGATGCCGATGCATTTAAAGAGATGCAGACCGTTACCACCGGCAAATTCGGCGGTCTTGGTATTGAAGTGGGTCAGGAAGATGGCTTGGTGAAAGTGATTTCGCCGATTGACGACACACCTGCATACAAGGCGGGCGTGAAAGCAGGCGACTATATTTTCAAGGTTGATGATGTGAGCCTGCGCGGCGTGTCAATTAACGATGCGGTGAAGCGCATGAAGGGCGAGCCCGGCACCGATGTCACGTTGACGGTTTTGCGCAAGGGCGAGGCTAAGGAATTGGTATTCAAGATTCGCCGCGCGATTATTGAGATTCAAAGCGTGCGCGCGCGCGCCATTGAGCCCGGCATTGCCTATATTCGCCTGGCCCAGTTCGAGGATGCGACGGCTGAAAAAATGGTTCGCGCCATCAACGATGCTTACAAGCAAAACAATGGAACTTTAAAAGGCATCGTGCTTGATTTGCGTAACGATCCCGGTGGTTTGTTGAACGCGGCGGTGGCCGTATCAGCAGCGTTTTTGCCAAAGGATGCGTTGGTGGTCTATACGGATGGGCGGGTGGAAGATTCGAAGATGCGCCTGACCGCGCGCAAAGAAAATTATTTGCGCAATTCGTCGAAGGAAGATTACATAGCCAAGTTGCCACCATCTATTAAAGATCTGCCGATGGTGGTGTTGGTGAATAACGGTAGTGCATCGGCTTCAGAGATTGTCGCGGGCGCGCTGCAAGACCACAAGCGTGCGGTCATCATGGGCTCGCAAACGTTCGGCAAAGGCTCGGTACAAACTATTTTGCCGCTGAACAATAACAGCGCAATGAAGCTTACAACTGCGCGTTATTTCACGCCGAACGGACGCTCAATTCAAGCCAAAGGTATTACGCCGGATCAGACGGTTACTGACGGCACCCAGCGCATGGAAATGCGCGAAGCGGACTTGGAACGCCATCTTATCGGTGACGATGAAAAGAAAGCCGCTGACGCACGGAAGTCAGAGGCATTAAAAATCGAAACGTTAAAGAAATTGAACGAGTCGGTTGATAAGGCTGAAAAATCACCCCCTGAAGGCAACAAGCGCGGCGAAGACAAGCGTGCTGGCCCAGCTAGCGCCGGCCCGGTTGATCCAAAAGTGGCTGAGGAAAAACCAGTTGAGTACAAACAACTGGATGGTGCGGACGGCAAGCCGATTGATTTTGTATTGCAACAAGCGCTAAATCATCTGAAAGGTTTGCCTGTTGCTGCAAATCCTAAAGAATTGTTGGCGTTAAATGCGGCGGGTTCGGGTGCGAAAGTGGGTGCGAATTTGGCCTCGGTGACGCCAGGATCTGGCATTGCGAAACCGGCTGCGCCTGCCAGCAAGCCAACGACAAAAGCTGATGTCAAGGCAGAAGTAAAACTGGACTCCAAGAGCCCAGCAACTAAATAGACTTATTTTTAACACCGCGCGAGTGCCACTATGAATGACCGCGAATTATTGCGGTACAGCCGCCATATCCTGCTGGAAGAATTCGGGATTGAAGCGCAACAAAAACTGGCTAACTCGCGTGCGCTTGTGGTTGGTGCGGGTGGGCTCGGTTCGGCAGCGCTTTTGTATCTGGCTTCTGCGGGTGTGGCTGACATCACCGTCGTCGATGGTGATGTAGTCGACCTCACCAATCTACAGCGCCAAATAATTCATGATGAGTCGAGTGTCGGCACGAATAAGGCGCTCTCTGCTGTCGAGGCGATGCGCGCGATTAACGCCGATATTCGCGTCACGCCCGTGACCGAAAGGCTGTCCGCCGACGCGATTTTTGCACATGTCGCGAGGGCCGATGTGGTGCTCGATTGCACCGATAATTTCGCCACTCGTCACGCTATTAACCGCGCTTGTGTAGATCATCAAAAACCACTTGTCTCCGGTGCCGCGATTCGGTTCGATGGGCAAATCACCAGCTTTGATTTTCGCTTGACGGATAGCCCGTGTTACCACTGTTTGTTTCCTGACGACGCATTATCTGACGAAGAACGCTGTGCCGTCATGGGCGTATTTGCGCCACTGGTCGGCATCATCGGTGCAATGCAGGCCGCCGAGGCGCTACGCCTTCTGACTGGCGTGGGCGTACCGTTGACGGGGCGCTTACAGATGCTCGATGCGCGCACCATGACATGGCAAACGGTGAAATTCAAACGCGATCAAGAGTGCAAAGTTTGTAGTGAACAAAAACACGGTAGTGAGGCGCAGCAATACAAGGAGAAGTCGTATGAAACGATTTAGTTTGGTTTTGTTATTAACGTTAGCGTCACTCCAGGCGAGCGCGCAAGTTCTTTACAAATACGTCGATGCGAACGGAAAAGTGACTTACTCAGACAAAGCGCCCAAGGCGGGTGAAAAGGCTGAGCGCATGATGGCGGATACGACCACGAATGTGATTTCTTCGCCTGCCTTGCGCGGTGGCGTGGTCGTCAAAGCTGGCGGAAATGTGAGCGGGCGAGTTGCGGAGCGAGATAAATTGAAAGCGTTAGTTGACGCTGCCGAAATGGAATTGGTGCGAGCAAAAAAAACGCTGGAAGATGGTCAAACGCCGCAAGAAGGCGAGCAACTGATCGTTGTAAAAAAGAACGCCGGGAATGCCGTTTTGCGAACTGAGGGTTATCGTGAACGCATCGCCAATCTGGAATCTGCTGTCAAAGCGGCTGAAGACAAGCTGGAGCAAGCGCAAACGAATTATCGGCGCGGTTCGCCAGACTAAAACGTCCGATTAAGATGCTAAATTAAGCATCTCCAAATTCCATCTCGGTCGCACGCTAAAACCGCGTGTGGCTTCGGTGAGCAATTCGGGATACGCTTTGATTCGTAGCGCTGCAGCGAAGGCAATCATGGCCCCGTTATCGGTGCAGAATTCCATCGGTGGAAAAAATACTCTTGCGCCAATTTGAGCGGCGTCGCGCGTGAGTTTGTCTCGTAGCGATTGATTGGCACCAACACCTCCCGAGACCACAAGCGATTTCATCCCAGTTTGTTTTAAGGCGGCCAGCGATTTGGCCGAGAGTACATCGACCACGGCAGCTTGAAATGATGCGGCAATATCGGCGCGCACATCGTCGGCGATGGTTCCGTCGCTTGTTCGCAGCTTTTTAGTGAGCGTCAGAACGGCTGTTTTCAACCCGCTAAAGCTGAACTCAAGATCACCACTGTGCAACATTGGGCGTGGCAGTGCAAATTTCTTCGCATCGCCGTGCTTTGCAAGCGCACTAAGTGCTGCGCCGCCCGGGTAGGGTAGCCCAAGTAGCGAAGCGGTTTTGTCGAACGCTTCGCCTGCCGCATCGTCGACCGTTTCGCCCAGCAAGGTGTAATGTCCAACCGCTTCAACGGCCATTAATTGTGTATGCCCGCCGGACACGAGTAGTGCCACAAATGGAAAAGAAGGCTTCGGATCCATCAACAATGGCGACAACAAATGACCTTCCAAATGATGAATCCCGATCACCGGCTTACCGAGTGCCACGCCCAAACCCGCCGCCACGCTGGTGCCCACCATCAGCGCGCCACCCAAGCCTGGGCCTTGAGTTACGGCAATCGCATCAACTACACTAAGTGAGCGATTGCTCTCTCTCAAGACCTTTTCAATCAATGGGATTAAGCGCTGAATATGATCACGCGAGGCAAGTTCAGGCACCACCCCGCCGTAGGCTGCGTGCATGGCAATTTGTGAATGTAGTGCATGCGAAAGCATCCCCGAGCCGGTATCGTATAACGCTACGCCTGTCTCATCGCATGAAGTTTCAATACCCAGAATCAGCACGTCTAATAACCCTTTTATGCGCTGTTCCGAAAATTCGTACTTGGCAAAATGACTGTAAGCCGCTATTATATTGGGCTCTTTGCAGTGAAAGCTGGTGTAAAGAGAATTTAGCACTTCAGACCCACAATCCAATGTGATTGGGCGGGCATAATTAGAAAGTACACTAGAAAGTAGAAAGGTTTTAACCAATGCCATTGATTCGCTTGAAAGAAAACGAGCCGTTTGACGTCGCGCTGCGCCGCTTTAAACGTGCTGTAGAAAAAACCGGTTTGCTCACCGAGCTGCGTGCTCGTGAGTCGTATGAAAAGCCAACGGCTGAGCGCAAGCGTAAGCACGCTGCCGCCGTAAAGCGCCGCTACAAACGCCTGCGCAGCCAAATGCTGCCGCCGAAACTTTACTAAGTTTCGCAAGAGCAAAAATCTTTTGAGGCAGAGTGCGAAAGCTCTCTGCCTTTTTTACTTTTAAGGTGAATAAAATGACATTACGTGACCGCATCAACGAGGACATGAAAGCCGCGATGAAAGCGCGTGAAGCCGACAAGCTCAACGCGATTCGTTTGCTCACCTCGGCCTTAAAACAAAAAGAAGTCGATGAGCGCATCGAAATCACTGATGATGTGGTGCTGAATGTCATCGAAAAAATGTTGAAGCAGCGCAAAGATTCTATCGAGCAATTCACAGCTGGTAATCGGCTTGATCTGGTGGCGAAAGAGCAATTTGAAGTTGGTGTGCTTCAGGTATACATGCCCGCGCAGATGTCGGATGAAGAATTGGCGTCCGTGCTGGATGCGGTGATTGCAGAGGTCGGTGCGACCAGCGCGAAGGACATGGGAAAAGTGATGAACACATTGCGTCCACGCGTGGCGGGTCGTGCGGATATGGGCAAGTTGTCTGGTGTGGTGAAGGCAAGGCTCGGATAATTTCTCGTCGCCTATAATAAAAGTAGCATGATTCCACCGGACTTTATTCAGCAGTTGCTCGCCCGCGTCGACATTGTTGACGTGGTGGATAAGCACGTGAAGTTAAAAAAAGCGGGGCAAAATTACTCTGCGTGCTGTCCGTTTCACAATGAGAAAAGTCCCAGCTTTTCGGTGAGTCCGCAGAAGCAGTTTTATCACTGCTTCGGTTGCGGCGCACACGGCACGGCGATTTCGTTTTTGATGGAATACGCAGGCATGGGTTTTCGCGATTCGGTGCGCGAATTGGCCGAGGGCGTGGGCCTCACCATGCCTCAGGAAGCGAATTCGAATGAGTCGATTGAGCGTGCGCGCGAGGCGGCGAGCTTAGGCGAGGTGATGGAGGCAGCGCGTGATTTTTATCGCCGTGAATTAAAGAACTCTCCCAAAGCAATTGACTATTTTAAAGGCCGTGGTGTGAGCGGCGAGATCGCGGCCAAGTTTGGTCTCGGCTATGCGCCTGATGATTGGCAAGGGCTGAAGGCTGCTGTTGAGGATTACACAGCAGGCGCGCTCAGTGAATGTGGGTTGGTAATCGATAACGACGAAGGCCGTCGCTATGATCGTTTTCGGGATCGCGTCATGTTTCCGATTCTCGATCAGCGCGGCAATGTGATTGGTTTTGGTGGCCGCATTATTGGTCAGGGCGAACCCAAATATTTGAACTCGCCGGAAACGCCGCTATTCGAAAAAGGCCGCGAGCTTTATGGCTTATTTCAGGCGCGCCGCTCAATCCGCGATACGCAAACTGCCATTGTGGTCGAAGGCTATATGGACGTGGTGGCGCTCGCGCAGAATGGTGTTGAGAATGCGGTCGCCACACTTGGCACCGCAACCACGCCGACACACGTGCAAAAACTGTTGCGTATGGCGGATAACCTGGTCTTTTGTTTCGACGGCGACAAGGCTGGGCGCAAGGCCGCGTGGCGCGCGTTGGAGCAATCGTTGCCGGTGGTGATGGATGGTAAAGATATTCGCTTTTTGTTTTTGCCTGCGGAGGATGACCCTGATACGTTTGTGCGCCGTCTTGGTAAAGATGCGTTCATGACGGAGTTAAAAAATGCGAAGCCGCTATCCGCGTTTTTGTTTGATCAGTTATCGAGTGAAGTGGATGCAACAAGCGAAGAAGGTCGTGCGCGTTTGCTTGCGAATGCGAAGCCGCTGATTAGCCAAGTATCCACGCAAACCGCACCGGCGTTGGCGTTGATGTTGCGGCGACGTTTGGCCGATACGGTGGGGCTTGGCGCGATTGAAGTGGAACGACTTATTCCAATGGTTGTAGGAGGAAACGCGGGCGGGAATGCGCCTAGCGGCTACAATGACGCGTCACTAAACAGTAATTTCGATAACGGCTTTCGCAAAACGCCGCGCGCGCCGCAGGAGACGTATCGAGATGGCTCGCCGAAACCGCGTCAATATGCACCGGGTGATAAACGCGCGAATTGGGATGCAAAAAATCGTCGCGAGCCGACACTATCGGCGGGCGCTAAAAAAGTGGCCAAGCTCACGCCTGCGGAGCAGTTGGTGGTTGACATGATGTTAAAACCCCAGCTGGCCGGTCGGTTTGATTTTGCGGCGGATGAGCACGATGAAAGTCCGATTGGTGCGGCGTTTCGCATGGCGCAATTTATTCGTGATCACGATTTTGAAGTCAATATGGGTGGCGTGCTCGAGCACTTTCGTCATTCAATCGATGAAGCGATTTTGGATCGCCTATCAAAACATCCGCTGATTACCGATGAAGACATGGCCGCACGCGATGTTGATTCTGATTTTGATGCGGCACTCGCCAAGCTGCATGAAGTCGCACTCGCCCAACAAAAACGTGCGGAAATGGATCGTCGCGCACGTGAGATGGGATTAAGTTAGAACATCAATTCGGGTGTTGTGCAATGTCCTCCAGACACTCGCGACCCTTCTGGGTAATTTCAAAACGACCCGCAGTCGTGCTCGCCACAATATGCCCTTTGCGGCCCAGAAACGTTGCCACCGAAGCCTCCAGCTTGGTGTCTGCGTTTGTGGCGAGCGCGCTTAGGCCCGCGATGCAGTTTTTCACAAACAGCGCTACGCCGCCCTTTTCGGTCAGCTCATAGGTGCCGTCTTTGTGATGTGTGAGCAATTTGATGCCCACCAAATGCCGCGCGTTTCTGGCCACGCAAGCGCTCGGCTTGGCCGATTTGGGCATGTCGCTTACTTGCTGCAGCGCTTCGAATTCATCTCTGCTCAATCGCTGGGTGAGAATGGGTTGTTTCATAAATTTGGTCGCGTACTTTCTGATTTGATTTCACATTGCATCGTACGCTCGATGGTGCGTTTTTGCGATTTATTGTCGCAAGCGTTTTAGATCTGGCAACTTGGGAATTCAGCCCCATTTACCGTTGATGCAGGGTGAAACTAAATTATAGAGGTAACACTAGCATTGACGAGCCATTCAAGGCAAAAATGGCTGAAAACGCCCGTCAATGCTGGGGGTTAAAGTCTGGCAATTTAGAACGATAAAACCGTCTATAAATCAAATAATTAGCGAAACCACTATTGAAAAATAGTGTCTTTTGCTATAATTAAAGGTTCCCCGCTATTTTATTTAGCAGTTGGCAAAATTCATTGCGCGTAGAGTTGGCGCAGTGGAGCGCTAATTGCATAACACGCACATCACCGCAAACGGATACCACGCACATGGCACGCAAACCCAAAAGCGCTCGCGATCACGACGAATTCCCCATTCCCAATTTTAAGGCAAGCAAGCAAGAAGCCGCAAAAGTTGATGTGGAAGTTCAAAGAACGCGTCTTAAAACCCTGATCAACCTCGGCAAAGAGCGCGGCTTTTTGACCTATGCGGAGATCAACGACCACCTTCCCGATGTGGTGGATGCCGAGCAAATCGAATTCTTTACCACGACCTTCAACGACATGGGCATCCAGGTCTACGATGTCGCGCCCGATGCCGAAACGCTGCTGCTCAACGAAGCCGCGCCGGCTGCGACGGACGACGACGATGCC
>JANMQR010000380.1:0-4622 GCA_031370625.1 Burkholderiales bacterium | reverse complement strand
ACGTTTCCAAAAATTGATTACTGAATAAGGCTTGTTGCAGCCGCCCAATCTTAACTCGCGCACCAATGAAGAAGCGATCATAAAAGCGCGCGAAATCGGCTATCCGCTGGTGGTGCGTCCGAGCTATGTGCTCGGCGGTCGTGCGATGGAAATTATCCATATCGAATCTGATCTCGAGCGCTACATGCGTGAGGCGGTAAAAGTGTCGAATGATTCGCCGGTGTTACTGGATCGTTTTTTGAATGACGCGATTGAGGTCGATGTCGATGCAATTTGCGATGGCAAAGAAGTTCTGATCGGCGGCATTATGGAACACATCGAGCAGGCGGGCGTGCATTCGGGTGACTCCGCGTGTTCACTGCCACCGTTTTCGCTCTCGAGCGAATTACAAGATGAGCTGCGTCGTCAAACTATTGCGTTAGCCCATGCGCTAAAAGTGGTCGGCCTGATGAATCTGCAATTCGCGATTCAAACCCACAACGGCGTCGATAAAGTTTACGTGCTCGAAGTCAATCCGCGCGCCTCGCGCACAGTCCCATTCGTCTCCAAAGCCACCTCGCTACCGCTCGCTAAAATCGCTGCGCGTTGTATGGCGGGTCGATCATTGAAAGAGCAGGGCGCGACAGAGGAAATTACGCCACCGTATTTCTCGGTGAAAGAAGCGGTGTTCCCGTTCATCAAATTCCCCGGCGTCGATACCATTCTCGGCCCCGAAATGAAATCGACCGGCGAAGTGATGGGTGTGGGCGTTACCTTTGGCGAAGCGTTTGTGAAATCGCAAATGGGCGCGGGTATTAAATTGCCGAAGGGTGGCAAGGCGTTTTTGAGTGTGCGCAATGCGGATAAAGTGAAGGCTGAAGAAATCGCGAGAACATTAATCACGCTAGGCTTTAGCATCGTTGCGACCAAAGGCACGGCGGCGCATTTGGCGAAAGCAGGCATTGAGGTCACGCCGGTCAATAAAGTTTTGGAAGGCCGTCCGCATATTGTCGATATGGTGAAGAATCGCGAGATTTCACTCATCATCAATACGGTGGAAGAAGACAAACGTTCCATCCGCGATTCGTGGGCGATTCGTAACGCCGCGCTGCAAGGTCGCATCACCTATTACACGACTGTTTCCGGCGCGCGGGCGGCGTGCATGGGTATGCAACACATGGATGAACTTAACGTCTATGATTTGCAATCACTGCACAAACAAATCAGCACCGCATAATTTTATAATCCAACCATGGCCGTACGTTTTGTCTGAGCGTAATGAATTCAGTTGTGCCAGATTTTATTGGTCATAGCAATCAACCTTATTTTCCACAGGAAAACGCAATGAGCAGCTTAGCCAAAGTCCCCCTTACCGTTATCGGCGCAGAAGCGCTCCGAGCTGAATTACATCGCCTTAAAACTGTGGAGCGTCCATCGGTGATTTTGGCGATTGCGGAAGCACGCGCGCAAGGTGATTTATCGGAAAACGCCGAATACGATGCGGCTAAAGAAAAGCAGGGCTTCGTCGAAGGCCGCATTCAAGAGCTCGAAGGCAAAATGTCCAGCGCGCAAATTATCGATCCCAAATTGCTCGACGATGAAGGCCGCGTCGTATTCGCGGCGACGGTTGATTTGGAAGAAGTCGAGACCGGCGAAAAAGTCACGTATCAAATTGTCGGTGAAGACGAAGCCGATTTGAAAGTCGGTAAAATTTCATTCTCCTCACCCATTTCACGCGCCATGATCGGCAAATATTCCGGAGATGTTGTGGTCGTCCGTGCGCCCGGTGGCGAGAAGGAATATGAGATTTTGGATGTGAAATATTTGTAGTTTTTGCGGAGCTGGCGCTCATGCAATTTCGTAGGTCAGGTTGCGAAGCTACCTGACTTCGAACGTAAAATTAATCACCGGTGTCAGGTAGCTTCGCAACCTGACCTACGAAAAAAACCACGGGAGCCACCACTAGCAACCATCTCGGGCAATATTTGCTCTAAACACCGCGCCCAGCCTAGGGTTTGCGCCTCAAATATTCGACGCCGCATGCACAAATTGACGCAGATCGCTCGACAGTTTTCTCAAACTCGGCTCGTGAATGTACATCATGTGCCCCGCGTCGTAATACGCGGTTTCGATATTTTTGGCGCGCGATTCATCGAGCCCCAAATGGCTGAACGTATAATCGCTCGCCAAATGCGGCGTGGCGAAATCGAACAGGCCGTTGGCGACAAAAACTCTCAGATGCGGATTTTTCGACATCGCCTGGCGAAGTGATTCGCTCACCGACGCATAGCGATTCGCAAACTGATCCCAGCCCCAGTCGAGATAAAGTGACTTCAGCACTTCGTACGGCAAATCATTTTCATAGCCTAAATCGCGGCGCACATAATCATTCAAACACGCCGCGTATGCCCCGTAAAGATTGGTGTAGCTCGGATCAAATTCCATCTGCTCGCCAGCGCTGTCGCGATCCACACCTGTGAAGCGGCTATCCAATCGGCCCACGGTTTTTGCTTCATCGCGCAACAGCTCTTTGCAAAAACGAAAAATGTTGATGCGCAAATTCGAGCGTAAAACATAACCGATATCCAGTCCGGTATAGCCTGCGATTTTCACTGCGAGTGCGGCGCGTTTGTCAGCAGGCAATTGATTGCCTTGCATCAGTGCTGTCGCATACTCGCCCATTGCAAAAACGGTGACTTCATCCAGCAAATCGCGCAACGACGTGGCCTGCAGTTGCGGTGATAAACGCTGATGATGCCACGCCGTCGCGGCGTAGGTCGGCAGGAACAAAACCGGTGGCAAATCGTTGCCGTGATCGAAACGCAATGTTTGCATATCGAGTGCTACGGAAATAAGCATCAGGCCATTGAGCGCAATGCCATAACGATCAAACAAATGATTCGACAGCGCCGCTGCGCGTGTAGTGCCGTAACTTTCACCAATCAAAAATTTCGGGCTGCTCCAGCGGGCGTAGCGCGTCGTGTACAAGCGAATGAATTCGCCGATGGATTCAAGATCGTGTTTGTAATCGTGATACGTTTTTAATTTCTCGCCCGCAACCATACGCGAATAGCCGGTGCCGACTGGATCGATGAACACGAGATCGGTTGAATCGAGTAGCGAACAATCGTTATCAACCAGCGTGTACGGTGGCGGAGGTGCCACGCCCATTTCATCAAGCAACACGCGTTTTGGCCCCGCCAAACCCAAATGCATCCAGACTGAGCTTGAGCCCGGACCGCCGTTGAATGAAAACGTGATTGGTCGTTTTGTTGCGGATTCAGTTTTGTCCAACACATACGCCACGAAAAAAACCGTCGCACGCGCCTTCTCCGCTTCGGCCAAGCCTTCTTTTTCCGACTCCTCTTTCAACACCAAGGTTCCGCAAGTCACCGTATAGGCAAGTGATTTGCCTTTCAGCGTGATGCGGTGCTGAGTAACGCTGACGCGGTCTGTGGGCGGTAGCGACGGCGGAGAAGGTGAAACAGGCTTATCGGTGGGTTCGGTCATGATGGATTTTGAAAGTCCAATATGGGCGGATTTCTTGAGGCATTATTGCGCCAAAAGCCGCACCAGCGCTAGGGTTTGTATTATCGCACCGTGCGCCGACGCTTCGCAGACACCTTCAATCCCGCTTCTTCCTCACGTTTAGTAAGGCGCGGCGGCTTCGGCATACTGGCTTTTTTAGCAGCAGCAAGTTTGGCGGCTTTGGCTTTTTCGGCGTTGAAGCGATACACAACAACAATTTTGCCGATGTGCTGCACCGGAGCCAGTGAAAGCTGCTCGCACATCTCATGCAGGAATGCCTCGCGTGCGCCGCGTTCGTCGTTGAATACGCGAATTTTGATCAGCTCGTGGACGGTGACGGCGGAATCAATTTCTTTCAGCACCGCGGCCGTTAAACCTTCGTTGCCAATCATCACAACCGGTGACAAAGAATGTGCTCGGGCGCGCAGTTCGCGGCGCTCTGTGGGGGATAATAGTGTTTTCATGAGTGGATTATAAAGGCTATGGCCAACGCGCGTCCCAAAAACAGCAAGGACTGGGTGACCCGCCACCTGAACGACCCGTATGTGAAGAAAGCGCAGGAAGAAGGCTATCGCTCACGCGCGGTTTACAAGCTGCAGGAAATCGACAACAAACTATCACTGATCAAGCCCGGGCACGTGGTCGTGGATTTGGGCTCCGCCCCCGGCGGATGGTCGCAATTGGCGATCAAAAAAGTTGCGGGCGGTAAAACCCCAGGTAAAGTCGTGGCGATTGATTTGTTGCCGATGGGAGCCGTGCCGGGCGTTATTTTCATTCAGGCAGATTTTTCGGAAGAGGCTGGTCTCAATGCGGTCATTGCGGAATTAGAAGGAAAGCCGGTAGACCTTGTGATTTCCGATATGTCCCCCAATATGACCGGCATACCGTTGACTGATCAGGCGCGTTTGTTTGCCCTCGGTGAGTTGGCGATGGATTTTGCGGTCAAGTTTTTGCAACCTAATGGAGTTTTTATAGTCAAGGTGTTCCAGGGTGAAGGATTCGAGCCATTTGTGAAGCTGTTGCGGAGCCAATTTTCACATGTAGCCACGAAAAAGCCGGGTGCATCGCGCGACGAAAGTCGTGAAGTTTATTTGCTGGCAAAAATGCCAAAAAGA
>JANMQR010000347.1:0-10796 GCA_031370625.1 Burkholderiales bacterium | reverse complement strand
AATAAAAAAAACGCGTCTTCAACACAACCCGTCGCATTCGAGAATTCCCGTGTTGCCGCGCCAACATTTTGGAAAAGGGTCGGGGGTTTCCACGAAAATTGTTTGAGGATGGCGCGATGACGTTTCTGCTGACTGCCTACTGACTCAGCCAGCCGAGTTGTTTTCGTGGCCCGATCCTTTTTCGAAATGTTGGGAACCCCGAAGGGGTGCGGCATCGGGTCGCCTTTTCTTTGGTTCCTTTCTTTTGGCGAAGCAAAAGAAAGGTCGGAGCATGCCTCCGACGAAAAGCCGCCGGGCTACCCCCGGCTCGGTGTTGGAGTCATCGTTACACCACCCACATCCGGCGCAAATCGCTACGCTCACTGCGCCCTACAAATAATGCTCAGTTTTGCGAACAAACCGTAGCCCATAAGTAGCAAAGCGTATTATGGGTTTCTTTCAATCCACCACCGATGTCGGAATACGTTTGACTCCTTCCGACCTACAATGCCAAACCAAATCGAAAGCCGATCATGACCCAACTCAAAGCAGGCGACACCGCTCCTGACTTCACCGCCAAAACAACCGACGGCTCCACCATAAGCCTTAAAGACTATCGCGGCAAAAAACTCATTTTGTATTTTTACCCGAAGGACGATACGCCGGGCTGTACGGCGCAGGCGTGTTCATTGCGCGATGCGAATAAGGATATTGTCGCAAAAGGCGCGGCGGTATTGGGTGTGTCCACACAGGATGAATCTTCGCACGAAAAATTTACGTCCAAATATCAGCTGAATTTCCCCTTGCTTGCCGACACTGATCGCGCCGTTGGTAGAGCCTACGGCACGATCGGCGGCGGTGGATTGTTGTCCGCCGCTAAAGCGATGGTCGGCATGGCGGATCGGGTCACATTTATCATTGATGAAAAAGGCAAGATCGCGCATGTGATCGATTCACCAGATACAAAGAATCACGCGGAGGAAGTGTTGGCGTTGTTGTAGCCGCTTCGTAAAGCATCTTGTGCATCACGCTCAGACCAACAGCACCAACGGCGAGTAGGCAACAAGCAGTCGATCCGTGGTGAGCAAATGCAGGGGCTCTTGCATCGCCTGAGCAACCAGCATACGGTCAAACGGATCAGCGTGAAGTAGCGCCAGGCTTTTCACTTGCGCGGCATGCTCAACGCGGATGGGCAAAGACACAAAACCAGCGCCGTCTATTGCGGCAATAAGTTCAGCGGGATCGGCGTCTATTTTACCGAGCGCAGCCTTGATCGAAATTTCCCGGATCGACGCCGCCGAAACGTACACTCTTTGGGCTGAACGCATAATATTTTGCGCTTCTTTGGTTAGACGTTTGTCATTCGACACGGCTCACAGGAAAATGTGCGTATCGAGCAGCAGACGCATTAGCGCCCCTGAAATGCTGCCATGATTTCGTCAGGAAGTGGCACGTCAAAATCCTTCGCTATTTTGATTTTTAGCAAACCAAAACGAATAACGCGTTTTTTTTCTTCAATTTGTGTGAGGCGCGCAACCGGTTTGCCGCTACGCCCAATAATCACATCCTCACCCGCCGCCGCGCGTGCGACCAGCTGGGAGAGTTTTGATTTTGCTTCGTAAATATTGACGATTTCCATAGCGTTTTCCTTGCTAAATTTAACATTGATTTAACTAAGTCTAGTCAAGTCAAGTCAACTCAAGATGTCAATTTTGATGATGTTGGACTATGTGTCTATGCGCAGACAGCCATCCCCAAACGCCAATATCTACGAGCATCTTGAGGAATAGCCCTTGAAGAACCGCACCCCGCCTAGACCTTGAGCCATGGCTCTATAAAAATCCTACTTCTTGATCGCCGCAATCACCCGCGCTACAACTTTTCTTCTTTCCCGCGCGCATCGGCTTCAAGCCCCCCTTTTTCATAGCTCGTCGCATTCGAGAATTCCCGTGTTGCCGCGCCAACATTTTGGAAAAGGGTCGGGGGTTTCCACGAAAATTGTTTGAGGATGGCGCGATGACCTCAATGCGAGCTACGAGCCGTCTCCGCCAGCCGAGTTGTTTTCGTGGCCCGACCCTTTTCCAAAATGTTGGGAACCCCGAAGGGGCGCTGTGTTTGCCAACTACGCGGGTCGCCTTTCTTTGCTTACTTTCTTTGGCATCGCTACGAAAGTGAGTTGTCGCCGGGCAACCCCCGGCTCGGTCGTAAAATCATCGTTGCAAGCAAATAAACATCCACCTCTCAAAGCGTATGCCTCAAACGCCAATATCTACGGGCATCTACAAGCACATGCCATGAAGAGCCGCACCCTACTTGGCTCTTGAGCCATGCACTAATCAAAACCCTACTTCTTGATCGCTGCAATAACCCGCTCCGCAATCGCTTTCGAAAACAACAATCCGACGTGGCCCACTGCGGCCACAGGAATATTCTCTGCCCATGTGAGTCGTGAATTTTCTGGTGGATAAACGAGATCATCGTTCAATGTATAAATCGAGACGGCGCTTGGATGTGAAATATTTTCTTCGCCGCGCTCAAGCGCCGCGAGCCAACCACTTTTCATATGCATTTCGCCCACACATTGGCCGATCCCGAAATTCGCCATCTGCGTGCCGTGATGGGGCGTAGCCAGCGTAATCAATTTTGCGATTTTGGATGATCCGCTTACGTTTGACGCCATGTATGCCCGCGTCACCAATCCGCCCATGCTGTGCGCAACCACAATCAATTTTTCATGCCCTGTTTGTGTGCAGATCGATTCGATTTTTGTTGCCAATTGCGGCACCATTTCATCGATGCTTCCCCATAGCGGCGACAGGGTGACCGTGTAGATCGGGCCAAGACCTGCATCGGCCAATCGCTTTCGAAATCGCCACCAGATGCCGCGATTTGAAAAGTATCCGTGTAACAACAGGACTGGCATGCCAACGCTAGTGCCAATCGGCTCTTTTGGCATCAGCAACTGATGAAGCACTTGTGAAAAACTCAACGACACCGCACGCGCATCTATCTCTTTCGCCAGCGCATAGAGCGCGTTGCCCCACGGCTGCTGCTGATTGTCGCGAACCCGAAACGCGCCGGACAAGAAAAACGAGGGCAGCGCCATTAGTAATCGCAATCCCACTGCAATCACACCCAATGCGGGCAAGATGACGAGCCACTCATTACCGCGATTTCGCCAATACGCGCCGAGCACGAAATAGACGAAAATTTCGACGACAAGCGCGATGATGAGGATGAGCTGGAGCATTTTATTTTTCTAGTTGATGAACCAAAAGAAATTGCTTTAGAAAGGTCGGGGGTTAAAAAAGCCGGGGCTAAAAAGGCCGGGGTTAAAAAAGCTTTAGCCATTGCAAAACCCACAGTGCCATCATGCCCACAACCAGCGTTGCCAGCAAATGCCGCGTACGCCACGCGACGGCCAACGCCAATACCGCTGCGATAATGCGATAGTAATTCAACACGTCCCCTGCTACCGCACCGCGAAATAAAACTTCCGGCATCACCAGCGCGGGCAATACCGCCGCCGCCACAAATTTAAGCGAACGCGTAAACCAGGGCGGCACGGAAAGTTTGGTGTGCCAAATCACAAAAGATGCTCGCGCCAGCAGCGTCACCACGCCACAGGCGACGATGGTCGCAATGGTTTGCCAGTCATTGGCAATCGTCATTTCTGCGCGCCCTTATGTGAATCTTTCGCCAATAATTTCTCATTGCGCGCGTCGAGTAATGTGCCCACGATGATGCCCACCACAGCCGCTGTAATTAGCCCTAGCTTCAACGGCATTGATTGCGTAAATATCGCCATCACGCTCGCAGCACCAGCGGCACACCAGTGCGCGCGTGTGGTGAGCGAGGGCATCACGAGCGCCAAAAACACCAGTGGAATAGTGAAATCAAGCGACCAGCTCGGTGGCACCTTTGTGCCCAACAAAATGCCCAGCACCACCGCCATTTGCCATGTTGTCCACATCGTAAACGTGACGCCACCGTAATAGCCTTCGATCAGCTCAGGTGCCGCGTCTGATTTATATTTCGCCGTAAGCAGCGCAAAGCCGTGATCGGTAATGAGATACGAAAAAAGCCATTTGCGCGACGTGGAGAGCTTCGCAAAATACGGTGCCAGTGCAGCGCTGTACATCACAAACCGCAGATTCACGACCAACGCCGTGGCAACCACAATCGGCATCGGCACGTGTTGCGCCATCAGTGAAATGGCTGCAAGCTGCGCTGCGCCGGCATAGATGATGATGTTCATCGCCATCGCGAGCCACGGATCCATTCCCGACGCAACCGGCGCTGCGCCCGCGATCATGCCAAATGGCAGCATGCCGAGGATGATCGGTGCTTGGTCGCGCACACCGGAAAAAAACGCGGCGCGAGTGGAAGAATGAGGAGCTTGCATCAACGGGAATGAGCAGAATTTTAAAAAACTTAGGCCTTTATTTTACAGGCTTAAAGTCTCATTTTCGATTCACCGCCTCCCTCATTGCCCCGGCGTGGGAACTAATGCTGTGAATCGTGTCCGATCAATCTTGCTCCGTAATTCAAATAATCGGCGTTAAAAAAAATTAAAAACCCGTGAGAGAATTCGTAAATGATTATCTATGCCCTTACCATTTTCGTCTCAGCGTTTTTGCTGTTTCTGATTCAACCCATCATCGCCAAACAAATCCTGCCCTGGTTCGGCGGCACCGCCGCCGTGTGGACAACCTGTTTGGTATTTTTTCAATTCGCGTTGCTCGCGGGTTATTTTTACTCGGATTGGCTGACGCGTAAGGTCAGCCCGAAACGTCAGGCATTCATCCACATTGCGTTGGTCGCCATTGCGCTTTTGCTGTTGCCAATCATTCCTGATGTCAGCTGGAAACCGAACGGCGATGAAAGCCCGTCGCTGCGCATCTTGCTGCTCATGACCGCAACCATCGGCCTGCCCTACTTCCTGCTCGCCACCACGAGCCCGCTGGTGCAGGCATGGTTCGCGCGATCCTACCCAAACACCAGCCCGTATCGGTTATTTGCGCTATCCAATTTGGCGTCGATGCTGGCGCTGCTCGGGTATCCATTTTTGTTTGAGCCGTGGTTCAGCACACGCGTGCAGGCGCTTAGTTGGTCGGTTGGTTTTGGATTATTTGCGTTGCTGATTTTGCTGGCGGCGCGGCGCGAATTAAAAAGCCCGCTGCAAATGATTGAGGCCGATATTGACGCCAGCGAGATCGAGCCGCCATCACTGAAAGATAAATTCATCTGGATCGCGCTGGCGGGCTTGGGCTCAGTGCTATTGCTCGCGATATCGAATCACCTCACGCAAAATATTTCCTCCATTCCGCTGATGTGGGTGGTGCCGTTGGCACTTTATCTACTCACCTTTATTTTGTGTTTTGATGGCAAGGGTTGGTATCAGCGCGCAATATTTTTACCGTTGCTGGCCGTGGCATTGCTGGCAATGGCGTGGATGCTGGCGGATGCGCGGATACACTTTATGTTGTATTGGCAAATCGGGATATTTTCTGCGGGGCTGTTTATTGCCTGCATGTTTTGTCACGGCGAATTGGTCGCGCGCAAGCCGCATCCAAAACATCTCACCACGTTTTATTTAATGGTCTCGGTCGGCGGCGCCCTCGGCTCGGTACTGGTCGGTTTGATCGCACCGATTACCCTGCCCGCTTATTTCGAGCTTGAGATTGCGCTGGTGTTCCTGGCTGCGCTCGCAACTATTTTGCTGTGGGGAAAAATTCATGTATTCGCCATCTATACCGCCATCGCGATAACCGTTGCCACCGCCGTCGCGGCTGGATTTACGATCTACCAATTCAGGGAAGATGTGGTCGTGATGACGCGCAATTTTTACGGCACGCTGCGAGTCAAAGAATACAAGAAACCAGAAGTCGAAAATCGCCGCCGCTCGCTGGTTCATGGCGCTATTTTGCATGGTGATCAATACATGGATCCGCCCTACAACCGCTCGGCCACGACCTACTACAAATTGAAATCCGGGATTGGTCAATCCATTTTGCTCAAAGCGAAATTGGCCGGTGGTCCGATTCGGGTCGGCGTGATCGGGCTCGGCACGGGCACCATCGCGACCTACGGAAACCCTGGTGACGTCTATCGATACTACGACATCAATCCGGAAGTGGTGACGATTGCGAATCGTGATTTCACTTACCTGAAAGAGTCAGATGCGAAAATTGAAATAGCACTCGGTGACGCGCGCCTGAATCTTGAGCGCGAGCCTGTGCAAAATTTTGATGTGCTTGTCATTGATGCATTTTCGAGCGATTCGATCCCGGTGCATCTGATCACGCTCGAAGCGCTGCAAATTTACGAGAAGCACATGAAGCCAGGCGGCGTGATTGCGTTTCACGTCTCGAACCGGTTTCTCGATTTGAAACCTGTGGTGCAACAACTCGCCGAAAAGCGCGGCCTGCATGTTGCATGGGTGCATGACACCTATGAAGATGGCGGCACCAGCAGCGATTGGATATTGCTCACCAAAGATAAAACATTTTTACTGAAACCTGAAATTGTTGAGCACACCGAAATCATTGTGCCGCGCCCGGAATGGCGGCTGTGGACGGATGATTTCAATAATTTGTTGCAGGTATTGAAATGAAAATAGTGGTGTTGGGCGCAGGGGTTATCGGCATCACTACTGCCTATTATTTGAACAAGGCGGGTCACGACGTAACCGTGATTGAGCGTAATGCCGCAGCGGGCATGGAAACCAGTTACGCGAACGGCGGACAGCTTTCCTATAGTTACGTCGCACCGTTGGCTGGGCCGGGCGTGGTACCAAAAATTCCACCCTGGTTATTACGGCGCGACTCACCGTTACGGTTTTATCCCAAATTTGATATCGATCAGTGGCGTTGGTGCCTCGCATTTTTGGCAGCCTGCAATCGCCCGCAATCTGAAATTACCACGGTGCATTTGTTGCGCCTAGCGTACTACAGCCGCGATTTAATTCACCACATTATCGCCAACGAGCCGATCCATTTCGATTATCGACGCAACGGCAAGCTGGTGATTTTTTCCGATAACGAAAGCTTTGATGGCGCGAAACGCACACTCGATTTTCAGCGCGAGCACGGCAGCCAACAAGAAATGTTTACCCGTCAGCAAGTGCTCGACAAAGAGCCGGCCTTAAAGCACATTGCCGGGCGCATCTCCGGTGGCATTTATACGCCCTCGGAGGACGCGGGCGACTGCCATGATTTTTGTGTGGCAATGGAAAAATTGCTGCGTAACCGTAGCGAACGTGGCGTGAAATTTATGCACAACACATCGATTAAACGAATCAACGCTGACGCGGGTATCGTCAAATCAATTGACACATCGCGCGGCGAAATCACCGCCGACGCCTATGTCATGGCGCTCGGTGCGGCCAACGCGCGTGTCGCTAAATCGCTCGGATTTTACTTGCCGATTTATCCGCTCAAAGGCTACAGCCTGACGCTGAATACCAAGTCAGCGCGCAACGCAACTGGCGTGCCCGGCATCAGCGTCACGGACAGTAAATTCAAAGTGGTTTATGCGCTGCTAGGCGATGAACTGCGAGTGGCGGGCATGGCCGATATCGCGGGGCATGATCGTTCATTGGAAGCGGATCGTGTCGCGTTACTCGTGGCGCAGGCGAAGGCAACTTTTCCCGACGCTGCCAACTATGAAACAGATTTGAAACCTTGGGCGGGATTACGCCCGGCCACGCCAAAAGGCACGCCGATCATCGGCGTGTCCCCGTATAAAAATTTGTTTTTGAATACCGGGCACGGCGCGTTAGGCTGGACTCTCGCCTGCGCGTGTGCGGCAATTGTCGTGGATGTGATCGACGGGAAACAGGCGGCAATCTCGCTGGAAGGATTCACGCTAAATGGATAGGGTAATATCGGCTCTCCCATTCCCGAAGATGACTGAAAGCGTGCGCAAGAAAATTAACCTCCCACAGTTTGTCGGCACCACGCTCACGATAATGTTGATCGTGGCGCTGGGGCTACAAGTCGCCTGGTGGGGCTGGCACTTTTTGCTGCCTGCACCAACCATCGCAGCCTCAAGCACCAATACTGGCGCGGGTCTCGACGATATCGCTCTCGCCCGAAAATTATTTGGTGACGGTGATGCAGAACCCGCTGCAGAAGCGAGCGCAAGCGATATCCGTCTGAAAGGCGTGTTTGCAGTCGATGGCGTAACGCTTTCTGCTGCAGTTGTTAATTGGAGCGGTAAGGATCAGGCCGTACGAATGGGTCAGGAGCTGATGAAGGGTGCCACGCTTGCGGAAGTGCACGCGGATTACATCGTGGTCGCGCGCAATGGTGGGCGCGAGCGAATCGAGCTGGATAAATTTCGTGTCGCCACCGCGACGCCAAATGCACCCAGTCGCAATCCCAACGCAGGCTTCCGGCTCAATGTAACCGCGGCAGGTGGCGGCTACAGCTTGTCCCGCCAGGAATTAAATAATGTGTTGCAAGACCCACGCCAGATGGAATTTTTGGGGCAAATCGGTGTGGCACCCGGCGGCGGTGTGCGCGTGGATGGCGCAGGCGCGAATACGCTCGCCGGTAAACTCGGCCTGCAAACTGGGGACGTGATTTCGGCAGTCAATGGCCAACCAGTCAATTCCGCCGGCGATTTGGCGCGGCTTTATTCGCAATTCAATACGCTCTCTGCGGTACGTGTTGAAGTGAAACGGGCTGGCTCACCGACGATATTGAATTACACAATTCAGAATTGATGCCTCATCCGAGGGCAGAAGCCGAAGATAACGCAACGCGAACGAGATGGCATGGCCGATGCAGCAGCAAGCGGGGCACGGGCTGACCGGGGGAGCCCGCAGTTGACGGTCTCATCAAGACTCGGTAATACTCAGTAACTCCACTCGCAAAATCTTTTTTCATTGAAGTTACCTTTATGAGTCTTTCGCGCATAGCCGGTTTTAGAATAGCTGGTATTTCCACCACTGTTCCACCGACGATTGCTGAGAATGCCGATTGCGCTGAACAATTTGGCGCGGTGGAAGTGCGTAAAGTAATGGCCATGGCAGGCGTGCGACAGCGGCGGGTTGCGGCTGCCGACGTGACCTCGGTTGATCTATGCTTTGAGGCCGCGGTTGCGCTTATAGACAAGCTCGGCTGGGAACGCGATTCGATTACCGGGCTCATTTTTGTCACTCAATCTCCGGATTATTTTTTGCCATCCAGTAGTTGCGTGCTGCACCAGCGTCTGGGACTTGGCAGCGATTGCGCGGCATTCGATGTTGGCCTTGGATGCTCTGGGTATCCTTATGGAATGTATCTGGCGGCCACCATGTTGCGCGCGGGTGGCCAGCAGCGTATTCTGTTGCTGCATGGTGAGACACCGAGCAAATTCATCGCGACCGAAGACCATACCACCACCTTGCTGTTTGGCGATGCTGGCTCAGCCACTGCGCTTGAATCATCGGCGCACGCGCCAGAATCTTTTTTTGCGCTACATACCGATGGCACGGGAGCGGAGCAATTAATAATTCGCGGCGGCGGCTTTCGTGATCGTACGCCGACCGATCCGCGTCACCGACATCTTGAAATGGATGGCGCCGCGATTTTTAATTTCACCGTCAAGCGCGTGCCGGCATTGATCGAGGAAACGCTCGCTTTTGCCGGGCTCGCGGTGAGGGATATTGATTCATATGTGTTCCATCAATCGAATCGTTTTATCATGCTGCATATCGCCAAAAAATGCGGGCTGCCCGAAGACCGAGTGCCGCTCATACTCGAACATTACGGTAACAGTGGGGGACCATCTGTACCACTCACTCTGACACAATCCATAAACCAGTCACGCGCTACACGCGCCGCACACGGGAAAGCAGATTTGCCATTGCGGGTAATGATGCTCGGATACGGTGTCGGTCTCTCATGGGGGTCAGTGCTGACCGAAATTGACAACGACGTCCTAATCATTCACACGGACTATATTGGTCAGCAAAAAGTAAATTAACCTTCGACAATTTATTTTCATCAGCGATATTTCATGACCATAGAACCTAAGACGCAACTTTTAACGCTTCCGCAGGCACTCAAGATGATTGCAGATGCACTTAACGAACCCGTTGACGCAGTTCATCCTGAGCGCACGCGCGAAAGCATGGTTGGTTGGGATTCGATGGGTGTACTGATGCTTACTGCCGAGTTGGATGATCGCTTTGGCGTCGAACTCGCCGCCGATGATTCGCGCAAAATGCAGTCGGTGAATGACATTCTGGAATTTTTGCGGGCCAAAAAACTTATGCAGGATTAGTGAAATTGTCGTGTAACACCGCGTTGCCCAAACAACTGACATCACAAAACCAATCGCAAGCAGATGGCGCGCGTTCCCACTTTTGAAAACACCACCCGGCTCGTGGCCCGTGCGCTGGGGTTAGGCGCGGATGTGCTGCGTGCAGGGTTTAGACCCGCACACGAAGGTGATCTGGACACAATAGTTGAATTTCGCCAACGTCATTCTGATGAACATGTGCGCCCACATGACTCAGATTACCTTCGCTGGCGCTATCGTTTGGGCCGCACCGATTGTGGTCTGGGTGATCTCTGGGTGCTATGTCATGAGACTGAACTGCTCGGCATCATTGGCACAGAAGATATGGTGTGTATCTATGAGGGAAAGCGCTGGGTGGGTGTACGAACCATGGATATCATGATTGACCGACGCCTCCAGAGTAGCGGCCTCGGCGTATGGCTGAATCAGGCGGTTTTTCGCAATCGTGATTTCACCATCGCTGTCGGCGGCAACAAGAACTCATCCGGAACCGTGAAGCGTTTGTTTCACGCGCTGCCACCAAC
>JANMQR010000333.1:0-10439 GCA_031370625.1 Burkholderiales bacterium | reverse complement strand
GGCCATTTTTCAGCGGCCTTATTTCGTGACTGCAATGGTGCTAACAGGTGTGTTGCTGCTGGTGATGGTGAGCAATGCCAAAACGCATTCACTACGGGAACCCTTCATTTATCAGGATTTCGAGTATTTTCTTGATGCATTAAAACACCCGCGTTTGTATCTACCTTTTATGGGGGCGTGGCGCGCAGCGGCAGCACTAATCGCATTCGTGGCGGCTGTTTATGTTGGCCTAATCATTGAGCCGCCAATCACTCACACCATTTCCATCGCACCATTTTTGCAAATCTGTGTCGCGCTATTTGTAGTTGCAGCGGCGCTGGTAATGTTTGCAAACGCAGATTCTCTCGCGGTCTCGTTTGAACCAAATAGTGATTTGAAACGATTGGGACTTTTAGCATTTCTCATGCGTTACCGCCGCGAGGAGCGAAAGAAAATTGATGTTTTAGCACTTCATTCTCTCTTCAGCGACCCAACATCAAAACCGGATAAAAATTTACCCCACATCATCGTGATCCAGAGTGAATCATTTTTTGATGCGCGCCGATTATTCGCAGACCTTGATCCCTCCGTCATGCAGGAATGGGACAAAACTGTTGCGGCGGCCACGATCAGCGGGCGTGTTGAAGTAGCGGCGTGGGGCGCTAACACGGTTCGCACCGAGTTCGCGTTTTTATCCGGTCTCAACGTGCAAAAGCTCGGCGTGCATCGCTTTAACCCCTATCGAAAAATGGCACGACAAGGCGTGCCCACGCTCGCGACATTCTTACAAAAAATGGGTTACCGCACGGTGTGCGTGCACCCTTACCCCGCCAGCTTTTACACCCGCGATTGCGTTTTTCCGATGCTCGGATTTGATGAGTTTATCGATGTCGAAACATTCAACGCTGCAGATAAATTCGGCCCCTATATTGGCGACATCGCACTCGGTGAAAAAGTTAAATCTGTATTGCACGAATCAACCAAGCCAACGTTTGTTTTCGCAATCACAATGGAAAATCACGGTCCGCTGCATTGGGAAAGAGTGACTGCTGAAGAGTCGGCCGCATTGTTCAACAAGCCGTTGCCGCCAGGTTGTGAATCACTGGCGGTCTACGTTCGTCATCTGCGCAACGCAAACGCCATGCTGGGCAATTTGCGCTCGCATCTTGAAACTTCATCCAGCCCAAGTTGGCTGTGCTGGTACGGCGATCATGTGCCGATCATGCCGACTGTTTATGCAGCGTTGGGTGAGCCCGACGGCGCGACTGATTTTTTTATTTGGGGTAGTGAAGTCAAACCAAACTCGACAGACAGAATTGGGGAAACTGCATCGATTGAAAATCTTGCCCATATGCTGTTGAAGCACGCGCTATCCACCACAGCGCATGCAGGCAAAAATTAGCAAACTCAAGTACTGGCGTGCTTTTTCGAGCCAAAACATCTCGTAAGGCTCACCAGCACTAGCGTTGCATCCTCGTTATTTCTTTGAACCGTCTTTGTCTTTCTCGACCTTTTTATCCGATGATGGCAGCACGATATCTGCGGCAACACCGACCGTTTTTGCGGTAACTTTCACCGCCGTTGCGGCGACAGTAACCGCCGCATCAGCGACCGCAAACACGGCACAGCCAGTAAGCGACGATGCGATGACCACACAAAGCCCCATTGCAGCGACCAATCTAACAATAACCAAAAAACTCAGTTTGCCCATCATTTGCTCCCCTCAGTTTCGTTTGAACCGCCTTCCAGCATTTGATTTGTCGTCGCGATTCGAATTATTTAATATCTATCGCAATGATATCCAAAAGCCGCGAAGGCCGCGCGCGCGATCAAATCACGCTGCATACAGCCTGCACAATAAAAGTTTGACGACGACGGTCTGCCGCACTATTCTACGTTTGCATCTATAACTAAAACTAGGGGCAACATGGAACGTATGAATATGATCGTCAATTCCATCGCGCTTGGCGTAGTTGCGCTCTTTTTGGCTTCGCCAGTCTTTGCGCAAAAAAGTACGGTGGCCAAGGCGGCAGCGTTATCGCTTGAATCAGCCATAAACCGCTCAGGCCAACAGCGCATGTTGTCACAGCGCGTCACGAAAGCATATGCGCAACTATTGCTAAATGTGCTCCCTGAGCGCTCGCAAATAACGCTGCAGCAATCAGTAAAACGATTCGACGAAAATTTGAACTTGCTTGGCGAATTTGTACCGAATCAGCCGATTACGGAAACACTCGCGCAACTCAAGACAGAATGGAATCCGGTGGCGGTACTGGTTAGCCAACCGCCCACAGAAGCTCGTTTGAAGGAGTTGGTGGCGTTGACCGATAAAGTGCTCGAAACTGCGCAAAAATTGGTCTCACTCTACGAAGCGCAATCCCGAAAAATAAGTGCCAACGTGATCAATGAATCCGGCCGCCAGCGGATGCTGTCGCAACGCATGGCCAAACTGTATATGCTGACGCAGACCGGCTTCTCGAATCCCAGAATATCCAATGACTTGATGGTGCTGCGTCGTGAATTTGAGCTTGCCCATCAACGATTGAAAACAAATGTGTTGAACGATGAAAAAATTAAACTCGATTTAGCCGTTATCGACGGCCAGTGGGGTGTTTTTCAACTTGCCATCGACAGCAAGTCTGATCCCGTAATGCAGCGCAATGTTGCGGTGACGAGCGAAAATATTCTAGACATCTTGCAAAGCGTTACCGCGCAATACGAGTTACGGGCGGCACGCTAGGGGCTTGTTGAAATTCGTCGCGAGCGCAGGTCAGGCAAGGCGCAAAGGGGCGAAAAACCGGAGTGTATGGGGTATACACGAGGATTTTGAGCCGCTTTGCAACGCCGCATGGATAAGCGCAGCAGAATTTCAACAAGCCCCTAGGCGCGCTTCGTTTGCGGCGCAAGTACCAGTGATTCAAGCGCTCGCGTCATGTCATAAAGTCCGTCGCTCGCGGCAACCGCTCGCATTTGAAGTTCGGCACATGCATGGGCGAGGTTTTTAGACTCAAGCAATTTTCGCATTACGTTTGCCAATTCTTCAGGCGGGCGGCTGCGCCTCACCACCGCGCCACCGCCCAACAACGCAAGTCGCACACCATTGAAAAATTGGTCATACGCGAATGGCACAATAATTTGCGGCAAGCGGGCGCGCATCGCGAGCGCCATGGTGCCGATGCCACCGTTATGAATGATGGCGCATGCATGTGGAAATAGTTTGTCGAACGGTGCGTAGTCGATCAGAAATGCGAACGCAGGAAGCGGCGTCGGGATTTGATCCTGGAATCGCGTGACTAAAATCACGCGCTGATTGGCGATTCGGGCAGCTTCAATCGCGCGCTGAAAAAAAGTGGAAGCGGCACCCGCACCCGTACAAGCAGAAACTACGATCGGCGGATCGCCGTTGGCTAAAAATGCCGCGAGCGACGCCGATGGTGTCCACGTTTCTGGCGCGAGCGCGACCGGGAATCCGGTTGAGACCGCATTCACCGGCCAATCTGGTTGGCTGCTCGCGAACCACGCTGGCACCGCACAGACGACGCGATCAGGCGAATTTATCCAGCGTGTGAAAATGTGGCGCTGACGCGGCAAGTCAATCGATCTTCTGAACGCATTCACATCATCAACGCATGCGCCATCAATATAGAAGCGGTCAATAATATTCAACAGCGCACGTCGAATCACGCGCGGCAGCCATCGCGGCCACGCACCTAAACCGCCCAGACAATTTTCTTCACGCGAAAAAAAATAGAACGGCGACATGTGTACCGTCATCGCGCGAAGACCAAATTTTTCTTGCGCCAGCCGTACACCGACCGCGCCGCTCGAACCGACCAATACGCTGTCAGCGCGACGTAATTTGCTGATAGCGTTAAACGTATCAGCCATCGCAGCGCCCAGCACTTTCCACAACGAACGAAAGCCAACATGCCAATCCCATACGGTGGGATCGCGCGCCATTTCTTCGAACAAATTAATCGGCCCGACCGAATGAAACGACAAGCCAGCACGTTGAGCGCGAGTCGCAAAATATGCCAAACCGATAAAGTCGACTTCATGCCCTGATCTCATCAGATGCTGCCCTAATTCGATGAGCGGCAGAGTGTCTCCAGACGTGCCGACGGCGGCGATGATTACATGCATTTTTTGGACGATCTCATATTTTCTGCGTGTTGAAGCAGCGATTCCAATCAAGTCTGGTTTCAGGTAAACACTAATATCGGCGCGCGGTTTGGAGCAAAATGCACTCGAAAGGCTTACCAGTATTAGTGTTTAATTTTGCGTTTGAACAAACCTGCTGCCTCGGCCAACAAATTTTTTACTATGAATTGCAACCTGTTCAACCACGTCATCTGGCATGAAATGAGATCAACACGAACGTTTTGAATCTGGTTTCAAAAATAATGCGTATTATCGGGGCGCGCGGAGCCTGCAAATTTTTTTGGGCACCCCACGCTTCACAATTTTAGACTGTCCTGAGATTCCATCGCGAACAATAGCGTTGCGTCGCTGAAAGCTTGGACATCTTGTCTTTAACCTTTGGGAGCTAAATATGAAATTCCGTACCGTTAACGCATGTGCATCTATCCTCGCTCTTGGCGCGCTCGCAGCCTGTGGCAGCATGTCGGGATCCGCACCGGCGTATTCGCAAGCGGCACTGCCTGCAGCAGTTCAGGTGCCAGCCGGCAATGCTGTGGCACTGGAGACCGTTGGCGTCGGCTCAATCACGTATCAGTGTCGCGTGAAAAAAGATGCTGCAGGACAGTTCGAATGGGTGTTTGTGGGGCCCGACGCAAAGCTAAATGATCGCAGTGGCAAACAAATTGGGAAATACTATGGTCCACCGGCAACGTGGGAAGCTATGGACGGCTCAAAACTGACTGGCGCGCAAGTGGCAGTCGCACCGAGCAGCGCGGGCAGCATTCCTTTCCAGTTGGTCAAAGGCGCACCGGCGACGGGCAGTGGCGCAATGACAGGGGTGACCTACATTCAACGCGTCGCCACTAAAGGCGGCGTAGCACCAGCCACAGCTTGCGGCACAGCGAACCTGGACGCGAAAGACGTCGTGAATTACCAAGCCGATTATATTTTTTACAAAGCCAGCTAAACGTAGTTTATTTTTTTCAAATGCCTGCGATCGCTGAGAGGCGGCCGCAGGCATTTTTACGTTTGGAAAAAATAGCCGAGCTGTAGTGCCAATGCCGCTGTCGGGCGTTCAGTCGGTGACTGCGCCGTCCCGGCAACCACGAAATCCTGCGTAACGATCATTCAACTCGCTTCATGAAACATATCGAGTGAAACCATTTGTGCGATCCGAAGCATCCGATCGTCTCTCAACAGCGACAATGTAACTCGTTGATTTTTCGCGACTCTTTGAATTGCTGCGTATTTCTTGTTGCTCACAGGCGACATAGTCTTCGCGAAAGAAAATAAACTACTATAAAATCAATGAGTTAAAAATCGGCACGATTTATGCATCGATATTCAAGGATGGCAACGTTGAGTGAAATTGTTACTGATAAAATATGGTTGTTTTATAAATCAATAGCTTGTAAGCTATTTTGAAAGTAATGTGAGAAGAAGCGCGCGGTTTGGACTGTTAAAACTTGGCGCGGCCTTGGACGTCACAGTGTTTTATTGGTCGGAATTTTTCCCTGCTCAAGATTCTTTTCACTTGCATTGCCGAGCAGTGGAAACAGCAATAACGGTTATGGTTTTCGCCTAAGATTTTAACCTAATAGAGTAGGGGTCGCTATGACACTTCAACTGTTGGTAATCTTATTTGTTTGGCTGGCATTTGGATGCTTGGTCGCATGGCTGATTGGCAAGGCCAGTGACATCGGCGGTCAGGAAGATGATCCTATCGGAAATGACTCTACGGCTACTTGGTATGATCACGGCGCGGATTCGATTGAGCTACCCGAATTTGCCGCACAGAGCCGACACGTGCGAATAGTCCTATCTCGAGACTAGTCCATTTCTTCCAACGCAAAAACGTGTTTTAGATTTTTGCCATCTCGTCTGCCAAGACCCGAATTGTTTCATCAATCTGCTCTTCGGTATGCTGGTAAGACATAAAAAATCGTAGTCGCGCAGATTTTTCTGGCACCGCAGGATAGAGGATAGGTTGCACGCTAATCCCACGCTCAAACAATGCATGCGAAAGTTTTGCGGCGCGCAGTGAGCTTCCGGTGATCGCAGGGACAACCGCAAAACCGCTACTGCAGCCCGTGTCAATCCCCGCAAATTGAGCTTGTTTGAGAAAGTATTTGCCGCGCGCTTGCAGCGTCGCAACGCGTTCCGGCTGCCTGCGCAGACCCTGAAGTGCTGCGAGTGATGCAGCGGCGACCGGCGGCGGCATGCCCACGCTGTACAAAAATCCCGGCGCCATGAATTTGAGATGTTCCACGAGTGCAGTCTCACCGGCAATGTAGCCACCACAGCCCGCAAGCACCTTGCTCAAGGTGCCCATCCATATATCAACGTCGGTACCTGCAAGTGAAAAGTGCTCGCGAATGCCCAATCCATTTTTGCCCATCACGCCAAATGAATGCGCTTCATCGACCATTAAAAAAGCGTGATGTTTGCGCTTGATTTCAACAAACTTGGGCAGATCAGGGAAGTCTCCATCCATACTGTAGATGCCCTCAATCACAATCAACACGCGCTCAAAGTTACGCCGCTGCTCGGTCAATATTCCGTCCAATGCAGCCCAGTCATTGTGCGCGAATGACAGACGCTTAGCGCCTGACAATTGCGCACCTTGAAGCGTACAGTTATGGATTAGCGAGTCATGCAAAATCAAATCTTTTGGCCCGAACAAATAGCCAATAGTGGTCACACTCGTGGCGTGACCACTGACAAACGTAATTGCGTCGTCCACGCCATAAACATCAGCCAACGCGCGCTCAAATTCACGATGGATCGGACGCTCGCCGGAAACAATTCGGCTCGCTGACACGGAAGTGCCATAACGATCAATCGCCGCTTTCGCCGCGGCAGTCACTGCTGGATCGCCGGAAAAACCAAGATAGTTGTAGCTGCCATAATTGATGAGCGCCCTGCCACCGATACGCGTCGTCGCGCTGGCAGTACCATCGTGTTGTTTAAAAAATGGACTGGAAATGCCCAACCTCGCCGCCCCGTCGTTGATGATGCGAATCTGCTGATAGCCAGGATGCAAATGGAAACGATAGAACTGCTCAGGGATCTCAGGCTGATGTATACCTGAGGTGCCCGCATACAGCGGCGTAAAGCGCGTTCCCGTTGCGTCCTCGGCATTGCGAAGCCGTCTCTCGAGGGCTTGCTGAATTAGCTTGTCCTTGATTTGTGACGTGAGGCCAAGCACCCCTTTGCGGGACATCAGTGGATCATCCTGCCAGTTTTCGAAAGCTCGTTCGACTGAATCGTTTTTGTTACTTCTTCGAGAACGCTCTCGTCAATATCAACAGCGTGCTGTAACGCCGCTTGCTGAACTTGCTGTGCGAGATCATTTTTTGCGGTCGCAGATGTTGATTCTTCCGCCGTCCCGGCGGCTTTCAGAATGCCGATCAATTTTTCGGCAAGCTTTGCGATGGTCGGGCTTTCACTCAGCGCTAAAACCGGCAGCTTGACGCCAAATCGCGACTCAATCGCGAGCCCCAACTCAACACCCATTAACGAATCCAAGCCCATGTCATAAAGGGATCGACTATCGTCAATTTTCTCTGGTGAAATGCGTAAAATTTCGCCGATTTCTTCTTTCAGCATTTGTTTGAAAGTGGCAGATAACTCGTCTTGGGAAAGCTCAGCAACCATGCGCTGAATGTCGTCGGCGTTGTCATCAGCGTCGTCCGAATCGCCAGCTTGTGCAACCAGCTCGCTGAATTTCGGACTTTGTGACGAAGGCAAGAAACGATTGAGCGCGCGCCAGTCAAGCTCCAGCACACCCACGCCAGAACGATTCGACACCATCAACTCTTCGAGCATATTGAGCGCAATCTGCGACTGCAGCGCACTGCCCCCCATCCTAGTTTGCATGGCCTGCTTGATTTGCTCATTACGCGCCAGGAACCCAGCGTCATCGATTGCGCCCCAACGCACACATGTCGCTGGCAGTCCCGCCGCCAGGCGAGCCTCTGCTAGCGCTTCAAGAGAGGCATTTGCCGCAACATAATTGGCCTGCCCAGGATTACCAAAAAGTGTCGTCGCCGATGAAAACAGAACGAAAAATTCCATTTTCATGTGGCGCGTCATTCGATGCAGGTATTGCGCACCCAGAATTTTGGGGGCCAATACATTTCGAATTTGCTCTGCATTCGTATTGCGAACCAGACCATCTTCGATTACCACCGCCGCATGCACGATGCCGCGTAACGGCGGCATTTCGGTTGAGATGAGCGCAAACAACGCTGTGAGCGCTTTCTCATTTGTAACATCACAGGCAGCCGCATGAACGCGGACGCCGCTCGCCTTTAACTCTGCAACGCTGGTCATCGCCTCGGATGATACCGGGCCGCTGCGGCTGATAAGCACCAAATTTCTGGCACCTTTGCTCACCAGCCATTGCGCTGTCTTCAGGCCAAATCCGCCGAGACCGCCGGTGACCAAATATGTTGCCGCCGGAGAGAGCAGTAATGCACGGTGCGCCTGTTTAGCTGCATGAATATGGTTAATGCCGTTTCGATAAGTGATAACGATCTTGCCGATTTGTCTGGCCTGCTGCATGTAGCGGAAAGCGTCAACAACATCGTCAGCTTCGAATGACTGGTACGGAAGAGGATGCAGCAAGCCCTCACTAAACAACGTCATTACGTCGCGAAAAAGTTTATGCGTCAACGCTGGATGAACTTTCATCAGCTGATCAGCATCGATTCCAAAATACGAAATGTTATTGCGGAAAGGACGCAAGCCGATCTTGGTGTTTTCGTAAAAGTCGCGTTTGCCTAATTCAAGGAAGCGACCGAACGGTTTCAGCACACGCAAATTGCGGTTGATTGCTTCGCCCGCGAGCGAATTCAGCACCACGTCCACGCCTTCACCATTGGTGATGCTAAGAATCTGATCGGCAAATGCGTTTGAGCGAGAATCGAAAACATGGTCTGCACCCAACAGTCGTACAAAATCACGTTTCTCGTCGGAACCAGCGGTGGCGAATATTTCTGCGCCGCAGTATTTCGCCAGTTGAATCGCTGCTATGCCGACTCCGCCCGCAGCGCCGTGAATAAGGATACGCTCGCCCTCGCACAGCCGCGCGAGATGGTTGATCGCGTAGTGAGCGGTAAAGAATGTGCTCGGGATTGTCGCCGCCGCTTCGAATGAGATTCCCGCAGGAATGCGCGAAACAGCACCTTCGCTGGTCAGCACGCGATTGCTTAAACTCGAGGGGCCGAACGCAACAACACTGTCACCAATCGCAAAGCCGGTTACGCCGCTTCCGATGGCCGTGACCACACCCGCACACTCGAGGCCCAGACTGGGCCCCGCAAAGCCATCTTCCACGGCTTCGTCTGAAAGTAGGCCGAGCGCGTACATCACGTCGCGAAAATTAAGCCCCGTCGCGCGAACCTCAATCTCCACTTGGTCACCCTGTGGGGCGACGTAGGCATTGGGTTCCCAACGCAAATTGCGCAATTGGCCCGGGAATTGAAAGCCGAGGCGGATTGTCGGCTCCACCGTCGAAGCCGCGGCACCAGGGTCGGCAGATTTCCCGACCACCAGTTGGCGACCAGATGAAGGTCTCAGCGAGCGCGGCTCAACCCGTAGTCGCGGTACGTACCGTGCGCCTGACACGGTCAGCAGAACCTCATTTTCGCAATTACCTACGTCGTCCAGCACTGATTCGAAAATCTCGCGCGCGATCGCTTTCGCGGCAATTTGCGAGGCGGTGCCGCCCTCAATATCAAGCAAACGCACTGAAACGTGCGACGGCTCATTCATTAACGTCCGCCCCATTCCCAACAGTGTGGCGTCGCGCGCCGCCGCCAGGGTGGCCTTGCGGCCGGGCAGCAAGCTACTGCCTGCCCCGCAAGTCAACAGCCATAGTGTGGTTTCAATATGACACGTTTCCAGAGCCTGGAAAACGTTCGCGGTAATTGCACAACGTTCGACCTGCGCCGCAAGCAGATTCATCGTTGTCGGCTCATCAGCGGTATCCACGAGCCCACACAGGTGTAGTACGCCACCAATATTTTGATGCCGCGACTTGACATCAGACAACAGCGACTCAACTGCCATCACATCGCCTAAATCTAGCGAGTATTTGTTGCCTGCCGCGCCTGCAATCTCGCCGGTAACCGATGCACGGGCACCCTCGTGCCTCACCACAATGATTTCGTCTCCACGCGTTCCTGCGAACTGCCGAATTGAGTCTGCAATTTCTCGAGAATACGAGATGCTCGAAGCAGCACCGAGCGCATTCACTGCGGATGACGGGACGCTGTCAACCAACGCGATCCAGACACGCTTATTCGTGACATCAA
>JANMQR010000329.1:0-4310 GCA_031370625.1 Burkholderiales bacterium | reverse complement strand
CAACAATATGATCGATGTGGCGATCAGACGCTTGCCCAATGTGCGATGCCGCCGCAACAATAATGCGCCAATGCTTGCGAGCATAATCAGATTTAAGGGGGGCAGTATTAGTGCTGCAATTGTGCTGGAAAGCATGGAGTTCATATTCTTGTTTTAACGCGAATTCCGAACCTGGATGTGGCTATGAGCCAGATACGAAAAAAGCGGCGGAGCCAGCGATGCGAGCAATGTTGTTATCGCCTGTGTCCAACATGGGCAGCATCGACCAGCGAAGCAAACTGTTTACCGATTTGATTCCACGTGTATTCGCGCGCGGTTTTCTCATAACCTTTTTCAGCGCGCGCGGAGGCCGCCGCGCGGTCGGCGAAAATGTTGCGGATCTGCTGACTTACCTCGTCAACATTATCGCCATACCAAAGAAATTCATCATCAATGAAGCGAAGCTCTTCAAGGCGGGTGGTGATGACGGGTTTTTTTTGCGACAGGTATTCAAACAGTTTGATTGGGCATGCGCGATGGGACACTGGGATTTTGGTAAAAAGATTCAGGCACACATCCATTTCACGAATGTAGGCAAACACTTGATCATGTGGCACGCCTCCAGTCAGTTGTACGTTATGAATGTTCTCCTGTTTTACGCGTGCCTCCACCCCTTTCCAGCCGCGACCTGATCCGACGTAAAGAAAGTGAATATCGGGCATTGCTTTTGCCACATTCACCAACAAGTCCAAATCAATAAAGTATTCAAAAGCACCCAGAAAACCTACTACTGGCTTACCGCTATTTGTGACCGGCTTAATGGGCGTTGGCGGCACCGCTGCGGCTTTCTCAAAGCTGACGCCATTCGGCACTACGTGTACGTTGCCTTCGGCTTGCGCGGCCAGTACGTTGGAAACGGTCATTGTTACTGTCGCGCGTTGCATCATGCGCGCTAGCATGCCGCGCGCCAACCAGCGTGCAATCGGGTTGTTTAACTTGCCGAGTTCGTAGACCAGCATATCGACATAATCATCAGCGTAGTCGAACACAATTTTTACGCCAGGAATAGTGCTGAAGCGATATTGCGGAATGTTGTAGAGGAGCAGAACGTCAATATCGTGTTGTGCCACCAAACGCTTGGCGTGTCTCAGCGCCGACAGCGAGTAGTAAGCCTTTTTGAAAAGCTTGTCGAGTGGCAAGCGTAGTTGCCAGAGCCATTTTGTAAGCGCTACATCGTGCACTCTTATATTGGGATGGCCGACACTTTTGATTTCTTGAAAATTGGTTTCTGCAGATTCGAGCGGAGGCGGTTGCATAACGTGAATCTCGTGCCCCGCGTCGGCCAGCGCGTACAGAATCGAATGATAGCGGCTCCAATTCACCGCGTGCCAACGAGCCATATAGGGAAACAGTAACTTCATGTATTTCCCACAAGTTTTTTCGCAAGCGCATCTGCGATGCGCGCGCTTGCCTTACCGTCGCCGTAGGGATTATCCACGCCAGTCATTCCAGCGCGATAGGTTGAATCTGTCAAAAGGCGCGTCACTTCATCCAATATTTTTTTCCGATCTGTGCCGACCAATCGCGCAACTCCTGCTGCGACGCCTTCAGGGCGTTCGGTAGTCTCACGCATTACCAACACTGGTTTCTTTAGAGAAGGTGCCTCCTCCTGTACACCGCCCGAATCCGTCAGGATCAGCTCGGCACGATTCATCAGGTGGCAAAAGTTCACATAATCCAGCGGCTCAATCAAGTGGATATTTGGCTTGTCGCCCAAGTGCTGGTGCACAATTTGTTTTACATTCGGATTGGGATGTACAGGAAACACAATGTGATGGAGTGGAAACCGGGTTGCAATCTCTTCAAGCGCGCTTAGTGATTCCACCAGTGGTGCGCCGAAGCTTTCACGGCGATGCGTCGTCACCAAGATAAACGGGCTCGCAATTGCACGCTGCGTTCGTTCGCTCAGCACGGTTTCAAACTTCGCAGGACGGTTCGCTAAGATCCAATGTAGCGCATCTATTCCAGTATTGCCTGTGACCAAAACGTTGGCCTCGTGCACGCCCTCGTCCAGTAGATTCTTTTTTGAAAGCGAAGTCGGCGCAAAATGAAGGTCGGTCATACAGCCAGTCAAACGGCGATTGATTTCTTCTGGATAAGGCGAGTATTTGTTGTGCGTGCGCAGGCCTGCCTCTACATGTCCGATCATGACGCGCTTGTAGAATGCGGCAAGTGCGCCCACAAATGTGGTGGTGGTGTCTCCTTGCACAAGTACACAATCAGGCATGAATGACTCCATCACCGTTTTCATGCCGTCTAGCGCACGACTGGTAACGTGAAACAAATCCTGGTTGTCGCGCATGATGTCGAGATCAAAATCAGGCTTCAGATTGAAATCGTCCAAAGCGCGGTCTAGCATTTGTCGATGCTGTGCTGTGACGACAACGCGCGCGTCAAACTCGTCCGCGCGCGCGCGCAATGCCATCCACACGGGTGCCATCTTGATGGCTTCCGGACGGGTGCCGAAGACCAGCAATACTTTCTTGGGTGTCGCCATGATTAGGCGACCAGTGGCATTTGCCGATCGAGATACTCCTCGTATGTGACAACATCCAAATCATCATGAGCCATTAGCTCAAGCATCTCGCTGAAGCCAGGGATTTTTTTGATATCAAGTGGATCCATATAGATGTTGAGATACGAGCCGGTCTCACGCGCCATGATCAGAAGGTCTTTGAAGAGCTGCAGGTAACTGGCTGGCCCGCGATGCAGGCAGCGATGACTCAAGCGCTGTGCGTTTAGCGAGTGCCAAGTATCGAACACCGTAAATGGATGCTTCGGACATGTCGTCAACGGAAATTCGACGATGCCATGTTTCGCCATAAATGGAAGGCCGCGGGTGGGTGCGTTTGTCAACCAAGTCGAGGAGGAGTAGCGGTAGCCTGCCTCTTTGATGATTTCGTAAATGTCATCGGAAAATAAATGCTTGAAGTGCGGCACCCGCATTCCAATGGGTTCGTATCCGAGCAGGTTTTTACAGATTTCGTGACACTTCATGAGCTCTTCCATTTTTTCGTCACGCGAAATATAACGAAATTTTCGCCCAGGATTGAGAAGCTCATTGTCGGGATGTGAGTACGTGTGATTCATCAACTCATGTCCGTGCTCGATGACCAGAGCATGCTCCTTGGGAAACTTCTGCACCCAATACCCGACCGCAGCGAAGCTGGCCTTGAAGTTGTAGGGCTTCAGCATATCGACGATTGCAGGAATGGCCTCCACATCATCGGGATAGTCGCAATCGAAGGAAAGCGTTACGCACGCTTTCTTTCCATTCCATAGCGACTTCTCGCGATTCCCATCGAGAATGCTGCGCACGAAGCGTTTTGGTGTTGAAAAGGTGACGAGCCCAATTAGCGGCAAGTTGTTATTTTGTGTGCAGATCCAGCGGTATAAACCGTCAGGCATTGTCATATTGTTCTCCAGGCAGCATGGCGAGAATGAGTCTCGCGTTGTTCATCCAGTTGTGTTTCGTCAGAATTTTGTTGCGCGCCGCATTGCTCATGCGTTCATAAGTCACATCATCCATCAATACGTCGGTCAGGCATCGCGCCATATCATTGATGTCTTTTGGTTTAAAAATACGGCCCTCGACGCCGTCTTCGACTGCGTCGCGCAACGGCCCGTAGTCGGGTACAACCACTGGTTTGGCGAGCGACATGTATTCAAAAATTTTCATCGGTGAACCGTAATCGTTCGAATCCGGCATGACGCCTACGTCAAATAATGCAAGGAAACCTGGCAAGTTCTGATGCGCGACTCGTCCGGTCAAAATAACGCGGTCCGCGAGACCAAGTTGTTCGCTCTGCGCTTTGATCACAGCTAGCATCGGCCCATCGCCAACCAGCATCAGTTTTGCGTCGGGAATGCGTGGTGCCATCTGTTGAAAGACCTGCAGGAGAAAATCAAGACCATGCCATGGATAGAATCCGCCAACAAAACCAATAATCTTACCGTTGAGTTCAGCATATTTTGCTGCGGGCTCGACTATCTTCATATCAAATACGTCAGGGTCAGCTGCATTGGTCAGTACGATGATACGTTCAGAGGGCACACCAAACTCGGACATAAGGTGTTGTTTGAGTTTAGATGACACGGCGACGAGCCCGGTTGCCCGATTGAAAATATATTGGTCTACTCTGCTCGCGAGCCATTTTAGAAGTGCGCTTCGCTCACGCACCAACGCAGAACATGATGTGTAGTTCACTTCGATAACGAAAGGCTTTCCCCACCGCCTGGCAAGAAGCGCACCTGAGAACGCAAAAATGGCG
>JANMQR010000328.1:0-5469 GCA_031370625.1 Burkholderiales bacterium | reverse complement strand
GACGCGATCTAGCCCAAAAGCCCTGTAGCGGCCTCGCGGCATTTCACTGTCGCCGCACCCGACTCGACAACCGTCACATTCAAATCACGCAGCAATCCATCCTTCAACCCATAAACCCATCCATGCACGGCCAAATCCTGTCCGCGTTCCCATGCGTCGCGCACGATGGTGGTTTGGCAAACGTTGGCGACTTGTTCAATCACGTTCAGCTCGCACAGCCGATCCACGCGCGCGTTTGACAAACCAATCGCGGCAAGCGCTTCGATGTGTTTATCGCGTACGTCGTTAACGTGATGCAGCCAGTTATCGACCAGCCCGAGTCGATCACCAAACAAGGCGGCACGCACCCCACTGCAACCGTAGTGGCCGACCACCATGATGTGCTCGACCTTCAATACGTCTACGGCGAATTGAATGACCGACAAGCAATTCAAATCGGTATGTACGACCACATTCGCGATATTGCGATGCACGAATACTTCGCCCGGCATCAAGCCGACAATCTCATTCGCGGGCACGCGGCTGTCCGAACAACCGATCCAGAGAAATTTTGGATTTTGCTGTTTGGCGAGTTGCTCAAAGAAATCGGGCTGTTGCGCGCGGATGCGTTCAGCCCAGATTCGATTTTGTTTGAAGAGTGAGGCGAGATCTTTATCGAGAAGTGGCATGGGAATTTTTATTCGGCTTTAGTATGGTGCTGCGCGATTGGTGAGAGTTATTCAAATTCGCGCCGAACTGCTCCTTCACCCGGCGACGGGGGAAGGTTGGGATGGGGGCGATGTTTGCATCTTTGAAATCGTCTCAAAGCGGGCGGTCCCCCATCCCGACCTTCGACCAACGGAAGTCCCGCGGGGCCCCCACGGTCGTGGGCGAAGGAGATGTAAACCTTCACCACTACACAAGTATTAAGATAAGCCGCATACAAAATAAAGCACTAAACTAATATTTCGCATTCCCCGGCGTACGCGGAAACGGAATCACATCGCGCACATTGCCGAGCCCGGTCACATACGAAATCGTGCGTTCAAAACCCAGGCCGAAGCCCGCATGCGGCACGGTGCCGTAGCGGCGCAGATCGCGATACCAGCTGTAATGCGCGGGATCGAGACCGGATTCAATCATGCGCGCATCGAGGACTTCCAGCCGCTCTTCGCGCTGCGATCCGCCGATGATTTCGCCGATGCCGGGAGCCAATACATCCATGGCGGCAACGGTTTTTTTATCGTCGTTCAGGCGCATGTAAAACGCTTTAATTTCTTTCGGATAGTTCATCAGAATCACCGGTTTGCCGACGTGTTTCTCCGCCAAATATCGTTCGTGTTCCGATTGCAAATCAATGCCCCACTTCACCTGAAATTCAAATTTCTCTTTTGATTTTTCGAGAATCGAAATCGCTTCGGTGTAATCCATGCGCACGAATTCAGTGTTGACCATGCCTTCCAGTTTTGCGATCAACCCTTTCTCAATCCGCTCTTCAAAAAACGCCATGTCATCCGGGCGCTCGTTGAGCACCGCGTTGAAAATATATTTAAGCATCGCTTCCGCCAGCGACGCATCAGCGGCCAAATCAGCAAACGCAATCTCGGGCTCGATCATCCAAAATTCAGCGAGGTGACGCGATGTATTCGAATTCTCCGCGCGGAATGTCGGGCCGAATGTGTAGACCTTTGACAACGCCATGCAATACGTTTCAACATTCAATTGACCGGAGACAGTAAGAAACGCTTCGCGGCCAAAAAAATCTTTTGAGAAATCCACTTTGCCATCAGCCGTCTTCGGCGGATTCAGCGCATCAAGTGTGGACACACGAAATAATTCGCCCGCGCCTTCAGCATCGCTCGCCGTGATGATTGGTGTATTCACCCACAAGAAACCGAGCTCATCCATGAAGCGATGGATTGCCTGCGCAACCGTGTGACGCACGCGGGTCGCGGCACCGATCACATTCGTGCGTGGACGCAAGTGCGCGACATCGCGCAAAAATTCCATCGTGTGAACTTTTGGCGTGATCGGATACGTGTCGGGATCATCGACCCAGCCGACAACTTTCAAAGACGTGGCTTGCATCTCGAAAGGCTGGCCTTTCGCGGGCGATGGCACAATCGTGCCGGTAACTTCCACCGCGCAGCCGGCAGTGAGTCGAATCACTTCATCGTTATAGTTGACAAGCGTATTCGGCACCACCGCCTGCACCGGCTGAAAACACGAGCCGTCCGATACGGCCACGAACGATATCCCGGCCTTCGAATCGCGGCGGGTTTTGACCCAGCCTTTGAGGGTGATGGAGGCGTCAGCCGGATTAGCAACTGATACTTTGCCGCCAAGAATTTCGGCGCAAGAAAGTGTGGACATGGGGAATGCAATCTGAGTTGTGAAGCGGCAATTTTACCTGTTATGCACCTTCAAAAGTGCATCGGCGCAAACGGCAAGCAGGACGGCGCTCTACAAGCACATTGCTCCAAACGCCGCACCAGCGCTAGGGTTTGGGGCATGCCTTAAATAGAAAACTTATGCCCCAAACCATCCGCGTTCACGCGCATCTTCCAAACGAATTTCCAGATACGCCCACAGCGCCGGACAACCCGCCTGAATCGGATCTTTCAATCGCTTCACCACGCGCTGATGACTGATGCCGTTCTCAACCCAGCTTTGGCCGTTGTTCGCGAGATTCAACAACACCGGCATCGCACGATCCGCTGCATGCGCAAAACGCGCTTCGGCGGTTTCACCATTTTCAAATTCATGCCACATCGCCATGAATGTGGCGCTTTGTTTTTCGTGCAGGAGACCAAAAATTCTCTGTACCGCAACCAGCTCAGCAGCCTTGCGCTCTTCTACACCTTCCTCCGCATACACAATCGTGTCACCCGTATCGATCTCGCCAATATCATGCACCAGCAACATGCCGATCACGCGATTGATATCAACGGGTGTTTCCGCATAATGCGCAAGTGACGCGGCCAGCATGGCGATTTGCCAGCTATGTTCCGCAGAATTTTCATAACGATCAAGATCAAGCGGACGAGTTTTACGCGCGACGCCTTTTAGCTTGTCGAGCTCGAGAACAAAGTCGACAATTTGTTGCATGTTGCTGGTTTCAATTTTCGCAACGTCATTCACGCAATCATTCCTTTTTCTTTTAACCAATCCAAAATTATTTTGCCGCCGATAGAACACTTGTCTCTATCGCGATAACTTATCCAGATCACTTCTTCAATTTCCGCGGAAGCCATGATCGTGCCGCAAAACTCTGCCTGATAGCACGCCATTCTGACCATTGTTCCAATAGGATTGCCGTCGGCCTGCGCAACAAACGTGTTGATATATTTGATCGTCGCGGGGATCAATTCAACCGATAATTCTTCCCGAATTTCACGAGAGAGTGCAACTTCATCGCTTTCGCCGGCTTCTCGTTTTCCACCGGGCAGATAGATAGTGGTTTTCCCTTTTGATCGTGCGCCGAGGACTTTTTTATCTTTGATGTATAGCCAAGCCAGCTTGTCGATTTCTTGCATCACTGTTTCCTGTATTTCACCAATACTGAATTATAAGGAGCAGGAAACCATCGGCAAAAATTACGTCATATTGAAACCGTTTGAAGATTCACATCAAATTCAAAATTCCAATAAAACATGGCACTTACCAAGGCTCAACACAAAACATATAGCCTTGCGGTCTCACGGTTTTGATTTTCCATGATGAACGTTTCTCATCACCAAATCGGCGGCGCAGGCGATACAGCCTGGCATCGACGGAACGATCAGCACCGTTGTAGTAAAGACCGCGAAGCGATTTAAGAATTTCATTGCGCTGCATGACTTTGCCCGCATTACTGGCAAGCAACCAAAGCAGATCGAACTCGGCCGGAGACAATTCAATTCGCTGATCACTCAATGTGACCTCGCGGTTGGTGCCGTGTATTTTAAGTCGACCGAATTGCAGCACATTCTCGTGCTCAACATTCGCTTCTGCATTCTGGTTACGCCGCCGCATCGCCTTGATGCGCGCCAACAAAACGCGCGGTTGTATCGGCTTTGCCAAGTAGTCATCAGCGCCCAGTTCCAGCCCCAGCACTTGATCAAAATCTTCCTCACGCGCAGTCAATATGATGACCGGCACATTGTTGCCTGACGCGCGCAATTCGCGACATACATCGAAGCCATCTTTGCCCGGCAACATTACGTCAAGTATGACGATATCCGGCTTTTCAGTAGCGATGCGCGCCAGCGCGTGGTCTCCGCGCGTCTCGGTCGCAACCTCAATGCCGTACTTCCTGAGGTAATCACTGATTGCGCTGGAGAGTTCCACGTCATCTTCTATCAGCAAGATACGCGCTGCGGCAGGGATCGCATCATCACGGTTTTCTGTTGAAGTCGTATGATTTACTACGCTCATCTGATGCACATTAACCTCACGGGATATTATTGGTGATAGCCGGAACTCAGCACGGGGTTCGAGGTCATTGGTTAATACGCGACGGGTTAAGAATCAGATGTGCATTTCCATTCAAAACGCAAGCGCGCACCACCCATGTCAGCGGTACTGATGCTGACTTTACCGCCATGCCATCGGGCTATTTGCTGGACAATCGCCAAGCCAATGCCGAAACCACCCGACGCTCGATCCCGACTTTTATCCAATCGTGAAAAAGGCTCAAACGCCCGATCTCTTTCTGATTGCGGGATGCCGGGGCCGTCATCGTCAACGATTAAAACAAATCGACCGTCTAGTTTGGCCACGCTAATTTCAACCCGGCTAGTCGCGTATTTCACCGCGTTTCTGAGCAAATTGGCAGCGGCACGACTGAGGTATCGATAGTCACCATCCACGCTATCAGTGTCGGCGCGCAAACTCACCATCACGTCTCGCTTGCTGCTCTGAGCAACATCATTGGCCTCATCAACCAATTCTTCCAGCCACGGCGTTACATCGATTGCACTTATATCCAGCACTGGCTCTTCACGATCAAGGCGTGCGTATTCCAAAAGCTCTGTGGATAGATCATCAAGCTGATCAATTGCTGAATCCATTGCCTTAAGTTCACGATCTTTTTCCGCAAGCGTCGCAGCGCTGATCGCCAGCTCGTGACGAAATCGCAGTCGCGTGATGGGTGTTCGGAACTCATGCGAAATCGCATTGGTCAATTGCTTGTGAGAGCCGATCAGTGCCGCGATGCGATCCACCATCTTATTAAACGAATCCGCCAGCGGATACAGCGCGGCGCCACGATTCACGTTGACATGAAAATCAAAACGACCCTCGCCAACCTGACCTGCTGCTTGTTCGAGGGTCAACATATCTCGCCTAAAAAAACGCAGCCACAAAAAAATCGCCAGCGCATACAGCGACGACTCGACCAGCCATGTCGATTGGAGTGGCGTGAGCACACCGAAAATCAGCGCGGGTTGCTGCATGTTGTAGGAAGACTTTAAGACCACCACCGTATCCGTTCCCAGCACAGTACGGTAA
>JANMQR010000320.1:0-12647 GCA_031370625.1 Burkholderiales bacterium | reverse complement strand
CACCAGCAAAACAGAAATTGAAAAGCCTATTTGTCGCAAGAGCGCACCCTGCAAATCATCATCGCGCATCACCGCCTTAAACCACTCGGTACCGACAAACACGCGCCGTTCAGGCGAGATGATGTCCTGCACCGAATAATTCACCACGGTCATCAGCGGCAAAATCGCCGAGAACGCGACGCACAACACCACGGGCAGAATCAACAACCACGCTTTTTGATTTATCGGTTTCATGCGATCAACTCCTCATTGCGGTAGAAGCAGGTATGCGTGCCAATGACGTTTAGCCACACCGCATCGCCAAGCCGCGGAATATTCTGCTCTGGATTGAGGCGAGCGCGAATCAGTGAGCCATCGCCTTTTTTATTATCATCATCAACGCGCGCGGTGATCAGCCAATACGTGCCAATATCTTGCGCTTGCGTCACGGTGGCGGGTAACGCGCCAAACGTTTCAGGCGCTGCAAGCGTCACATATTCAGGGCGCACACCAAGCGTGACGGTGCCGTCGCCATTCAGTTTTGAGTTCGCCTCCGCCACCCGTTTCCCGGCAACACTCACACCTGACGCGTTCACGTGCGCAGGCAAAAAATTCATGCCCGGTGAGCCGATGAAATGACCAACAAAAGTGTGTTGCGGCCGCTCGAACAACGCCGACGCACTGCCGATCTGCACCGCACGTCCGCGCGTCATCACCACTACTTGTTCTGCGAAGGTAAGTGCTTCAACCTGATCGTGCGTCACATAAATGAGCGTTAACTTCAGCTCTTGATGAATCTGCTTTAACTTGCGTCGCAGTTGCCATTTCAGATGCGGATCAATCACGGTCAGTGGTTCATCGAACAACACTGCACTCACATCCTCGCGCACCAAGCCACGACCCAACGAAATCTTTTGCTTCGCATCCGCCGCAAGTCCTGCCGCACGCATATTAAGTTGAGCATTCAATTCCAGCATCTCGGCGATCTTGCCCACGCGTTGTTTAATTTTGTCAGCCGGCACACCACGATTGCGCAGCGGGAATGCAAGATTTTCTGCAACGGTCATCGTGTCGTAAATCACCGGAAACTGGAACACCTGCGCGATATTGCGTTGCTGCGGCGTGCGGCCAGTTACATCAACACCATCGAATTTCACGCCACCTTGCGATGGCTTTACCAGACCGGAAACAATATTGAGCAGCGTCGTCTTGCCGCAACCAGATGGGCCAAGCAGCGCATACGCGCCACCGTCATTGAAGGTCATTTTTAGCGGCAGCAACGCGTAATCTTCATCGCGTTGCGGATTCGGTTTATACGCATGCGCCAGTTCTAGATCGATGCGCGCCATGTTACTTCCGATCCGGCGCAGCAACTAAATTACCGTCTGCGCCAAACACATACACCTGCGACGGATTCAAATACAGCGTGATTGCCTCATTGAGCGAGAACACATGCACGCCGGTGAGTTGCGCGACCAACTCGCCCACTTGTGTGTGCACATGCACAAAAGTATCCGAGCCGCAAATTTCCGCCAGCTCCACTTTGCCAGCGAGTGCTAAATCACCCGCGCGCTGATGCACACGCAATGCACCGGCGCGCACACCAACGGTCAACGTATCCAACGGCAACCTTGGCAACCTTGGCAACCTTGACAACGATAGCGTAAGACTCAAACCACCATTCAGCATCACACCTGATTGCGTCGCCTTGCCTTCAATCAAATTCATCGGCGGGTCGCTAAACGCACGCGCGACGCGGATTGATTTTGGGCAATGAAATACTTCTGCCGTCGGGCCGTATTGCAACAATTCGCCCGCATCCATCACCGCCGTGTAGCCGCCCAGCAGCAGCGCCTCGGTCGGCTCGGTGGTCGCGTACACGACCGTTGATTCACCACTCGCAAATAATTGCGAAAGCTCGTCACGCAACTCTTCACGCAACTTGTAATCGAGATTGACCAGCGGCTCATCAAGCAACATCAGTGGCGCATTTTTCGCCAGCGCACGCGCGAGTGCGACACGTTGCTGCTGACCGCCAGATAATTCAGCAGGCAATCGTTTTAAAAAAGCATCAATGTGCAACTTGGTGGCCAGCTCAGACACACGCGCACCAATATTTTTTTCTTTGCGGAGTTTCAGTGGCGACGCGATATTGTCGGCCACCGTCATCGATGGATAATTGATGAACTGCTGATACACCATCGCCACGTTGCGCTCGCGCACTGGCTTGCCGGTCACATCAACACCATCGGTTAGTACGCGACCTTTGCTCGGCTTATCAAGTCCCGCCATTACCCGCATCAGGGTCGTCTTGCCTGCCTGTGTGGCCCCGAGCAGGACAGTAACGGCGCGCGGCACCAGCGTCAGATCAAGCGGATAAAGGTGGACGTTCGCGCCCACACGTTGTTCGATTCGTTCGAGCGTCAGCTCCATGCGGCCCCGTTGATTGGTTGAACGCTTAACTCTTAACCTTGTTCAAACCATTATGCCTTCGCGGGGCAATTTTTTCTAACGACGCAGACCATCCTCGCAACCAGATGGATGGCAACTGTACAGGTGCGTTCGCTTTATCTGACTTTAAGCGCCAGTAAATCCATATCGCTTCACTCGCCTTGCGTTAAGCGAACTTTCGCTTCCAATGCGGGTTAGAGCTTCCTGAGCTCTCTGACTGATGGCTTCATGTTCACCTGTACCCTTGAATCGCAGACACGCGTTTACGATACGGCTCAAATTGTCCCCATGTTCAAGCTTAAAAAGATGATAAAAGTCTTCTGCCCTTGCCATCTTGAGTGATTCAATATGCTCTTCAGACCATCCATTGTTAGCGGCAATATATTCAACGGCTTCGTGCAGTTCTGGCAAAGAACGCCCCTCAGAATATCGTTTGTCAAAGCGCTCTCTGATCACCTTATCAGTAACATCGCTGTGAAACCAATGATCTGATGTATTAAATAGATGTCGCTCGTTAGAGCGGGCTGCAATGTAGAAATCTATTAACTCATTTGCCAATTCCTGCTCGCAAAGATCTCGTAACAAACAAATTGTGCTGTTGAGGTCTCGCGGGGACACTTGGCTAACAGACTCTTTCAGAGAGTTTTTTAAAGCCTCTACAACCTCGGGTTGGTTAGCAGCAAAGCTATTGTTATACATCTTCCACGCTGCGGAAAATGATTCCTGAAGATCATTCGCACGAATTCTTTCATCTAGCTTCTTAGCTTCTTCTGAAAACCCAGATTCTTCCAAATGACCACGCTCAATTACCTTATTGATCGCAAAATCAAACTCGTCCGAATGAGAATATCCATAGTTCGATAAAACTGCTTCCCACTCAATAAGCTTATGATCGTTGCCTTCATCATTATTTTTTCGATGTCGCACTGCCGCAGACAAAGCGCTCCACTGCATGACGAAATGAACCGTCGGCTTTTTTTCATCCGAGCCGTAGTGACACCATGCGAGCAGAACAAGCGTCCTAGCGGCCGTCTCCATAACCTTACCGTCTAACCCTTTGACTGCAACTTGCAACATTTCAGTCAATGCGACAACCTTTAGGAGAATCCGTATGTTTTTGATGTCGAGCGATATGGCGCACTGTTTGATCAGCTCGCGACATGGCAATTTTTCCGGAAGCGCAATGTCCGCTGCTTCTGATGAGGTAGGAGCAAACTGTAATTCGATGTCAATAACCTTTTCTCGATATTTCTTGTAGCTACCCTCATCTTTGAGTTGGTCTTCGTTGAAAATCAGAACGATTTTGCACCCCTTTTCTTCTTTCAGTTCAGAGATAAAACCCAGAAGCACGTCATGCGTTATTGTCCCCGTAGAGAGACGCTCAAAATCATCGAAACAGATTATCGTGTCACGGATCAAGTGAGGCGCTAAAGCTTCTAGCGTAATCGAAACATTCTTAACATACGGTGCGTCCCTGAATTTGGAGAGTAAAACTGATGCGGATTTTAGCTTTTCGATTCCGAGAGTTGACCATTCTGTGTTTATTGTCTTGGCGTCTCTTTTCTTTCCAATAAGTCTTGTTGATCTGGTTTTGGCAATGATCGCAGTGCGGAGCTCGGAAATCGAGGACATCCCAAAAAGAGATACATAACAGTAGTTGGGTAACCTAATCTCCTTGCTATGCTGCTCAACTAGTTGATTCCAAGTGAAGGTTTTTCCAACTCCCCAATCGCCTTTTAGCGCAAGCACTTCAGGCACATCACTGGTAAGAAATCGAGTAACAACGCTCTTAACTGTTGCGACAGTCATAATGGCCTTGACCCTAGCGTCAAGCGCTCATCCACCAATTCAATCCAATGCCGAATCGGCGTACGCGAACTAGCATTCAAGCCCGATTCAATATGCGCCAGGCAACCAATATTAGCAGTGGCAATCATCTGCGGAGCGCCAGATTCTATGGCGGCTACTTTGTTGGCAAGGAGTTGTTGGGAGAGTTCACTCTGCAATATCGAGTAGGTTCCAGCCGAGCCGCAGCAGAGGTGGCCATCGGGCACATTGGTTAACTCATAACCCGCCGCAATCAATATTTCCTCAACCACACCTTTGATCTTCAAGCCGTGTTGCAAGCTGCAAGGTGAATGGAAGGCGAGTTTTTGTTTGGTGTTGCTTTGCGCGGCAAGCAACTTTGCCAGTGCATTTTTTTCTTCCGCGATTACCTGACTTACATCGCGATACAACGCGGAAATGCGTTTTGCTTTATCGGCATACTGCGCGTCGTTGCGCAGGAGGTAGCCGTATTCAGCGACCGTCGTACCGCAACCAGATGCAGTTACCACAATTGCTTCCGCTTTTTCGTCACCTGTAGCTTCAACAAATGGCATCCACGCATCGATATTGCGTTTGATGAAAACATGTGCTTCGTGCGGATCGTTGAGGTGATGCGGAATCGCGCCGCAGCATCCGGCGTTGGGAGCAGCGATGAGAGAGATACCGAATTTGTCCAGCACGCGGGCCGTTGCCGCATTAATGCTCGGCGCCATGGCAGGCTGCACACAGCCTTGCAGCACCAGCATCTTGCGCGCATGGCGTGGCGCGGGCCACACGCCTGCATCGCGCTTGGACGTAATTTTTTTGGCGAGTGCGCTGGGCAAAAGCGGCTTGACCGCGCGACCGATCGCGAGACCAACTTTGAACAATCCCGTTTGCGGCAGGGTTTTTTTCAGCACTGCGCGCTTTAATTTATCAATCGCCGTGCGCTCGACTTTTTTCTCAACAATCTCGCGGCCAATATCGACCAGGCGACCGTATTGCACGCCCGAAGGACACGTGGTTTCGCAGGCGCGGCAGGTAAGGCAACGATCAAGATGCAGCATCGTTTTTTCCGTGATCGGCGCGCCTTCCAGCACCTGCTTCATCAGATAAATACGACCGCGCGGACTGTCAAGTTCATCGCCGAGCAAGTTATAAGTCGGACACGTCGCGAGGCAGAATCCGCAATGCACGCACTTGCGCAAAATGCTCTCGGCTTCAATGCCTTCGGGCGTGTCTTTAATAAAATTGGCTAGGTTGGTTTGCATGATTTGATTTTTATTTGACTGAAATTAAACGTTGTCCATGCGGCCAGGATTCAAAATGTTTTCTGGATCAAACGCCGCTTTCAAATTGCGATGAATCTTGCCCAACACGGGTTGCAGTGGGTGAAACACGCCGACTGACTTATCACCATTTTTGAACAAGGTCACATGCCCGCCCGCCGCGTCCACCTTAGCTCTCAGAGCATTTATGTCTGTAGCGCCGCACACCCAGCGGAGCGCGCTACCCCACTCCATCCACTGCGGCATATTCAATTGCAGCGCCGGTGTCGTTGATGGCACCGATAAACGCCACAGCGGCTCGCTCGACGAAAAAAACCCCGCGCGATGATCGCGCAAACCCGTCCAAAAATCACGACTGACTTTATCGTCAATACTTTCGCCGCCCAATTTTTCTTTCGCCGCTTTCACGCCCGATTCTGAGCCTGATAATCGCACCATCAATACGCCATCGCACCAACTGGTCGCCGATAGCGGCAATGGCCGGCCCGCCCATTCATTCATGCGCTGAATCGCGGTTGCTTCATCCATTTCATAACGCAAGGTAAGTTCACGCGCAGGTTTTGGCAAGACTTTAAATGAGCAATCGAGCAACACGCCCAAGGTGCCCATCGCACCGGTCATCAATCGCGAGACATCGTAGCCCGCCACGTTTTTAATCACGCGGCCACCAAAATTTAAATCCTCACCTTTACCATTGATGATGCGTGTGCCCAATACAAAATCACGTACCGCGCCGGTGTAGGGGCGACGCGGCCCAGAGAGGCCGGTTGCAACCGTGCCGCCGATCGTTGCGCCCTCGCCAAAGTGCGGTGGCTCGAACGGCAGCATCTGATTTTCTTGATGCATTACGCGTTCAACTTCGGTCAACGTGGTGCCCGCGCGAACCGTGAGCACCAGCTCCTTGGGCTCGTATTCAATGATGCCGCTGTAGGCGCGCATATCGAGCGCCTCGCCGACAATCGAGCCACCATAAAACGCTTTGGTATTGCCGCCATGAATCGCGAGCGGTTTTTTTATCGCTGCATGTTGTGCAACGCATGCACATAAATTTTTTATCAGTTCATTCATTTCGTATTTTTAAAATCGTGGAATATCACTGCGCGGAATTTCGCCCGCGCGCACATGCATACCGCCCCATTCACTGCAACGCTTCAAGCTCGGAATACCTTTGCCGGGATTCAATATACCGCTCGGATCAAACGCCGCTTTGATCGCATGAAACGCGCTCAATTCCAGCGGTCGAAACTGCACGCACATTTGCTTTAGTTTTTCGATACCAACGCCGTGCTCACCGGTGATCGTGCCGCCGACTTCCACGCAGATTTCCAGCATCTTGCCACCAAGCTCTTCACTGCGTTCCATCTCACCGGGCACGGTGCCATCGTAGAAAATGCACGGATGCAAATTGCCATCTCCCGCATGAAAAACATTCGCAATCGTCATGCCGTATTCACGACCGAGTTCCGCATAACGCGCCAGCACTTCGGGTAAACAGCGGCGCGGAATGGTGCCATCAATGGTGTAGTAATCCGGCTGAATCGTGGCCAGTGCGGCAAAGGCACCTTTGCGTGCGCGCCATAGTTTTTCGCGCTCAGCGGCATTTGCCGCGACGCGAATTTCCTGCGCATTGCATTCGCGAAGCACTGCATCAACACCTTTTAATTGCTCCGCCACTTCTTCGCGAACGCCATCCAGCTCAATCAATAACAACGCTTCTGCATCAAGCGGAAACCCGGCAGACATAAATTTTTCGCAAGCCTCCACCACCATCTTATCCATCATTTCGAGCGCAGCGGGAATCACGCCGCCACCGATAATTTTGCCCACCGCATTCGCGGCATCGGTCACACTTGGGAAAGCAGCGAGGATGGTTTCAATATGCTCGGGCTCAGCCACCAATTTCACCGTAACCTCGGTGATGAGGCCCAACATACCTTCCGAGCCTGTCATCAGCGCCATGATGTCGTAGCCTGCGGCGTCAAGCGCACGTGAGCCGATCTCGATTGCCTCGCCTTCACTCGTTATCACTCGCGCGCGCATCACGTTGTGCGTGGTGAGGCCGTATTTCAAACAGTGTACGCCACCGGAATTCTCCGCGACATTGCCGCCGATGGAACAGATTAATTGGCTCGATGGATCGGGCGCATAAAATAATCCAAATGGTTTTGCCGCGTCCGATACGGCGAGGTTACGAACACCGGGGCCGACCGTGGCGGTGCGCGCAAGTGCATCCACATTCGCAATTTTATTTAGCTTGGTTAACACCGCCAGCACACCATCTTCGCGCGGAATCGCACCGCCGGAAATACCGGTGCCCGCACCACGCATGACCACGGGCACACGCTCACGTGAACATGATTTCAAAATCTCGGCGACCTGTGATTCTGTGTCAGGCAACACCGCGCAAAGTGGCGTGGCGTGATGCGAAATAAACGCATCCGTTTCGAATGGTTTTAGACGTTCGATATCGGCGATGACGTTCAGTGGCGGCCGGATGCGCTGTAGATCAGCTAGCAGCGCGGAAGATTCAAACCCTAGCATGGGCGGGCGTCCTGAGCAATAAATGTCTCAAACGGCGCACCAGTAATAGGGTTTGCGCTTTTCATTGTCGCAACTAAAGAGATGAGACACTCAAAACCGCGGAATTTCAGGATGCGCCAACTGCCCGTTATGCACCCGCATCCGCCCATACTCCGCACAGCGTGCGAGCGACGGAATCGCCTTGCCGGGATTCAACAACATCTCGCTATCGAAAGCGCGCTTCACCGCAAAAAATGCCTCGCGTTCACCATCCGTAAACTGGCTGCACATCTGATTAATTTTCTCGATACCAACCCCGTGCTCACCAGTAATCGTGCCGCCGTATTCAATACACATTTCCAAAATATCCGCCGCAAATTCTTCGGTCTTTGCAAGCTCGCCCGCAATGTTTGCATCGTACAAAATCAGCGGATGCAAATTGCCATCACCAGCATGAAACACATTCGCGCAGCGCAAGTTGTATTTGATTGATAGCTCTTCGGTGCGCCTCAATACGGCGGCCAAGGCACGACGCGGAATTGAGCCATCAATGCAGTAATAATCCGGCGAAATACGGCCGACAGCGGGGAACGCGGCTTTGCGGCCTGACCAAAATTTCATCCGTTCGGTTTCGTTGTTTGAGACGCGACAAGCGGTGGCACCGGCGGCCTTCATCACCGCCTCCATTTTGGCGATTTCCTCTTCGACCTCTTCGGGTGTGCCGTCAGATTCGCAGAGCAAAATCGCCGCCGCGTTCAAATCGTAACCCGCATGCACAAACCCTTCCACCGCTTCGGTGGCGAGCTTGTCCATCATCTCCAAACCCGCGGGCACAATGCCCGCGCCGATCACACTGGCAACAGCATCGCCAGCCTTCTCGACATCATCAAAACTCGCCATCACCACGCGCGCTAATTGCGGCTTTGGTGTGAGCTTCACGGTGACCTCAGTGGTGATGCCGAGCATGCCTTCAGAGCCGGTCATCAGCGCCAGCAAATCATAGCCGGGCACATCAAGTGCGGCGGAGCCGATAGTCGCTTTTTCACCTTCGATCGTGACCACTTCAATACTGAAAATATTGTGTACCGTTAATCCGTATTTCAAACAATGCACGCCACCGGAATTTTCGGCCACATTACCGCCGATGGAACACGCAATCTGCGATGAGGGGTCAGGCGCGTAATACAAATTCAGCGGCGCGACCGTCTCCGAAATTTTTTGGTTGCGCACACCAGGCTGCACGCGTGCAGTGCGCGCGAGCGGATCGACGTTTACGAATTTATTGAATTTCGCCATCGACATTAAAATGCCGTCGCCGAGCGGTGTCGCGCCGCCTGATAAGCCCGTACCTGAACCGCGCGCCACCACTTTCACACCACCTTCATACGCGACTCGCATAATGGCCTGCACTTCTTCAACCGTCGATGGCAGCACCGCCAGCATCGGCAATTCACGATAGGCGGATAAGCCATCGCACTCGTAGGGAAGTAGGTCTTCTTTTTCCGTCAGCAGCGCATGCGCCGGCAGAATCGCGCGCAGCTTCGTAATTAACAAGCCACGAGAAATGGGAGAAGCAGTATCAAGAACAGCGGCCATAGCAAAATGTTCCAGTTAGAGTTAGAGATTACCTACTCATCATAGCTAACTCCTGGCAATCTTTCTCATCTTCAATCAAAAGTAGTTCTTACCGTTATTTGCTTAATGTCGCGTGGTCTGCAACAAACGGCAAACTTGAATTTCAGTCTTAAGACCCTATCTGATTCATACTTTGCAAGCTGTGCTACAACATTCTTCGGTTCATTAACTCCAAGGAAAATTATGGCGGGTAACGAAGTCTATTTACTGTGGTTCTTGGCAGCAGCGTTGGTGCTAGTTGGACTCGCTGGCACGATCTTGCCGATGTTGCCCGGCGTGCCATTTGTTTTCGGTGGCCTATTGATCGCGGCGTGGATTGATAATTTTCAGCGCATCGGCTGGCCCACCTTGACAATTTTGGCCTTGCTCACCGCGCTGGCGATGGTGGTTGATTTTGTGGCCACCCTGTTTGGTGCGAAACGCGCGGGCGCATCAAAATTGGCACTGGTTGGCGCAGCCATCGGCAGCATTGTTGGCCTATTTTTTGGCCTGATCGGGATTTTTATTTTCCCGTTTGTGGGCGCCGTGATTGGCGAATTTATCGAGCGCCGAAAATTGGGCCAAGCGGGAAAAGTGGGACTGGCGACTTGGCTGGGTTTACTGTTTGGCGCGCTCGCCAAACTGGCGCTGGCGTTGACGATGATTGGCATTTTCGTCATCGCCTATTTATGGAAATAAATCTAGCGAAACACCTGCACCACATTCGCAATCGCCAATAGCAGCAACACCGTGATCGTGCCGATCATTCCGCCCACGCGACCTTTCGAGGCCCCAGAGGTCGCATACAGTCCGGCCGCGTGTGCCAGACGTGCAAGTAAAAACACCGCGCCAAAAACATGCAGCGCCAACGCCGGGCCGCGGTTCAATTCAAAGATCGCCAGCAACACCAGAAAAATCGGAATGCATTCGACAGCATTTCCGTGCGCCCGCATTGCCCGCTGTAAATCCGATTTGCCGCCATCGCCCAAGCCGACGCGCAAACTATTGCGCAGCTTGATCACAGGAAATATCAAGATGATGAGGAAAATAGCAAGCAATGCAGCGTAAATGGCGGTAACCGGAACCAACATGAGTTGTCCTGACGTATCATTTGTTGTTAAATAATTTATTTAGATTTCCACAAAAATTCAGTTATGAAAACCATTTTCGTATTTTTCTTGCTAGCAGTCACCAGCGGTTTTCCCAAGCACGCCGAAGCTGATTGGCCGCAAAAGCCGATTCGCATTATTGTCGCCGCACCCGCCGGAAGTTCAATCGATATTGTGTCACGCGTGATCGCCGATAAGCTTAAAGAAAAACTTCAGCAGCCGATCATTGTGGATAACAAACCTGCTGCGGGCGGCACCGTCGCCGCCGCTGAAGTCGCCAAGGCCATTCCGGATGGCTACACGCTTTACATGGGCTATAACGGGCCGCTGGCGAATGCACCGGCGCTGTATAAAAATTTGCCCTATGACCCACAACGCGATTTCGCACCCATTATCCTCACGGCCTTGCAACCAAACGTATTGGCGGTTAACGCAAACGTTCCTGCCAACAATCTCAAAGAATTTTTAGCCCTCGCCAAATCGCAACCCGGCAAACTCAACTACGCCAGCGTGGGCAATGGCTCAGCCTCACATTTGTCGATGGAAATGTTAAAGCGCGAAGCGGGAATCGACATCACACACGTGCCGTTCAACGGCGGACCACCGGCGGTGCAAGCCGTGATTGCAGGCGACGTACAGGCTATATTCACCGCACCCTCGAATGTGATGGGGCAAATCAAGGCGGGCAAATTAAAAGCTATCGCCGTGACCGGTTTGAAGCGTTTTCCATTGCTACCCAATGTCGCCACGATTGCCGAGTCCGGCATTGCATCGCTCGCGCGCTTCGAAGCGATTTCGTGGAACGCACTCGTCGCACCAAGAGATACGCCTTCAATAATCGTGGCAAGATTGAACACGGAAATTAATGCAATTTTTTTGGATGCAGGTGTGAAGAAAAAATTTGCTGATGCGGGGATTGAAGTGGGTGGTGGGACGGCGGAATCGTTGCGTGCGTGGATGGCTTCGGAGGCGCTCAAATGGGGTGAGGTTATTCGGGTGACTGGGGCGAGTGTTGATTGAGCGCCGAAATTGAAACACTAGCACTGGCGCGGTGTTTGGAGCATTTTTGCTTGGTGATGTCCGTTGATATTAGGGTTGGCAGGTAGGGCTCATTGAGCGTAGCGATTTGCGCCGTATGTTTGAGTTGTTCAACGATAAAATCACCCCGTGGCATAGCCTGTATACGGCGCAAATCGCTACGCCCAGTGCGCCCTACAAATTGCGTACATCGAACTATTATTAGATTAACCATTCAAGACGAAACATCGGAAAACCGCGAGCTTAAAACAACCCCACAATCTTGCCATCATCATCCACATCAATCGAATTCGCGCTCGGCACTTTCGGCAATCCCGGCATGGTCATGATGTCGCCGCATACCATCACCACAAACTCTGCCCCGGCGGCGAGCCGTACTTCGCGAATCGTGAGGATGTGGCCTGATGGTGCGCCGCGTAATTGTGGGTCGGTGGAAAATGAATACTGGGTTTTCGCCACGCATACGGGGTAATGGCCGTAACCGTCTTCTTGCAGTTTTTTAATTTGCCCGCGAATTTTTGAATCTGCGGCGATGTCCGAAGCGCCGTAAATTTTAGTGGCGATGGTCTTCATTTTGTCCCATAGCGGCATGGCATCTTCATAGACAAATTTGAAATTATTCGGCTGCTCGCATAAGTCTACGACGATTTTGGCGACTTCCGCAGCGCCCTTGCCGCCCTCGGCCCAGTGTTTGGCGATGACCACTTTGCAGCCGAGTTTTGACAATCGTTCGGTCAGGAAATTGACTTCGGCCTCAGTATCATGGGTGCGATGATTCACACTAACGACGCACGGCAGGCCGTAATTTTGCATAACGTTGTGAACGTGACGCTCGAGATTG
>JANMQR010000298.1:0-6045 GCA_031370625.1 Burkholderiales bacterium | reverse complement strand
GGCCCAACCGGCACGCCATTATTTTTCGCCCACGCGATGAAATCTGCCACGATCAAAAAATAGCCAGGAAAACCCATGTGAATAATGGTTTTGACTTCGAACTCAAGGCGTTCCATATAGCGCGGAAATTCTGTGGCACGCTTGGCCTCGTCAGGAAAAATAATTTCCAGACGTTTATCTAATCCCGCCTTGGCGGAATCAAATAAATACGCTTCAATCGTTTCACCATTCGGCGTCGGAAAATTCGGCAGCTTCGATTTGCCGAGCGAAAATTCAAAGTGACAACGTTTCGCAATCTCAGCCGCGTTTTCCAGCGCTTCCGGAATATCGGCGAACAGCACCGCCATTTCCGCACCGGATTTAAAATATTGTGCCGGCGTGAAATCACGTGTGCGCCGCTTGTCACCGAGTACCTCGCCACGCGAAATACAGACGCGTGCTTCGTGCGCCTTGAAATCATCAGGTGCCATGAATTGAATCGGATGCGTCGCGACCACCGGTAGATCACACACACTCGCCAAATTCATCGCAGCTGCGTTGTAAGGCTCATCAAAATCACGCTCGGCGCGTTGCAACTCCACATAAAACGTATTCGGAAAATCCTGATTCCACGCATTCGCCAACGCAATCGCACGCTTGGTGTCAGCCTGCAACAGCGCCTGGCCAATATCGCCAAACGCCGCGCCAGATAAGGCGATCAGGCCATTTGTTGATTGTCCAACAAGCCATTTTCGATTCAGCTCCGCGCGGCCACGCCACGTATTCTCGCGATAGGCACGCGTGAGCAATTGGCATAAATTCAGATAGCCCGCATCGTTGGTACACAACAACAAAAGTCGTGAAGGCTGATCGCGATTTTTTTCGTTTTCAATAAAAACATCGCAACCAATAATCGGCTGCACCCCGCGCCCCCGCGCCATCTGAAAAAATTTGACTGCGCCAAAAACATTAGCAACGTCGGTGATTGCTAACGCTGGCAGCTTATCGTTGGCCGCTTTAGTTACCGCCTCATCAATGCGGACAATCGAGTCCGTGATGGAGTATTCGGTGTGCAGGCGGAGGTGGGGAAATGAAGAGGACACGGGGCTCGGTGCGGTGGCTAATTACGACGTTGATTTTACCACTCGCTTGCAGTCGTGAATCATTAATAACACCGCGCTGTTTTATAGCGAAGCGGCATCGTCACCTAAAAGCTGTTACTGCGCAGGATCTGCAATAGGACGACAATGCCCCGCAATCTCATCCACCAATCGCTGATGCAATTGCGTGGGCAAATCATGCCCCATGCCATCAATCACGCACAATTTTGCGTGGCGAATTTCGCGGGCGGTATCGATACCCGCTGCGACAGGCACGAGTGGATCGTCTTTGCCGTGAATCACCAGCGTGGGCGCTGCAATGCGGCGTACGGCACTGGTGCGATCACCACTGGCGGCGATTGCCATGAGCTGTCGCGCGCTGCCGGGTGGGTGATATGAGCGGCGCACGTGGCGTCCGCAAAGATCATCGAGTGCGGCTTCGCTCTCAATAAAACCGGGGCTGCCAATGGCGCGGAATACGTTTTTCATTCGCACAATTGCACCCGCAACATCACTCCGTTTAGATGGCGGTGTGAGCAATGCGCGGCGCGCTTTGGAAGTCGGGCCAGGCAGGCTGCGCCGACCGGTGGTGGACATGATCGAGGTCAGGCTCAACACCTTGCCCGGAAAATTTGCGGCGAGATTTTGCGCGATCATGCCGCCTAGTGATGCGCCAACCACGTGAGCCTGCGCGATGCCGAGTTGATCCAGCAGACCTGCGGCGTCCTGCGCCATGTCGTCAATTAAATACGGCGATTTCAGCGGCAGGCGCATCATGAATTTTATAAACTCAATTGGAATGTTGGGCGTGCCCAAATGATCGAGCTTTGTGGATAAACCGACATCACGATTATCGAATCGAATCACGCGAAATCCTGCATCAACCAGCTTTGCGCAAAAGCCTTCCGGCCAGGCGATCATCTGCATGCCGAGGCCCATGATGAGCAATAGCGGCGTACCGTTTTCAGGGCCAAGAATTTCGTATTCTAGTGTGACGTTGTTCGTATGAATAGAGGGCATTTGCGTTTAATTTAGTTGCTTTCTATTTGAGGCTTATCCCTGCTTCGAGCTCGGCTGCTAAAGGCACGCTCGCTCCTTCCCTCGCTTGCGGGGGTCCCACAGGGACTTCCGTTGGTCGAAGCTGGGATGGGGGCGTTAGCAAACAGGGGAATATCCCTTTGATGCCAGCGCGACCCCATCCCGGCCTTCCCCTGAACCCCAGGGGAAGGCGTAGTTGAGTGAGCGCTTGAATAACTCGTATCAGCTACACAACGCTATCTTAATCAGCGCGATTCGGATCACGATAAAAATATTGTCGCCAGCCATTGCGATCAAATTTTTTCCAGCTACCTTCGGCCTGCGCCAGACGATCAGCGACGGCATACAACGCAATCGGATTCATGCCCATGCCGACATGGCTGGCAATAACTTCAATATTCTCAGCGGTCCTGGATTCTTTTTGAATCGACAACGGCCATGCGACTACACCATCGGTGCGGCTAAAAATTGAGGTTGTCGGTACCGGCGGCGCTTCTTTAATATGCGCGATCATTTTTTTGTCGTCGAGCTTGTGGCCACTGACAAATTCGTAAAACCGCCACGCATTCGTCGCTTTGGGGTCGCCCGAAAATGGTGTGCCAAGCGTGATCACGCTGCGGGTTTGTTTGGGCAGTGCTTTGGCGAACTCGCGCGCGTACAGACCACCCAAACTCCAGCCGATCAAACTCACTTTGCGTTTTGAGGTTTCACAAATATCCATCACACGCTCGACACTTTTTTTCAGCACACCATCGCGCGGGCCAAAATTAAAACCGAGATCCCAGCCGTAGGTTTCGTAACCCTGAGACGACAAAAAACTGCGCAGCGGTGCGGTTGAAAAATCACCCGCGCCCAGCCCCGGAAACACGATCACGGCATGTCCATCGCCAGCAGGAGCGGTTCTTAACAAGGGCCATGCGGCCAGTGTGGCACCGAGCTCCCACGGTGCGCGCGCCTCCAGCGCGATCAGGCCTGCGCCAGGTGCGCGAAGTTGTTCAGCGAAATCATTCAAACTCGCGTTTTTGTTCATGGCATCGTTACTATTTTTTGACGTTGTGGATTTGTCGTTGGCGTTTCTGAATTTTTTCAAAAAATCGAATGGTGAATCGTCACCTGCAGGTTCGCGGTTTCGGTTAGACATTTTTGAGCGGCACTTTTCTTTTTGGCTTGGCAGCAGATGGTTTTTTAACAGCTGCTTTTTTGACAGGTTTTTTTGCAAGCGACATTTCTGTTACACCCATCTCCACTGCAGCATGAGTCGCCACCGCCACCAGCTCTTGATGTGCTGCCAAAAGACATTTAATCAAGTGCGCCAATTTTGGCACCTGCTCTTTTGCGGCAATAAAGCCGTAATCAAGTGAGCCCGCGTAGGAGTGAATGGTGATATTGAGCGCTAGGCCGTGCGTGACAATTGAGACCGGGAAATACGATTTAAGTTTTGCACCAGCCATGTATAGCGGCATCGGTGGGCCCGGCACATTTGAGATCACCAGATTCGCCACCACAGGAATTCGATTCGTGCTTACCGCTGTTTTATATAGCGGCGTGATAATCCCCATCAGCCACGGAATACCCAGTGTCGGCAAGTCGATCGTCACCGCCGTCATCGCACCTTTCATGCTGCCAGTGAGCATTTTTGCACCCGCGCTTGAATCCCGAATCGCGGCCATGCGTTTGGCGGGATCAGCAATATTGGTCGCCATATTTATCAGCATCATCGTGACCTGATTATTCTGCGAGGTATCGCCCGGCGTGCGCAAGCTGGCGGGCACGGCACCAATCATCGCCTTGCTCAACATTGTTTTATCGTGAGCATAAAAAAGTCGCAGCGCGCCGGACACGGTGGCTAAAATAATATCGTTAAGCTTCACATCAAAATGCTTCGCGAGCGCTTTGGCTTCGCTCAATGGAATCTGTGTGGTGGCGAACGAACGCTTGGCCGTTATCGCCACATTCAGTGGCGTGCGTGGGCCGAGTTTCATTCCTGCGGGTAATAATTTTTTTGCCGCTTGCAGCGGTGTGTCACTCGTTTTAATTTTCGCCACGTTACCGGCGAGCTCGGCCATATTCGCCAGGCCTGAAAGCTGCTCCGTCGGTGCGCCCATTTTTTTCGCTTGACTGCTGGTTAAAGCAATCGCACCGGCACCAAGTGATTTCACCGCACCTGCACCGGCTTTTAAAATTTTTCCGTATTGCGCAACGCTGTTTCGAAATGCGGCGGATAGCATTTTTGCGGCAGAAGGCGGCATGGTGTGTCTCAGCGTGTTCCGCGGCGTTTCTTTGGTGTTTTTCTTCTGTGCGCGAGGCGCTGCCGTAGGTTCAATATCGAGCACCGCCTGTGCAAGCGCGACACCGCCCTGCCCATCCAGACCCGCATGATGAACGCGCGATGTAAATGCAACTTCACCGCTCGCCAGTCCCTCAATAATCGTGAATTGCCAAAGTGGGCGATCACGATCCAGCATGGCCTCATGCAGCTTTGCCACCGCCGCTTCCAGCTGTGCCACGCTGCCTGGCTTGGGCAGGGTCATCGAGCGGATGTGCCAATCGAGATCCACGTTATCGTCATGCACCCACATCGGGTTGGCAAGATCGAACGGCATGAATGCCAACTTGCGCGAAAACAACGGTGCCAAATGCATGCGCGATTCAATCAGGCGGCGAATGTTGGGATAGAAACTGCCGCGATGTCCTTTCGGTTTTTCCAGCAGAAAAAGGCTGCCGACATGCATCGGCGTTTCTGGTGTTTCGAGATATAAAAATAGAGCGTCTAGTGCGCTTAAATGCTGCATTGTTTTTCCTCCGGGCGGTCGCTTTGATGCCACCGAATTTTTAGTGTCACCTATTCTGGCACGGATTTATTCGTCAATCGAATCCAGCAATTTTGCGGATGCCTTCGATGCTCTACGCTGAGCGAAAAAGTCTTTCAACATCGCACCGCACTCATCGGCAAGCACACCGCCAGTAAACGTTGCGTGATGATTTAATTTAGCCTCGTTGGGCAAATTCATGACACTGCCGCACACGCCAGTCTTCGGCTCCATCGCGCCAAACACCACCCGCTTCACGCGCGCATGCAGCATCGCGCCCACGCACATCATGCAAGGTTCCAGCGTAACAAAAAACTCGCAGTCGACGAGACGATAGTTTTGAATATGCTTCGCGGCATTGCGCAGCGCAACAATTTCAGCGTGCGTGGTGGGATCATTTGAGGTGATGGGTTGATTGAAGCCGCGACCAATGATGACGCCATCTTTGACGACCACTGCGCCAACAGGAACCTCGCCCAAGGCGCGCGCTTGCAGCGCTAACGCTAGCGCTTCGCGCATGAAGGTTTCATCGCTGAACGTAGCAATCACTAAACGAAACACCAATACTGGAGAGGCGTTTTCGATGGAGACACCCGGACGGGTGCAGGCATAAATGCCTCGAAGCGCCCGCCCCTGCTAGCGTTTGACTTACCTGTCACGTTTATTTTTCCGCTCAGGTTCATCGGCGTCGCTATGCATCAAGTGCAAAAACCGGTGAACCAGCGGCGCGAAAATAACGCCGGTCGTCATCACCAACATCAAACCGGCGAACAGCGCGTAGACACCGGAAAATAGTTTCGCAGCAGTGGTGTCCGGCTGCGCCAGCGGGCCCATACCGGATAGCAACATGGATGCATTCACAAACGCATCCGCCCAATCCATTTTCGGAAAATAGTGCATGAAGCCGACCATGCCAATCGCCAACGAAAACACGATCATCGCCGCACCTAGCAGCGTACTGCGCGCAAGACGCGATCTGAATTGATGACGCGGAATAACCGGTTTAGAAACTTTTTCGTACATGCCCGAATATTACTCCGCTCAAAGCGACGCGCGAGATTTGCCAACACTCAGGTACGCATCAACTTCAATCTCCACCAGATGATCGGGGTCGATCA
>JANMQR010000381.1:0-7657 GCA_031370625.1 Burkholderiales bacterium | reverse complement strand
GAAGTCCGACGATACGTTGGGCCGCACCAAAGTGTACGAAAACATCGTCAAGGGCGAGCACAAGATCGAGGCCGGTATGCCGGAATCGTTCAACGTGTTGGTCAAGGAAATCCGTTCGTTAGCGATTGATATTGATCTGGTTCGGAATTAAGCGTGTTGATGACGAGGCCGCAGAATTATGCGGCTTTACGAAATCGAAAACGATGAAACCCCAATCAGTCAAACATCTGGAGAAATCATGAAAGCGCTATTAGATCTATTCAAGCAAGTTACCGTAGAAGAAGAATTCGATGCGATCAAGATTGGGCTTGCCAGCCCTGAGAAGATTCGTTCGTGGTCTTACGGTGAAGTAAAAAAGCCGGAAACGATTAACTATCGTACGTTCAAGCCTGAACGCGATGGTTTGTTTTGCGCCAAAATTTTTGGCCCAATCAAAGACTATGAATGTCTGTGCGGCAAGTACAAGCGTCTCAAACATCGCGGCGTGATCTGCGAGAAGTGTGGCGTTGAAGTCACGCTATCGCGCGTACGTCGCGAGCGTATGGGCCACATTGAACTGGCTTCGCCGACCGCACATATCTGGTTCCTGAAGTCGCTCCCGTCACGCCTGGGCATGGTGCTCGACATGACGCTACGCGATATTGAACGCGTTCTGTATTTTGAAGCGTTCGTGGTGACCGATGGTGGCATGACCCCACTTCAGCGTCGTCAGTTGTTGACCGAAGACGATTACCTCGCCAAAGTTGAAGAATACGGCGACGAATTCACCGCCTTGATGGGTGCCGAAGGTATTCGCGATCTGCTGCGCAAACTCGATCTGCCGCACGAGATGGAGCAGTTGCACAAAGATTTGGGTAATACCGGATCTGAAGCCAAGATCAAGAAAATCGCCAAGCGTTTGAAAGTGCTTGAGGCATTCTCCAAATCAGGCATCAAGCCTGACTGGATGGTGATGGAAGTGCTGCCTGTGCTGCCACCGGATTTGCGTCCGTTGGTGCCGTTGGATGGCGGCCGTTTCGCCACATCCGATTTAAATGACCTTTACCGCCGCGTGATTAACCGTAACAATCGCTTAAAGCGTTTGTTGGAATTGAAAGCACCGGAAATTATCGTTCGCAACGAGAAGCGCATGTTGCAGGAAGCGGTCGATTCGTTGCTTGACAACGGTCGTCGTGGCAAGGCCATGACGGGTGCCAACAAGCGCGCGTTGAAGTCACTTGCTGACATGATTAAAGGTAAGTCGGGTCGTTTCCGTCAGAACTTGCTCGGCAAGCGCGTGGATTATTCCGGTCGCTCCGTGATCGTGGTCGGACCAACGTTAAAGCTGCATCAGTGTGGACTGCCAAAGAAAATGGCGCTGGAATTGTTCAAGCCGTTCGTGTTCCACAAACTTGAAGTGCTGGGCATTGCCGGTACGATCAAGGCGGCGAAACGCGAAGTGGAAAACGAAAATCCGGTCGTATGGGATATTCTGGAAGACGTGATCCGCGAGCATCCGGTGATGTTGAACCGTGCGCCAACACTTCATCGCTTGGGCATTCAGGCTTTCGAACCGGTGTTGATTGAAGGCAAGGCGATCCAATTGCATCCGCTCGTTTGCGCGGCGTTTAACGCCGACTTTGACGGCGACCAAATGGCGGTTCACGTGCCGATTTCGCTGGAAGCGCAGATGGAATGTCGCACACTGATGCTGGCGTCGAACAACATTCTATTTCCGGCTTCGGGCGAGCCGTCGATTGTGCCGTCGCAAGATATCGTGTTGGGCCTGTATTACATGACCCGCGAACGTGTCAACGCGATGGGTGAGGGCACGATGTTTATCAACGTGTCGGAGGCGCTCCGCGCTTACCAATCAGGCAACGTGGCTTTAAACGCGAAAGTGACTGTTCGCATCAAGGAAACAGACAAAGACGAAAAAGGCGAAATCATCTCGCGTGTGACGCGTTATGAGACCACGGTGGGTCGCGCGATTTTGTCGGAAATCCTGCCGCAAGGTCTGCCGTTTACCTACATCAACAAATCGTTGAAGAAAAAAGAAATCTCGAAGATTATCAACGCGGCCTTCCGTCGCTGCGGTATTCGCGAGACCGTGATTTTCACCGACCAATTGATGTACACCGGCTTCACCTATGCGACTCGTGCAGGTTTGTCGATTTCAATCGATGACATGCTGATCCCGCCGCAAAAGAAAGACATTATTGCGGCGTCGGAAAAAGAAGTGAAAGAAATCGAGGCGCAGTACACCTCGGGCTTGGTCACGCAAGGCGAGCGCTATAACAAGGTGGTTGATATTTGGGGCCGCGCCGGTGATCAGGTTGCCAAGGCCATGATGGATCAATTGGGCAAAGAACCTGTCACTACCCGTGATGGGGTTGAAACCACGCAAGAATCGTTTAACGCGATTTACATGATGGCTGATTCTGGCGCGCGCGGATCGGTTGCGCAGATTCGTCAGCTTGCTGGTATGCGCGGTTTGATGGCGAAACCGGACGGCTCGATTATCGAGACGCCAATCACCGCAAACTTCCGTGAAGGTTTGAACGTGTTGCAGTACTTCATCTCAACCCACGGTGCGCGTAAAGGCTTGGCCGATACGGCGTTAAAGACCGCCAACTCAGGCTACTTGACGCGTCGTTTGGTCGACGTTACCCAAGACTTGGTGGTGACCGAAGATGATTGCCACACGCCAAATGGTCTCGTGGTTAAAGCCTTGGTTGAGGGCGGTGAAGTGGTTGAAGCATTGCGTGAACGTATTTTGGGTCGTATGACTTCAGTCGAAGTGGTTCATCCAGACACCGGCGCGGTACTGCTCGGTGCGAACGAAATGATTGACGAAGATGTAATGGACATTATTGACGCTTCTGGCGTTGATGAAGTCAAAGTTCGCACGCCGCTAACTTGCGATACGCGCTTTGGTTTGTGCGCCAAGTGTTATGGCCGTGATCTGGGTCGTGGTGCGTTGGTTAACGTCGGCGAGGCGGTCGGTGTTATTGCCGCGCAGTCGATTGGTGAGCCTGGCACGCAGTTGACGATGCGCACCTTCCACATCGGTGGTGCCGCCTCACGTAACGCGGTGGCGTCGAGCGTTGAAGCGAAATCATCCGGTGTGATTCGTTTCTCGCCCGGTATGCGTCATGTGATAAATGCGCGTGGCGATGTGATCGTGATTGCGCGTAACGGTGAGCTCATCATTACCGAGGAGAACGGTCGCGAGCGCGAGCGTCACAAAGTGCCGTACGGTGCAACGTTGGCCGTGAAAGAAGGCGCCAAGATAAAGGCTGGCCTAACGCTTGCAATGTGGGATCCGCACACACGTCCGATCATTACTGAGTACGCGGGTGAAGTCCGCTTCGAGAACGTTGAAGAAGGCATTACCGTTGCGAAGCAGATTGATGATACGACCGGTCTTTCGAGCCTGGTGGTAATTGACCCTAAGCGTCGCGGCTCGGTGACCAGCAAGGGCTTGCGTCCAGCGGTGAAGTTGATCGATGCCAAGGGTAAGGATATCAAGCAAGCGAATTCTGATACGCCAGTGAACTACACCTTCCAGATTGGTTCGATCATTACGGTTAAAAACGGTCAACAAGTCGGTGTGGGTGAAGTGATGGCGCGTATTCCGCAAGAATCATCGAAAACGCGCGACATTACCGGTGGTCTGCCGCGCGTTGCGGAGTTGTTCGAGGCGCGCTCCCCTAAAGATGCAGGCTTGCTTGCTGAAGTGACGGGTACGGTTTCATTTGGTAAGGATACGAAGGGTAAGCAGCGTTTGGTCATTACTGACTTTGATGGTGTTGCGCACGAGTATTTGATCCCGAAAGAAAAACACGTGACCGCGCACGATGGTCAAGTGGTAAACAAAGGTGAATCGATTGTGGACGGCCCGGCTGATCCGCACGACATCCTGAAGCTGCAAGGCGTTGAAGCGTTGGCGCGTTACATCACCGACGAAGTGCAGGATGTGTATCGCTTGCAAGGCGTTAAGATCAACGACAAGCATATCGAAGTGATCGTGCGTCAGATGTTGCGTCGCGTGATTATTGTCGATAACGGCGATACCCGCTTCATCCTGGGTGAGCAACTTGAGCGCGCGGATGTGTTGCATGAGAATGATCGCGTCGTCAAAGATGGCAAGAAGCCAGCGCAGTACAACCATATGCTGCTTGGTATTACCAAAGCCAGCTTGTCGACAGACTCGTTCATCTCAGCCGCATCGTTCCAGGAAACCACCCGGGTTCTCACCGAAGCCGCCATCATGGGCAAACGTGACGAGCTGCGCGGTTTGAAGGAAAACGTCATCGTGGGTCGCTTGATTCCTGCTGGTACGGGTTTGGCGTTCCACCGCGCACGTCGCAAATTGGCGCGTATGCCGCAAGCGTCCAGCAGCAGCGGGATCAGCTTTGGTTTTGATGATTCATCAGAATCCAAAGATGAGGTTGAACAAGTCGCATAGTGAGCCAAACGTTGATCGGCGGCCAACATCGGTGCCGATCAACGTTTTAAGTTACTAGGTTATTAAGTTATGAATTAGAGCCACCCCGCTATTGACGGCGGGGCGATTCAATTTGTATAATGTTGGGCTTTCCCAAATTCCGGATGAATTTCCGTTATTCGGGACGTAAACCAAAGCCCTGTAAATGAACCTGAAGCCGTCTTTAAAGATGCGTCTTCAAGCAGGAAACAATTCAGTGAGCGGATTTAAAAATGCCAACCATTAATCAGTTGTTGCGTAAACCACGCGCAAAAATCAAGGTCAAGAGTAAAGTTCCGGCCATGCAGAACTGCCCGCAAAAGCGCGGCGTTTGCACCCGTGTGTACACCACGACCCCGAAAAAACCAAACTCTGCGCTTCGCAAGGTTTGTAAAGTCCGTCTCACGAATGGCTTCGAAGTCATCTCCTACATCGGCGGTGAGGGCCATAATCTTCAAGAGCACTCGGTGGTATTGATCCGCGGCGGTCGTGTTAAGGACTTGCCGGGCGTGCGTTATCACACCGTTCGTGGCTCCTTGGATACGGCTGGCGTAAAAGACCGGAAGCAATCCCGTTCTAAGTACGGTACTAAAAAGCCGAAAGCGGGCGGCGCGAAGTAATTTCGCCCCTTGTTTAAATTCCAGTTATCACCACATTTATAGAAGTTTTAAGAGGAAACAATCATGCCTCGTCGTCGCGAAGTTCCTAAACGCGAGATCCTGCCGGATCCAAAGTTTAAAAGCACCGAAATCTCCAAGTTCGTAAACGTCCTGATGACGGCTGGTAAAAAAGCTGTTGCTGAACGCATTATTTACGGCGCGCTTGAGCAGATCCAGAAAAAATCTGGAAAAGACCCGGTGGAAGTTTTTAATGCGGCCATCAACTCGGTAAAGCCGATGGTTGAAGTCAAGTCCCGCCGTGTTGGTGGCGCTAACTATCAAGTGCCGGTTGAGGTTCGCCCGGTGCGCCGTACCGCATTGTCGATGCGCTGGTTGAAAGAAGCTGCGCGCAAGCGTGGTGAAAAGTCAATGGGTGCGCGTTTGGCGGGTGAATTGCTGGATGCGTCTGAAGGCCGTGGTTCGGCAATCAAAAAGCGCGAAGAAGTTCATCGCATGGCTGAAGCCAATAAAGCATTTGCTCATTACCGTTTCTAGGTAACAATCGTTGTCCCGCAGGCCCGAATAGGAGTGCGGGCCTGTAGAGTCAACACAGAAAGGCTACCACCGTGGCACGCAAGACCCCCATTGAACGCTACCGCAATATCGGTATTTCTGCGCACATTGACGCAGGTAAAACCACGACCACAGAACGTGTGCTTTTTTACACCGGCGTGAATCACAAAATCGGTGAAGTACATGATGGCGCGGCCACCATGGACTGGATGGAGCAGGAGCAGGAACGCGGCATCACGATTACCTCTGCTGCGACCACGTGTTTCTGGAAGGGCATGGCGGGTAACCATCAAGAGCACCGTATCAACATTATTGATACGCCGGGCCACGTTGACTTCACGATTGAAGTAGAGCGCTCCATGCGCGTGTTGGATGGCGCGTGCATGGTTTATTGCGCTGTCGGCGGCGTGCAGCCACAGTCCGAGACTGTATGGCGCCAGGCTAACAAATACAAAGTGCCTCGTTTGGCTTTTGTGAACAAGATGGACCGTACCGGCGCCAACTTTTTCAAAGTCTACGAGCAGATGCGCGCGCGTCTGAAAGCTAATCCTATTCCTTTGCAAGTGCCAATTGGCGCTGAAGAAAATTTCAAAGGCTTGGTTGATCTGGTCAAGATGAAAGCCATCATCTGGAATGAAGAAGATAAAGGCGTGACCTTTACCTACGGCGAAATTCCGGCTGAGCTTAAAGATGAGTGTGATGAGTGGCACAACAAAATGGTGGAAACCGCTGCCGAAGCCAACGAGGACTTGATGAACAAGTATCTCGAAGGCGGCGTGCTGACGGAAGCTGAAATCAAGCTTGGTTTGCGTGAGCGCACCATCAAGGGCGAAATCGTGCCGATGTTGTGCGGTTCAGCGTTCAAGAATAAAGGCGTACAAGCGATGCTTGACGCTGTGATCGACTACATGCCAGCGCCGACGGATATTCCGCCGGTCAAAGGTATGGATGAGTCTGAGCAACCTACAACTCGCAAGGCAGACGACAGCGAAAAATTCTCCGCATTGGCATTTAAGCTGATGACGGATCCGTTCGTCGGTCAATTAACGTTTGTGCGCGTGTATTCTGGCGTCCTTGCAAAAGGTGATTCGGTTTACAACCCCATTCGCGGCAAGAAAGAGCGGATTGGCCGTATCGTGCAAATGCATGCGAATAACCGTGTCGAGATTGATGAAATCCGTGCGGGCGATATCGCTGCTTGTATTGGTATGAAGGATGTGACGACGGGCGAAACCTTGTGCGATCCAGATTCGATCCTGACGCTCGAGCGCATGGTATTCCCTGAGCCGGTGATTTCACAAGCCGTTGAGCCGAAGACTAAAGTTGACCAGGAAAAAATGGGTATTGCCTTGGGCCGTTTGGCGCAAGAAGATCCATCTTTCCGCGTGAAAACCGATGAAGAAACCAATCAAACCATTATTTCGGGTATGGGTGAGTTGCATCTTGAGATTTTAGTAGATCGTATGAAGCGCGAATTTGGCGTAGAAGCCAACGTAGGCGCGCCACAAGTGGCCTATCGCGAAGCGATTAAAAAGAAAGTCGAAGTCGAAGGCAAGTTTGTTAAACAATCTGGCGGTAAAGGTCAGTATGGCCACGTATGGTTAATCATGGAGCCAAATGAGCCAGGTAAAGGCTTTGAATTTATTGACGCGATTAAAGGCGGTACAGTGCCGCGCGAGTTTATTCCTGCCGTTGAAAAAGGCCTGCGTGAAACAATTCCCGCTGGCGTGTTGGCTGGCTTCCCGGTTGTTGACGTAAAAGTGACACTGTTTGATGGCTCATACCATGACGTTGACTCGAATGAAAATGCCTTCAAAATGGCAGCCTCTATGGGCTTTAAAGACGGCATGCGTAAAGCAGACCCAATCTTGCTTGAGCCAATGATGGCAGTGGAAATTGAAACGCCAGAAGACTACATGGGCGATATTATGGGCGACTTGTCATCTCGTCGCGGCATGATTCAAGGTATGGAAGATAACGCAACGGGTAAAGTGATTCGTGCAGAAGTGCCGCTAGC
>JANMQR010000245.1:0-7184 GCA_031370625.1 Burkholderiales bacterium | reverse complement strand
TAAATAAATACATGATTAGGTTTGCATCTCCAAAATGGATCGTTGGTTGGGTGGAGCGGCTTTTTCGCGATACCCATCATCGGTGTCGAAACGCTTGATGGGTATCGCAAAAGCGCTCCACCCATCCTACGACTTTATTCGATGTTTTATGAATCTACAATCACTAAAGACAGACACACCATATTAAAATCATAACGTGTACTGATGAGAGCGCCTTCATGTCCCAATTCGATTTATTTGGTGAGCCTATAAGCGATGCTGTGGTTCAACCAAAAACAACATCACGAAAATCAGAAGTTCACGCTGCGCCGCCCTCAGCAGAATCCTTAGCCATTGCGGGACAACTGCCACAACAAATTTATCTCGGCGCATCGTCATGGTCATATCCAGGCTGGGATGGCCTGATTTATGCAGGTAAATTTTCTCTTCAATTATTGGCTCGCAACGGCTTGCCCGCCTATGCAAAACATCCGCTGTGTCGTACTGTGGGTATTGATCGCACGTTTTACGCGCCGATAGAAGAGCGTGATTACGCGCTCTATGCAGCGCAAGTGCCAGCCAGTTTTCGCTTTCTGGTCAAAGCACCGATGGCGATTACCAGCTCGTACTTTCGCAGCGAGGTGGGCAACGACGGGGGCGTATTCAGCGATAGCCCTTATTTCCTGGATGTTGATTACGCCATCAATGAATTTATTGCGCCCGCCACCGCCGGGCTCGGTGCAAAGGCCGGTCCACTCGTATTCCAATTCCCGCCGCAGGGTCGCCAGCACACACGAAACGTTGACGCATGGATCAATCGCCTTTATCGATTTTTAAAAGCATTACCACCAGGATTTTTGTATGCGGTGGAAATTCGCGACGCGGAATTACTGACCGACCGACTTTTGATGTGTCTGAAAACGACGGGCGTTCGGCTGTGTGTGGCAAGCCACGCCAATATGCCCTCACCGCATGAGCAGATCGAGAAAATGAATCGCATCATGGATGTGGGTGCATTTGTCGCGCGCTGGAGCCTTCACGCCGGATTCAAATACGCGGATGCCAAGGCGCGCTATTTCCCATTCAATCGTCTCATCGATGAAGATTTGGATAGTCGCGCAAGCCTCGCGGCGGCATGTTTGCGTGCGGTTGATGCGAATTTTCCTGCGTTCGTGATCGTCAATAACAAAGCCGAAGGCTCCGCCCCATTGAGTATTGAAAAACTGGCCGCACATGTCGTGAATATTTAATTTGAATTTCCACGAATGTTTAACGCACTCATTGATCAACTTCGCTCTACTTACCGCACCGTCAAGCGTGCCACCGCACGACGTGTGCCTTTGATTGACGAGGCGCTGTGGCGGCAAGCAACCGAGCATTATTATTTTATGCGACGCTTGTCGAAAGAAGAAAATCGCCGTCTGCGATTGATCGCATCTGATTTTTTATCGCGCAAAACATTTACTGGCGCAGCCGAATTTGAAATCACGCCGCTCATGCAAGTGCAAGTCGCCGCGCAGGCCTGCATCCTGATATTAGAGCTGGGCGTGAGCCAATTTGATGGCTGGTCAGAAATCATTATCTACCCCGGCAAATTCGCCCCGAAGCGCGAAGTAACCGATCACGCGGGTGTTGTGCACACCACACGCGACGCACTGGCGGGCGAGGCGTGGCTGGGCGGGCCAGTGGTGCTGTCGTATGAGGATGTGGCATCTCTCGATCATCAACGCCACCATTATTCTTATACCAGCGCCTACAACGTCGTGATTCACGAATTCGCGCACAAGCTGGATATGCGAAACGGCGATGCAAATGGCTTCCCACCGCTTCATAAAGGCATGAGTGCAGTCGCATGGAAGCGCGATTTCATGGCTGCGTATCTTGATTTTTGCAAGCGCGTTGACCATGCGGATGAATATGAGCATCTGGACAACGGCGCATCATTAGACGCTTTGCCGATGGATCCATACGGAAGTGAAAGCCCGGCAGAGTTTTTTGCCGTCGCATCGGAAACTTTTTTTGAACGCCCTGAAAGTTTGGCGGCGGGATACTCTGCAGTTTATGCGCAGCTCAAGGCGTTTTATAAGCAGGATCCCCAAGCGCAATAATCAATACTGCGATGCGTCCATCTGATCGACGCGCGGTGTGTCACCCCTTCATTTTCTTAGCACTCACGCCACTGCGTCGTAACTGCTCACGCTCACGACTACCACGTCCGATTTCCGCCGTCAGACTTCACGGCATCCCCTCATAATGTCATTATGAAAATCAACGATCTCATTCGCCTCTTAGCACTCGCCGCCATCTGGGGTGGCTCATACGCGCTCATGCGCATCGTAGCACCGGTCTTTGGTGGCATTGGCACGATGTGGCTTCGCATCAGCATTGCTGGCGTAGCATTGGTTGTTTACGCCCAGCTCACGCGGCAGGGATTGGGCTTTGCGAAATTCTGGAAACAGTATTTATTCATCGGCATCATGAGTTCGGCTGTGCCATTTTCGCTGATCGGTTTTGCGATGAAGACCCTGCCGGCAGGCTATGGCGCGATGCTGAATGCGACGTCGCCATTCTTCGGTGCGCTGTTTGCGGCATTGCTGATCGGAGAGCGCTTGACGCTTGTGCGCATCACGGGATTAGTGATCGGCTTTTGTGGCGTGGCGATGATTGTGAATCTGGGGCCGATTGCGATGTCACCTGATGTTGTTATTGCAGCGGCGGCGTGCATCGCCGCCACGGCGTCTTATGGCTTTATCAGCGTCTATATCAAAAAGCACGTGAAAGGCGCGCCAAATATGGGTTTGGCCGCTGGCACCTTGCTACTCGCGGCGATTGCCACATTTCCCGTTGCCATGCCTCTCACCACCTGGGTTATGCCGTCGCTTAGCGTGATGTTGTGCTTGGTGGCACTGGCGTTTTTTTGTAGTGGCGTCGCCTACATTCTCTACTATCGCCTCATCATGGATGTCGGGCCAACGAAGGCGATTTCGGTAACGTTTCTGATTCCATTTTTTGGCGTGGCGTGGGGCGCGATTTTCTTCGACGAGCGGTTGACCATAGGTGCAATGGCGGGCGGCGCGCTGGTATTGCTTGGCATGACGTTAGTACTCGGTTTACTGCCGATCAAGTCTAGCTCTGCGAATTACTGAACCGAGTGATCGTGCAACACCCGCGTCTAAAGCATCGTCATATCGGGCATGCACTGGCACAAAAAAACCGCTCTACTTATAAATGCGAGCGGTCTTTTATTCTCGATGCACTGCGGTTATAAAAACAATACCGCCGGAAATACGGCAATCGCCAGCACAATCAAAATCCATTCAGCCCGCCATCGCTTCAAATGACCCGTGTAGTACAAGATGATGCAGGCAATTGCGAATATATAAAAAAGGCCCAGTAGCATTACGTCTCCCTTCCGAAACTATTTTTAGTGTTTTGAATCTTGTGGGTGGGTAAATAAAACCTGTTTGGAAATACTGCCGAGTGTTTGCGATGCCAAATAAGTTATCACATCGCCTCACTCGCGGCTACTCGTCACACTGCTTCCTCGTCCATCTCGCCAGTACGAATACGCACTACACGGCCCACGTCAGTGACAAAGATTTTGCCATCACCAATTTTGCCGGTGCGAGCGGCCTTGATAATAACGTCAATCGCTTTATCGACCATGTTATCGGTCAGAATAACTTCAATCTTTATTTTCGGCAAAAAATCGACCGTGTATTCGGCACCGCGATAAAGCTCGGTATGACCTTTTTGGCGGCCGAAGCCTTTGACTTCAGTCACCGTCAAGCCCGATGCGCCCAGCTCCATCAAGGCCTCACGCACTTCATCAACTTTAAACGGCTTAACAATCGCTTCAACTTTTTTCATCGCGGCCTCTAATTTGGATTGCATTTATTTTGGATTGTATTTGGATGTTATCGGGTAACGCCAATCTTTACCAAATCCGCGCCGGGTAATTTTTGCCCCCACCGGTGATTGCCTGCGTTTGTACTCATTGATTTTAAGCAGCTTCGTGACGCGCTCCACATCGGCCTGCAAAAAACCCAGCGCCACGATCTCAGAGGGCGAACGATCCTGCTCCATGAACAGCTCAACGATTTGATCGAGTATCGCGTAATCCGGCAGCGAATCCTGATCTTTTTGATCGGGGCGTAATTCAGCACTCGGTGGCCGCGTGATCACACGTTCGGGAATGACGCGTGATTGAAGATTTCGCCAATGACAAAGTTTGTACACCAAGGTTTTCGCCACATCTTTCAAAATCGCATAGCCGCCCGCCATATCGCCATACAGTGTGGAATAGCCGACCGCCATCTCGGATTTATTGCCGGTCGTGACCACCATTGCGCCAAATTTATTCGATAACGCCATCAGCAGTGTGCCGCGCACACGCGCCTGAATATTTTCTTCCGCCGCATCCGATTTTCTGCCCTTGAAAGCATCCGCAAGGGATGCCGCATACGCATCTACCATCGGTTTAATGCTCATCTCCGAATATTTCACGCCATGAATTTTCGCCATCTCGCGCGCATCGTCAAGCGAGATTTGCGAGGTGTATTCGTACGGCATCATCACCGCCTGTACGCGGTCACTGCCAAGCGCATCCACCGCAATCGCCAATACGAGCGCTGAATCCACGCCACCGGACAAGCCCAGCAACACGCCGGGAAAATTATTTTTGTTCACGTAGTCCCGCAGCGCAACCACGAGTGCGCGATACACATTGGCTTCAACGGAAAGTAACGGCAAAATCTCGCCGCTGAATTTTCCGTCAGCATATTCCACCAGCCCAAGCGCTTCTTCAAACTCGCGTTCCTGGTAGCCCACGCTGCCGTCAGCGTTAATCGCAAACGACGCGCCATCAAACAGCAATTCATCCTGCCCGCCCGTCATGTGTGCATACAAAATTGGCAGGCCTGATTCAGCCACTCGTGCACGCACCACGTCGTAACGCACATTTAATTTTTGAAAGTCGTAGGGCGATGCATTCGGCACCACAATCATTTCGGCACCCGCCGCCTTCACGGCGGCGACTGGCTCCGAAAACCACACGTCTTCGCAAATCAGCACACCGATTTTTACGCCGTGATGTGTGAACACAAACGATTGATTACCCGTGGCGAAATAACGTGCTTCGTCGAACACCTGATAATTCGGCAGCTTTTGTTTGAGGTAGGTGTCGACGATGCGACCATCTTCGAGCAGCGAAACTGCGTTATAAAGTTTGCCCTCAACGAGATGCGGGTGTCCCACCAGCATGCTGATGCCTCGCACCTGTTTTGCCATATCAGCGAGAGCGTCCGCGCAGGCGAAGCGGAAATCATGTCGGAATAACAAATCTTCCGGCGGATAGCCGCACAGCGAAAGTTCCGGTGTTACTAGCAATGAAGCGCCCTGCTCGCTTGCTCGCGCAGCCTCGGCGAGCATGCGCGCAACGTTACCCGCAAGGTCGCCCAGGAAAGGGTTCAGTTGAGCGATGGCGATTTTCATGGTGGAAATATGTATTTGCGAATAGATAATTTTCTGTGTTTATTATAGGGGACGAATCGGCTTTACTTACTTTTACTGCGCCGCTGTTGCTGCAGAAACTATCCACAGCGCGATACGTCTTAAAACTTGTCCCTTTCACAATCATCCTCATGCGCGAATACGAAATCAAAGTCATCGACAATTTAAGCGATGTTTCTCCTTCTGACTGGGACGCGCTTGGCCTTGGCAATCCGACGTTAAAGCACGCGTTTTTACAATCGATGATCGTCGCGGACTGCACCACCGCCCAGTCAGGCTGGCTGCCGCAATTCATCACGCTATGGCGTGAAGTTGCGGGCAAAAACGTTCTCGCGGGTGCAGTGCCGCTGTACATGAAAGGCCACTCCTACGGCGAATACGTTTTCGATTGGGCGTGGGCCGAAGCGTATCACCGCGCCGGGCTGGAATACTATCCAAAATTATTGGCTGCGGTACCCTTCACGCCCTGCTCCGGCGCACGCTTGATGGCCGCCACGGATGCTGATCGTCACCTGCTGATTCAAGGCTTGCTTGAAATTACCAAGCAAAGTGAAGTCTCTTCTGTGCATGTTTTATTTCCTGCCGAAACAGAACACGCGGCACTCATTGAAGCCGGTTTTATGCCGCGGACCTCAGTGCAGTTTCACTGGCAAAATGCAGGCTATCCGAGCTTCGATGCGTTCCTCGCCACCATGAGCCACGACAAGCGGAAAAAAGTAAAACAAGAGCGCAAAAAAGTAGTCGAAGCGGGCATCACGTTCGAGCGTAAAACCGGTGCGGACATCACGGATGCCGATTGGGATTTTTTCACGCGCTGCTACGATGGCACCTACCGCGCCCATCATTCCACGCCGTACTTGAATCGCAAATTCTTCGGCTTGATCGGCGAAAAAATGCCGGAAAACATATTGCTGGTGATCGCATCACGCGACGGCAAACCGATCGCCGCGTCACTCAATTTATTCAATGAGCAAACGCTATTCGGCCGCTATTGGGGCACAACGGAATTTCAATCGGGATTGCATTTCGAAACCTGCTACTACCAAACCCTCGAATTTTGCATCGAGCGCGGCATCCAGGTTTTCGAAGGCGGCGCACAAGGCGAACACAAACTCGCCCGAGGCTTCATGCCCGTCAAATGCCATTCCGCACACTGGCTAAAAGAACCACGATTCGCAAAAGCGGTGGAGGATTTCTTGCGGCGCGAGACCGGCGGAATTGAGAATTATGTAGATGAATTGAAGGAGCACAAGCCGTTTAAGGCGTAAACACGCCACGCTTTGCTAAATATCAAACACTAGCACTGGCGAGCCGTTTGGAGAATTTTTACTCGGAAACGCGCTCTGAAGATAGACTTTGCCCTTCTAAGCGAAGTGTAATACCTGATCCGCAGTGACGAATGCATCCACCAAACTAGCGCCGTGAAATCAAAATATGTCGAAAAGGCATGTCGAATTTTTAGTCCCATTGGGGCTGAAATTCAATCCGAAAAAAATCAAACTAAACATCCCGTGCAGCTGACCAAACGAGTGCCGCACGCAGCGCCGCAACATCGCCGACCTCCACGATCGTCACACCTGACAATTCGCTCAACCCACACGCAGCAGTGGCAATGACAGGTACTGAGTGTGCCCGTGCCGCAAGCAGAAAGCGTGGTTGAAATTCCACCCATGCGGGCAACACCACTGCCGTTG
>JANMQR010000237.1:0-9446 GCA_031370625.1 Burkholderiales bacterium | reverse complement strand
GCCGGCCGCACGCTGGATGCGAACGATCACCACATCGTGCATCTCGTGGATTGGCTATGGCAATACGCGTTTGATCAGCGGGCTAGCGATATTCACGTCGAGCCGCGCCGCGATGTGGCGACGATTCGCTTTCGCATTGATGGCGTGTTGCATCAGGTTTATCAAGTGCCTGCGACGGTCGCCACCGCCATGACCTCTCGCATCAAAATTTTGTCGCGCATGGACGTGGTGGAAAAGCGCCGCCCGCAAGATGGCCGCATCAAAACCCGCATGCCTGATGGTGAAGAAATTGAGTTGCGGTTATCGACGCTCCCAACCGCGTTTGGCGAAAAATTGGTGATGCGGATTTTTGACCCGGATGTGTTGGTGCGCGATTTTTCCGAGCTCGGTTTCGCGCCCGATGATTTTGAAAAATGGCAGAAACTAATTTATCAGCCGGGCGGCATTGTGCTCGTCACCGGGCCGACCGGTTCGGGTAAAACCACCACGCTTTATTCGTCGTTGAAGCTGCTCGCGACCAATGAAGTCAACGTCTGCACGATTGAAGATCCGATTGAAATGGTTGAGCCTGCGTTCAATCAAATGCAGGTGCAGACGAATATCGATTTGGGTTTTGCCGAAGGCGTGCGCGCGCTGATGCGGCAAGATCCGGACATCATCATGGTCGGCGAGATTCGCGATCTTGCTACCGCCGAAATGGCGATCCAGTCTGCGCTTACCGGGCATTTGGTGTTATCAACTTTACATACCAACGATGCACCGACGGCGATTGCGCGTTTGCTCGATCTAGGCGCGCCGGCGTACTTGCTGAATTCAACCTTGCTTGGTGTGATGGCGCAGCGTCTCGTGAGAACGCTGTGCCCGCACTGCAAGGAAAAAATACCGTTTGATGATCCACTCAAGATCAAGCTGTGGCACGACATGGTGGCACCGTGGAAAGGTGAAGCGCCGCGAGATATTTATCGGCCGGTAGGTTGTCTCGAATGTCGCAACACAGGCTATTTGGGGCGCGTTGGCATCTATGAAATTTTGACGCTGGATCAAAATATGAAGCGGCTGATTGTTGATCGCGCAGACTTGAATGCGATCACCGCCGAGTCGTATCGATCTGGTATGCGGCCGCTGCGATTGTCGGGTGCTATGAAAGTTGCGCAGGGTGTGACCACGATGGAAGAGGTGTTGAAAGTTGCACCGCCTGCGCCGGATCAAAATTCTAAACCCTAGCACTGGCGGGTGTTTTCAGGCATAAATGGCTGAAAACACCCATCCATATTGGCGTTTAATATTCTCCGATTTATCTCGTCTATTGAAAGATGAAACTCTTTTACTGTGACGAATTCGTCCTGCCGCTCCCGCCGGGACATCGATTTCCAATGCAGAAATATCGCTTGTTGCGCGAACGTTTGCGCTCTAGCGGCGAATTTCATGACGAGGATTTTCAAACGCCGCCGGCGGCGACTTTTGCTGAACTCACCCGTGCGCATGCGCCAGACTATGTGCTGCGCGTGGAGCAGGGCGAGTTAACGCCGCAGGAAATCCGCGTGATTGGTTTTCCGTGGTCGCTTGAAATGGTGGAACGCTCCAAGCGATCTTCAGGCGCGACCTTGGCAGCATGTCGGGTCGCTTTGCGCGAGGGAGCATCCGCAAATCTGGCCGGTGGAACACACCATGCGTTCTATGATCGCGGCGAGGGTTATTGCGTGTTTAACGATGCGGCGATTGCGGCCAGAACGCTGGTTGCAGAATCAATTGTTGAGCGCGTGCTGATTGTCGATTGCGATGTCCATCAAGGCAATGGCACTGCCGCAATTTTGTCGTGCGACGATCATATTTTTACGTTCTCCATTCATGGTGCAAAAAATTTTCCGTTCAGAAAAGAGATCAGCAATCTCGACATTGAGCTCGCCGATGGCACCGATGATGTGGCTTACGAACAAGCACTGGCGCGGGGTTTGAGGCAATCGTTTGCGGCAAATGCGCCGCAGTTGGTGATTTATCTGGCGGGTGCGGACCCGTTTGAGGATGACAAATTAGGCAAATTAAAACTCACCAAGCAGGGCTTGATGCGTCGCGATCAAATGGTGTTTGAATATTGTCGCGCAGGTGATGTACCCATCGCGATTGCGATGGCGGGCGGGTATGCCCGAAATATTCATGACACGGTGGAAATTCATGCCAACACGGTGATCGCGGCGCGCAGACTGTATGGTTAAGGTGGTGAAAGAAAAACGGCAGACGGCGGCGGGTGCGTTACGAGCGCTTAGAAAAAAACGTACTCAGGAAACTGTTTCGACTGAGCCAGTGGCAAGCGTTGAAATACAAACCAGCAAGCAAATAAAAGCACCGCCTCCCAATGCGAGTGGCATTGAGCAAATAGAAAATTGGTTCGCGCGTAACAACTGGCAGCCGTTCGATTTTCAACGTGAAGTGTGGGCCGCCTATCAGCGCGGCGAAAGCGGTTTGATCCATTCCGCCACTGGTACTGGCAAGACGCTCGCCGCGTGGCTTCGCCCGGTGATCGAATCCATCAATGCCAAATCGAACGAGCCACCACCGCTCACGGTGCTGTGGATCACGCCAATGCGCGCGCTGTCGGCTGACACACGCGAATCATTGCTGCGGCCGATTGCAGAAATGGGTTTGCCTTGGACAGTCGGCGCGCGAACGGGAGATACCACAACGACTGAGCGCGCCAAGCAAAACAAAAAAATGCCCAGTGCGTTAATCACGACGCCAGAAAGTCTTTCGCTCATGCTCTCGCAAGCTAGCGCGCGTGAGCAGCTTTCAAATTTGCAATGCGTGATTGTTGACGAATGGCATGAGTTGTTGGGCTCGAAACGCGGTGTACAAACGGAGCTGGCGCTGGCGCGATTGCGCAAATGGAATCCGGCATTGCGCGTGTGGGGATTGTCGGCAACGCTGGGAAATCTGGATGAAGCATTGGCGGTATTGCTTGGCACGCAAACGAAAAAGTCTGCTCATCTCGTTGAAGGGGTGAAAGATAAAAAAATCGTTATCGATACGCTCATTCCATCGGGCACCGATAAATTTCCGTGGGCAGGTCATCTTGGTTTTGCGATGATTGATGACGTGATTCGCGAAGTAGAAAAATCCGGCACCACGCTAATTTTTACAAATACACGTTCGCAAGCCGAGCTTTGGTATCAGGCGCTGCTGGAAGCAAAGCCGGAGTGGGCGGGCGAATTCGCACTGCATCTTGGCTCGCTGGATCGTGAGGTGCGCGAGTACGTTGAACGGGGCTTGAAAGCGGGCAGCTTGCGCGCGGTGGTGGCCACATCCAGTCTCGATCTCGGTGTGGATTTTTCGCCGGTGGAACGCGTGCTGCAAATCGGCAGCCCAAAAGGTGTCGCGCGCCTCATGCAGCGCGCGGGGCGCTCAGGCCATGCGCCGGGTCAGGTGTCGCGGGTGACGTGCGTGCCGAGTCATGCGTTCGAATTTATTGAGGCCGCTGCCGCCCGGCGTGCGGCAGGTGCCAAAAAAATTGAATCGCGCCGTTTGATTGACCGCCCGCTTGATGTATTGGTACAGCATTTGGTCACGATTGCGGCGGGGGAAGGTTTTACCGAAGCCGATTTGTTTGCAGAAGTGCGCACCGCCTATGCTTATCGCAATCTCACCGTTGACGAATGGAGCTGGGTGCTCGATTTTGTGGTGAAGGGTGGTGAGGCATTGCGGGCGTATCCGGAGTACCGCAAGGTGGTGGAAACAGGCGGCGAATTTCGTATTGCGGATGCGGCGATTGCGCGGCGTCACCGCATGTCGATTGGCACCATTGTTTCCGATGCGTCGATGGATGTGCGTTATCTGAACGGCGCGCGGTTGGGCCACGTGGAGGAAAGTTTTATTGCGCGCTTGTCTATTGGTGATGCGTTCACGTTTGCAGGCCGCACGCTGGAATTGATTCGCGCAAAAGACATGACGGCGTTTGTAAAGCCCGCAAAATCCAATAAGAAATTAATCCCCCGCTGGGCGGGCGGCAAGATGCCGCTATCGAGCGAGTTAGCTAGTGCAACACGCGACATGCTGCGTGAATTTCGCGAAGGCAAAGTGGACGAGCCGGAAATGAAAGTCGTGGAGCGCTTGTTGAAAGCGCAGCAAAAGCAATCGCGTGTGCCGGATGTGAATGAATTATTGTTCGAGCAAATCGAGACGCGCGAAGGTCATCATATTTTTTGTTACCCGTTTGCAGGGCGGCATGTGCATATGGGATTGGCGGCGCTATTTGGTTATCGCCTTGGTCAGGTCACACCCGCAACATTTTCGTTTTCGGTAAACGATTACGGTTTTGAGTTGCTTTCGGCCACACCATTTGCACTAAATCGTATGCTGATTGATCGCATGCTCGCGACTGATAATCTGCTGGAGGAAGTGCTCAAAAGTTTGAACGCGGCTGAACTGGCGAAGCGCCACTTTCGTGAAATCGCGCGCGTGGCGGGCTTGGTGTTTCAGGGTTTTCCGGGTGCGAATAAAACCAATAAACAAGTGCAGGCTACGAGTGGCTTGATTTTCGATGTGTTCGCGCAATGGGATGCCAATAACCCTTTGCTGGGTCAGGCGCAGCGCGAGGTGTTAGAGCGTGAACTGGAATTCGCGCGTTTGCATGAAGCCCTCAACAATATGAAAAAACAACGCATCACCATTATTCGCGCCAGCTTACCGACGCCGTTTTGTTTTCCGTTAATGATTGAGCGCTTCAGCGAAAAGCTCACCAGCGAAAAATTGAGTGATCGCATCGCAAGAATGCAGCTTATGTTTGATCAGAATTCCAAATGAATCTGGACATTATTTTTGCTAATGAAACGCTGCAACTGCTGCCGCAAAAGGCGTTGTATTGGCCGCGCGCGAAAACGTTGTTTATCGCGGATATACATTTCGGCAAAGTGGCCGCGTTTCGTGCGGCGGGGTTGCCGCTGCCGCCGGGAAGCACGACGAATGCGCTTTTACGTCTCGACGATTGCATCGCCAAAACGAATGCAACTCGCATCGTTTTTCTCGGCGATTTTTTGCACAGCCGTGATGCACGCGCCAAGGAAACTTTTGCGCGCTTTGCGTCGTGGCGAAAATTAAACGCTGCCCTCGAACTTGTTTTGGTGCGCGGCAATCACGATGCGCATGCGGGTGATCCGCCGATGGAGTGGAACATTCGCTGCATTAACGAAGGCGAAACCGTTGGCCCATTTTGCCTCGCGCACCATCCCGAGCCCGATCTGCGCGGCTACGTGCTGGCAGGGCACGTGCATCCGGCGGTACGCTTGCAGGGACGCGCGAACGATAGCCTGCGCTTGCCGTGCTTCTGGTTTGGCACGTATGTGTGCGTGCTGCCTGCGTTTGGCCAATTTACGGGGACGTATACCGTGCAGCCTAAGTCGGGCGACCGCGTGTTTGTGGTGGCGGAAAATCAGGTGATTGAAATGACGGCAAGTGAATAATATTTCATTTCATAATTTATGCGACTCCCCCAAGGTGCCTCGGTCAGCCCCTTCCCCGGCGACGAGGGCCCCACAGGGACTTCCGTTGGTCGAAGGTTGGGATGGGGGCGATGCTAAAGAGGTGAACATGCATTGGAACGAGGTAGTTCGCTATAGCAATTTCTCGCTCACATTGATCAAACCCATCCCAACCTTCCCCTCGAGAGGGGAAGGAGCCAGGTCAGCGCGTATGCAACACCGCACTACCGCTTGGGATGACGAATCTCACCGATGCGGGCAACGAATCCACCGAGCTTACGATCCGAAAAAAAGTGGCGCAGCGTATCGTGAACGGTGCGAAACGCGAGTTCATCCCACGGGATTTCTTCTTCGTTGAATAATTTTACTTCCAGACTTTCGCTGCCGGATGAAAAATCCAGATCAAGCAACGTCGCGCGGAACAGCACATAGACCTGGCTGATTTGCGGCAAAGAAATGGTTGAATACATTTGTTCAATCGTGACACGTGCATTGGCCTCTTCCAGCGTCTCGCGCGTCGCCCCCTCCTCCAGAGTCTCACCTTCCTCCATAAAGCCCGCAGGCAGCGTCCAGAGGCCGTAGCGCGGCTCTATCGCGCGCTTGCAGAGGAGAATTTTGTCTTCCCAAACCGGTATGGTGCCGACCACCAGTTTGGGGTTCAGATAATGGATGTAGCCGCAATCAGCACACACATGCCGTTCGCGGTCGTCGCCATGCGGAATGCGCAACGCCACTTGGGCTGAGCCACACTGCATGCAAAATCGGGGCGCGGGGTTTGAAAGCATGTTAAAAAATTGCCCAGTAAATTTGGTTCGAAAAAGTTATTGCGGAGGTACACCGCGCGCGGTTTGTAACGTTATTTGACGTGATGACAAACCCTGTTTGTGCATTGCTGCATGCTACCATGTCAGCTATGAAATTTAAGTGATTTGAAAGGCTTTCGCGTGAAAAAAACGAGGTTAATAAATCGGTTGTTTTTTGGGGTGGCAGTTTTACTTTGTTCAGCGGTTGCAAATGCTGAAGTGGCTGTCGTGCTGAACTCTGGCGAGGGCACAGTGAGCCTGATCGACAAAGCCAGCATGACGGAAATCAAGCGAATCAATGTGGGCAAAGAGCCGCACCACTTGATGGCGACACCGGATGACAAATTTTTGATTGTGGCGAATGCGGCGTCGAATGATCTGGTATTTCTCGACCCACTGACGGGCGAAGTAAAACGTCGCGTTGATAAAATTTCGGATCCGTATCAAATCGGTTTTAGTCCGGACAAAAAATGGTTTGTATCGGTATCGATTCGTCTGGATCGTGTTGATATTTATAACGGCACTGATTTTTCATTGGTGAAGCGGATTGAAACACCAAAGGCACCAAGCCATGTCGCGTTTTCGCCTGATAGTTCGCTCGCATTTATTACCTTGCAAGATTCCGATGAAATCGCGGCAATTGATTTGAAAACGCAAACGGTAAAGTGGAAAGCAAAAGTTGGTCGCATGCCAGCGGGTGTGTGGATGACGGCGGATGAAAAGCATTTACTGGTCGGCATGACGGGTGCGGATTATGTAGAGGTGGTGGATTGGCGTACACAAAAAACGGTCAAGAAAATATCGACGGGTAAGGGTGCCCACAATTTCTTGGCAGTAGGCGATGGCAAGCGCGTATTTGTCTCGAACCGCGTTTCGAATACGGTCAATATCATCGATCAATCCACGCTCACTGTGGTGGATACGATTCCCATTAGCGGCGGCCCGGATTGCATGGAACTTACCAAAGACGGCAAGCAGCTTTGGGTGACATCACGCTGGGCAAAAAAGGTGACCGTGGTGGATTTGGCGACGAAGAAAATTGTGAAAGAAATCCCCGTTGGTAAATCGCCGCATGGGATTTACTTTTTTTCGCATGCGGCGAGGAAGTAGCGGGCGATGAAGCTTGCGTCAAAATTTGCTGGTTTGCTGTTAGCGGCTGCATTTAGCTCTCAGGCTGCTACTAATACTTGCGCCGGCACGGTCTATCTCACGCTCGACACTGGCCACATGGAGCCCGCTGAAGAGATCGCGGCGACTCTTAAAAAGCACGAGATTAAAGCAACATTTTTCTTGGCGAATGAAAAGACCAAGCGCGGCCCAATGTCGCTTGATCCGGCTTGGACTTCCTTCTGGAAAGCACGCGCTGATGAAGGCCATGCGTTCGGTTCGCATACGTGGCGGCACGCTTACTTTCGCGGTGATGTGGGCGAGCAGGTGAGCTATGTGCCCTGGGGCGCAAAAGCTGGTGAGACCATGAATCAGCAACAAGTGTGCGCCGAGATCAAGCAGAGTGAAACTGCTTTCAAAGCCATGACCGGACGCGGGTTTGACGGTATCTGGCGCGCACCTGGCGGCAAGCTCACGCCGAATACGATTAAGTTTGCTGAAGCATGCGGCTATAAACATGTTGACTGGTCGCCTGCTGGTTTTTCAGGCGATGAATTGCCAAGCGAAAAATTTCCGTCTGATGGATTGATCGCGAAACAATTGCGCGAGATTAAGGATGGCGATATTTTGTTGTGGCATCTTGGTATTTGGTCGCGCAAGGATGCGCTCTATCCGAAGCTTGATTCCTTGATCGCAGGTCTCAATGCCAAAGGTTTTTGTTTCGCGCGCATCACTGACAACCCGCGCTGGAAAAAATAAATGTTTGAGTGGATTGCCAATCTATTTGCAGCACTTCAGGATCGCGTGTTTGAAACAGCGGTCTTGCCGGTCATGTACGCGATGGATCTTGGTGGTTATGCCGAGCAGGCGTTTGATTGGACGGAAATTTTTCTGATCGGCGCAATTGAAGTTTTGTTGCTCGCGATTTTTTTGGGTGCGCTGGAAAAATGGCGTCCGCTCGAAGTGCATTCGACTACCGGCGAGAAGATGATTGACGTGATCTACACCTTGATCAATCGTCTCGGCATCGTACCGCTCGCGATTTTTTTGCTGCTCATGCCACTGGTGGCCGGCCTTGACAGCTGGCTGCGCATGCAAAATATCATTCCGCCGAAGCTCGAAGACGCGTTGCCGTTTTTGCATGAATCACCATTTTTAAGTTTTGTTTTTTATCTGGTGATTCTTGATTTCGTAGCGTATTGGCTGCACCGTGGGCAACATCAAATCAATCTGTGGTGGGCGCTGCACAGTCTGCATCATTCGCAGCGGCAGATGACATTTTGGTCTGACAATCGCAATCATCTTATTGATGTGGTGATAGTCGATGTGGCGTTTGCGTTGGTGGCGTTGTTGATCGGTGTGGCACCCGCGCAATTCGTCACGCTAGTGGTGGCGGGTCGCGTGGTGGAAAGTCTGTCACACGCTAATCTGCGCATCTCGTTTGGTCGCATTGGTGAATATTTAGTGGTGAGCCCGCGTTTTCATCGTGTGCATCACGCGATTGGTTTGGGCCACGAGGGACGATCACGCGGCTGTAATTTTGCGGTGCTGTTTCCCGTTTGGGACGTATTATTCCGCACTGCCAATTTTGAGAATGTGTATCCGGCCACTGGCGTGCGCGACCAGCTTGAAGGGCGTGACTATGGGCGTGGATTTTGGGCGCAGCAGGTGCTGGGGGTGAAGCGGATGGCTGAGGTCTTGCAATCGCGTGGGCGCTGAGCCCAAAGTGCCACGTATAATCCGCGTCTCTCCTTCCTGTTGCCTAGGCTCACGATGTCCGTCACAGATTCAGCTTCACCCGCAACGATTGCGTCGGCACCGGTTGTCCCTGCTATTCCTACCGCGCTTATCGAATCGCTTGATCACGAAGGTCGTGGCGTGGCGCATGTTGACGGCAAAGCGATTTTCATTGCAGGCGCGCTCCCGCGCGAAATCGTCACTTATCAGCCGTCGCGGAAGAAGAAAAATTTTGAAACCGCGACACTGATTTCAATCAAACATGGCGCGGCAGAGCGTGTCCGACCTCATTGCAAATTCTACGAAATCTGCGGCGGCTGCGCGTTACAAC
>JANMQR010000209.1:0-9384 GCA_031370625.1 Burkholderiales bacterium | reverse complement strand
GCTCGCTGCTCGCGGTCTTTACTCGAACCTCAACCCTCGATTCATCCAAACGATTAACGCGAAGAAACTGCCCTGCCAGATTGCCGTAGTAAACGCAATTGTTGGGGTCAGCGTGAAGCCCCGGCGCAATTGACATGCGCTTTTCTCATTCATCCAGACTGGGCAAAACACCTGAGTGCGCAGCTTTTGAATTTAGCACTACCGTTTCCAGCACAACCCACGAACCCACAAGATGGCGATCTACGGGCTGGCTCGCCCGCTGAAGCATTTCGATGAGCGAGCGATCAGACAGCTGCTCGACCGCACGTATCCCGCCCAAAACGAGATCAGACCGATCACAACAGCAAGCGCGATTGTTAGCAGCACATATGGAACGGTAAGTGCCGCACGCAGAGAAAAATTTGGAGGCTTCATCAAGGTCACGGTTGCTTGGCAGCATTTTGGGCGCGACGCGAACCAATCTCCAAACTTTACCGCGCATGTTAATTGCTGAACCCCTCCCGTTGCACCCTCAAATGCCGACTTGTGTCACGCAGCACGACAAAGTTATCGCTTCTCAAACACCATCGATCCCGCTTTAATGCCCACGTGAATTGTGTCCTTGGGTGCAAATTTTCCCTCCAACATTAATTTCGCGAGCGGGTTTTCAATTTGCTGCTGGATGGCGCGCTTCAGTGGCCGCGCACCGTAGACAGGATCGAATCCTGCCGCCGCAATTTCAGCCAGCGCTGCGTCGGTCACCACAAAGCCGATCTCAAGTGCGGCCAAGCGTTTTTCCAAACGCTGAAGTTGGAATTTTGCAATCGCCTGAATTTGATTTTCGCCCAAGGAATGGAATACCACGACCTCGTCAATACGGTTTACAAATTCCGGCCTGAAATAATTTTTAACTTCCGCCATCACCGCGATTTTGATGACGCCGTAATCAGAGCCCGCCATCGCTTGAATTTGTTGAGAGCCCAAATTGGATGTCATCACGATCACCGTATTTTTGAAATCCACCGTGCGGCCTTGCCCGTCCGTCATACGACCATCATCCAGCACTTGTAGCAGCACATTAAAAACATCGGGATGCGCTTTTTCCACTTCATCAAATAAAATCACGCTATACGGTTTGCGACGCACCGCTTCAGTTAGCGACCCACCTTCCTCATAGCCCACGTATCCGGGCGGCGCGCCAATCAAACGCGCGACGGAATGCTTCTCCATGAATTCACTCATGTCGATGCGAATAATGTGTTCGTCCGTATCGAATAAAAACTCTGCGAGCGCTTTGCAAAGTTCAGTTTTGCCCACACCGGTTGGGCCCAAAAATAGGAAAGAACCATAAGGACGATTTGGGTCACCCAAACCTGCACGGGAACGACGAATCGCATCCGACACCAGACGCACCGCTTCCTCTTGACCCACCACGCGTTTGTGCAAGTTTTCTTCCATATTGACAAGCCGGTCGCGGTCACCCTGCATCATTTTTGAAACCGGAATACCGGTTGCTCGCGAAACCACTTCAGCAATTTCTTCCGCACCCACTTGTGTACGGAGCAGCTTTGTTTTCCGCGCGCCGCCGGTTTCGGGATCCAGCTCAGGCTGTGCAATTTCGGCTTGTTTCAATTGCGCTTCCAGTGCCGGCAGCGTGCCATATTGAATCTCGGCTAGCTTATCGAACTGGCCTTTGCGTTGTAGCTCTGCCATCTGCGTGCGATTTTTTTCAATTTCTTCTTTGATGTGTTGCGTTCCCTGCACTTGCGCCTTTTCAGATTTCCAGATTTCTTCGAAATCCGAATACTCTTTTTCCAGACGGCGAATCTCGTCCTCAATCAAGCCAAGACGTTTTTTCGACGCATCATCTTTTTCGCGCTTGACCGCTTCGCGCTCAATCTTTAACTGAATGATGCGGCGATCCAGTTTATCCATTACTTCCGGCTTGGAATCAATTTCCATTCTGATTCTGGAGCCCGCTTCATCAATCAAATCAATCGCCTTGTCCGGCAGGAAGCGATCAGTGATGTAGCGGTGCGAAAGCTCAGCTGCCGCCACAATCGCAGGATCGGTGATTTCGACGCCGTGGTGAACTTCATACTTTTCCTGTAGCCCGCGCAAAATGGCAATAGTCGCCTCCACGCTTGGCTCTTCGACCAAAACCTTTTGAAAACGCCGCTCCAATGCGGCGTCCTTCTCAACGTATTTTCGATATTCATCCAGCGTGGTCGCACCCACGCAATGCAGCTCGCCGCGCGCCAAAGCAGGCTTCAGCATATTGCCCGCGTCCATTGCACCTTCGGCCTTGCCCGCACCCACCATCGTGTGCAGCTCATCGATAAAGACAATCGTTTGCCCTTCATCTTTGGCCAAATCTTTCAACACCGATTTCAAGCGCTCTTCAAATTCACCGCGATATTTAGCACCTGCCAGCATCGCCGCCATGTCCAGCGACAACACACGTTTGCCCTTCAGTGATTCAGGTACTTCACCATTGACAATACGTTGCGCCAAGCCTTCAACGATCGCAGTTTTACCAACACCGGGCTCACCGATCAACACTGGATTATTTTTCGTGCGACGCTGTAGTACCTGGATCGTGCGACGAATTTCGTCGTCGCGCCCGATCACCGGGTCCAGCTTATTTTGGCGAGCAAGCTCGGTTAAATCGATTGTGTATTTTTTCAGTGATTCGCGCTGACCTTCAGATTCCTGACTATCGACACCGTCGGTACCGCGCACCGCATCAATGGCGGATTCAAGCGCTTTCTTGGTTGCCCCGTGCTCCTTGAATAATCTGCCGGTCTCACTTTTATCGGTTAACAAAGCCAACAAAAAGAACTCTGAAGCAATGAATTGATCGCCGCGCTTGGTAGCTTCCTTGTCGGTGAGATTCAGCAGATTATTTAAATCACGTGATACAGATATTTCACCACCGGTGCCGGAAACTTTTGGCAAATGTTGAATCGCGTTTTCGAGCGCTGTTCTTAAGCGCGGCGTTGCAACACCGGCGCGCGACAGAAGCGACGCGGTGCCGCCGTCTTCCTGATTCAGGAGCGAAAGCAAGAGATGCTGCGGCTCAATAAATCCGCAATCATTTGCCAGCGCCAGACTCTGTGCATCAGCGAGTGCTTGTTGAAATTTGGTGGTGAGCTTATCGATTCTCATTGGTGGTATCCTTTAATTTGCGTTCCTACCTTTCACGTGCGGTGCAAGAGAGATTTTTCAAGGGCACATTGACATTTTTCGCAGCGGTAACGAATCAATTTTGCTGATTTTTAACGTCGACAAGTTTAACGACCCGCCACCATAACTATTTGGCAAACCATGGCCGACCCACTGCTTGACCTGCGTGCACCGCACGCCCATCACGATTTAGAGGCGATTGTCACCGCCGACGTTACCCGTGCGCTGGGGGAGGACATGCGTGGGGGCGACCTCACCGCTTCCTTGATTCCGTCAGGCGCCCACGGGCACGCGCGGGTGATCACGCGCGCGAGCGGAGTAATGGCTGGGTGCGAGTGGTTCCAGCGGTGTTTTACCGAGTTGGATCCCGATTGCGAAATCTTTTGGCACGTGCGCGATGGCGATTCAGTTATTGCAGATCAACAAATTTGCGAGATTGAAGGCAACGCACGCGCGTTGCTCTCCGCAGAACGCTCTGCGCTAAATTTTTTACAGACCCTGTCAGCAGTGGCAACCAAAACACGCATGTTTGTAGACGCGATTGCGGGCACCAAAGCGAAAATTCTGGACACACGCAAAACCTTGCCCGGCCTCCGCATCGCATCAAAGTTTGCGGTCAGAATGGGCGGCGGTCACAATCATCGCATTGGCTTGTTTGACGGCATTTTGATTAAAGAAAACCACATCATGGCCGCAGGTGGCATTCGCCCGGCAATGGAGGCGGCACTAAAACTGGTGCAGCACAGCGCGCCGGCCGACACCATGATCGAGATTGAAGTCGAGAACATGGCGCAGCTTAAGGAAGCCTTGGCATGCGGCGCAAAACTAATTTTGCTGGATAACTTCACTCCCGCAGCAATGAGAAAAGCAGTCGCGTTTGTCGCGGGACGATGTGAACTTGAAGCATCAGGCGGAGTCAATATGAAGTCCGTTCGCACGATTGCTGAAACAGGCATTGACAGAATTTCTATCGGTGCGCTTACTAAGGACATTCAAGCGTTGGATTTGTCAATGCGCTTCAAAATTAACCAAGACTATAAAGAGAAAGAATAATGAAACAAATCTATGCCATGACTATTTTGCTGATGCTCACTGTGGTCACAGGCTGCGCATCCGTTAATGCTCCTAAAGCCGACCCGCTGGAAGGTCTGAATCGCACAACGTTCAAAGTGAACGAAACCGTTGATGATTACGTTCTGAAACCAGTTGCCAAAGGCTATCAGGCGGTCACGCCCGGTTTCGTGCGCTCCGGCGTATCGAATGCGTTTTCAAACATCGGCGATGTTGGCACCTCGGTAAATAATTTGCTACAGGGCAAGCCAGCTAATGCTATTTCCGATGTCGGAAGATTTCTTGTCAACTCAACGCTAGGTGTGCTCGGGTTGTTCGATGTCGCAACAGGTATGGGTTTGGAGAAGCATGAAGAAGATTTCGGCCAAACGCTTGGCAGGTGGGGCGTGGCCAGTGGACCGTTTTTAGTATTGCCAATACTGGGGCCATCTACACTGCGAGATACCGCAGCGAAACCGGTTGACTCCTACACAGGCTACACGCGCTACATGGGCCATGTGCCCACACGCAACAGCACGCAAGCACTCGACATTATTAATTTCCGGGCCAATTTGCTTAACACCACCAGCACACTTGATGAAGCATCGCTGGATAAATACCAATTCATTCGCGATGCGTATTTGCAGCGTCGTTTAAGCCAAGTCTATGATGGTAAAGCACCGCAGGCGATGCGAGATAAGCTGGAAGAAGATTTGGATGTGCCAGATGTAGCCGGTGCTGCCAAAGCTGCGCCTAAAGTAGACATGAAACCTGGTGAAAAACCCGCTGAAAAAACTGACTCAACACCTGCACCTATTACTCCAAACACGCCAAAAGACTCTGATAAAAAATAGCCGCGACAATTTTTATGGGTCTTGTTTCCAGCTTGCTGATTGTATTTTTTTCCTTTTGTTTGCTGATGGCAGGAGTGCTCGCATTTTGCCTGCGTGAGCGGCGCAAGATTGACGGCATCGGTAATCCTGCTAGGCGGGATGCGGTTACCGGTGAGATCAATCCGCATGATCATGTCGCCGCACCTGACGATGCAGAGCAAGACAGCCGTGTCGCCATCGTTTTATTCGGCAGCATTATTGCTGGTGCGCTGCTTGCCTTGATTACGGCCTATCTCGTCTTCGGTCGAACGTGGTAAGGCTGCACTAAACCAGATCGAGCGCACACGATTTCAGCTCATCAATTCCGACCACATCAAGCGCCCGTTCATGCGTCGCCGCCAGCACCACCGGCGGCGCAACACCGGCAATAAACGCCTCTTCCCATCGCGATACGCACACACACCATTTGTCACCCGGCTTTAAGCCAGCAAAATTATATTCAGGATGAGGCGTGGAAAGATCGTTGCCGTTTCTTTTGCTGAAGGCTAAAAATTTAGCGGTGACCTTTGCGCAAACAGTGTGCGAGCCGTGGTCTTGCATATCGGTTCGACAGTGACCATCGCGATAAAAGCCGGTCATCGGATCAGTGCAGCAACATTCGAGCGTACCGCCGAGAACATTTTTTGCAGGCAGCTTAGGTTGGTTCATGTTGCTCCTTCACCTTCTTTAGTTTTTTGCCAGCAATATTTCACCAACTATGTTTTGCCAACTACGTTTTACCAACGACCGGCAGCGACATCATCACTGTCGCGCGCTTCCACCCAACGAGATCCATTGGGCGTTTGCTCTTTTTTCCAAAATGGGGCTTTGGTTTTCAAATAATCCATGATGAATTCGCACGCCGCAAAAGCATCACCTCGATGCGCGCTGGCAACAAGCACCAGCACAATTTGGTCAGTGGGTTTTAATTCGCCAACGCGGTGAATTACGGTGCTACCAAGAATATGCCAGCGAGATTCTGCTTCGCGCACAATGCCCGACAGCGCCTTCTCCGTCATGAGCGGGTAGTGTTCAAGCGTGAGTGTCGATACACCGCTGCCATCGTTTGTATCGCGCACCAAGCCGATAAAACTTGCGACTGCGCCTACGCTGGCGTTGTTGCGAATAAGGGCCAACTCTGCCGCGATATCAAAATCGCTGGTTTGAACGCGGATGGTAGACATTGGATTCGTTACGGACAAACTCAACCTCCCGTCACCGGCGGAAAAATCGCAACTTCATCACCTGATTTCAACGGTGTATCGGCTGCGGCCATATCCTGATTCACGGCAACGCGCCAGCGTTTGCCCGCGCTCAGCGCATCCGCCCACACGCCACCGCGCGCACGCAACTCATTGACGAGCCCATCAACTGTCGCCGCATGCGGCATTTTCACAGTTTCTTTTTCGAGGCCCAATGTTTCGCGCAGATGAGCAAAATAAAGAATATTCAGCATGACTTATTTCACCACTTGCAGCGTGGAACGACGCAATCCCAAATGCGTGATGATAAATTCCGCCACGCCCTCTGCGTCGTCGAGATCAAACTGCGGCAGATTACTCGCCAGCTTTTCATCCGTCGCTATTGCAACCACATTCGCATCTTCCGGAAACAGCAGGGGTTTGTCGCTCAACTTGCGATGCACTTCTATCTTCGGCATCGCATGATGTTTCCAGCCTTCCACGATAACAACATCGCAGGGCGCAAAATGCGCGAGCTGTTCATCAAGGGTGGGCTCTGCCACGCCGCGTAGCTCATGCATAATCGCCCAGCGATTGCTCGAACTTACCATCACCTCAGTCGCACCGGCATGACGATGCCGCCATGAATCTTTGCCGGGCTGATCGATATCAAATTCGTGGTGCGCGTGTTTGATGAGCGAAACTTTATAACCGGCCATGACCAAACACGGAATAACCTTTTCGATCAAGGTGGTTTTGCCGCTTCCGGAATAGCCTGCGATGGCGATAGTTTTCATGATGCTTTGTGTGTGCTGAATTGTGAATGAAGATGAAAAATCATTACACAAATTTTAGCAGTCTTGAGTTGATCACATTAGCTCAAATATCATTCGCGGGTTTCACAACAGTTAATACCGGTTTCGCATCCGCGCTGCTATCGATCACCGTTGGAAGTACCGCTGGCTCAATTTCCACTTTTTCGATTTTCTGAAAGTGCTCGGTGATTTTTCGGCTAGAGGTGTGTACCAGTTCAACATCCTTGCTCACCTGCCCGATATGCTTGGCGAGATCGTCCATACGCGACTGGAATCGGCCAAAGTCCGCACCCAGCTTGCCGAGTGCGTCCTTGATCACATGTACTTGCTTGCGCGTTTCCACATCTTTTAACACCGCCAGCGCTGTGTTCAACACCGCCATCATGGTCGTGGGCGAGACAATCCATACATGCTTACGCGCAGCGTATTCCACCAAATCGCGATGATGCGCATGAATCTCCGCAAACACGGCTTCAGCCGGTAAAAACATCACCGCGCCATCGCCGGTCACGCCGTGAATAATGTATTTACTTGATATATCGTCAACGTGTTTTCGCACGTCTGCCTTGAACGCCGCCGGTGTAGCGCGATCAGCACCATCGGCCAACATTCGCTCGTAATTTTCCAGCGGAAACTTTGAGTCTACGGCGATGAGACCAGTGGGTTCCGGCAACTTCAATACGCAATCGGCGCGCATTTTGTTGGCGAACGTATATTGGAACTCATATGCACTGGTAGGCAAAACGTTCTTGATAATCGTCTCAAGCTGCACCTCACCAAATGCGCCGCGCGAACGTTTGTCGCCCAACAATTGCTGCAAGCTCACAACATTGGTGGTGAGGCCATCAATTTTTTTCTGCGCCTCGTCGATCGTGGCCAGGCGCGCCATCACATTGACAAACGTTTCGTTGGTTTTCTTGAAGCCTTCATCAAGCCGCTCATTCACCTTGCCGCTGATTTCATTCAGACGCGCATCATTTGCCTTGGTGAGCGACTCAATGGTTTGCGTTACTTGTGTGGTCACGTTGCGCATAATGCTTTGCAGCGTTTCCTGCTGCGCACGACTCTGTTCAGCGAGCTTTTCGAGTGTGCCGCCTAGCATCTCGGCTTTCAATGCATCCTGCCGTTTAGCGAGATCAAGCGTGAGCTGCGAGAGCTGTTGAATCAGCGCTTCGCGATTTGAAGCGAGATTTTTCGATTGCTCGCTTTGCAAAGTTTGAAGTGAGGCGCGGGTCTTATCCAGCTCGCCGCTGACGGTGCCACTAAGCCGCTGCGCAGCGTCAATCTGGCCGGTTGAAATTCTATCGCCTTGTTTGGCTAAACCATCAGCCAGATCGGTCAGCATAGCGCGATGCTGCGTTTGCTGGCCGCTCTGCAAAGCCTCGGGCAGCTTTTGCACGTCGCGTTTCATGCCGGCGATATTGATACTCATCCGGATCAGCGCAATGAGCAGGATGATAATCGTCATCAGCAATAAAATTGTCAGCGTTTGTGGTTCCATACGGCTTTAAATAGTTGTTTTTATTAAATTATTTAGAGAAATTACCGTTAGATTTTAACACGCAGGCAAAGCCAGCATGATTGTTAACAGTTGTGAAGTGTGATCCAAGTCACTGGTGTGACAGCTACAATCAGGCAAATTAGCGATGTGGAAGCGGCAGGGAAAATCTTTATAGTTTCACTGCCATTGAATTGAAAAAGGGTTTTTAAAAGGTCATGGGAACGCGCCTCAATAACGTTCCGCAAGACGAAAAGATTCGGCTCCACCCCTCTTGGCGCACAAGAAGGCAAAAACAAAAACAAAAGGCCGCATGAGAAATCATGCGGCCTTATTGTTTTTGTTGGCGGCTATTCAGACTCAGCCAGCATTTCTAGCGCTTCAATTTCGATAAAAATTTCTGGCGAAATTTTGACAGCTTCGGCGACACCACCGCCATGCAATAACCTTGATGCGGATTACGCTTGAAGAACTCTTGATGGTAATCCTCGGCGGGATAAAAAGTAGAGATATCGGTAACTTCAGTCACAATAACCGAACCCCAAATTTTCTCGGCATTCAGCTTTGCGATAATTTGTTCAGCAAGCAAACGCTGCGCTGGTGAGTGCACAAAAATAGCTGAGCGATACTGCGTGCCTCGATCAGCACCTTGCTTGTTCAAGGTGGTGGGGTCGTGAGTTGCGAAAAATATCTCTAGCACTTCGGCATACGAAATAACCGCCGGATCAAACGTAACTTTAATGACCTCTGCATGGCCGGTGGTGCCCGTGCAAATATCATCGTAAGTTGGGTTGGCAAGCTGG
>JANMQR010000199.1:0-5350 GCA_031370625.1 Burkholderiales bacterium | reverse complement strand
TAAATGGCCTCGTTCGGGCACTTGGGCTCGCACACGTCGCGGCCCTCTGGATTATTGAGCGATGCGCACAGCTATCGCTTTTTCAAACGCAGGAGTTTTCCTGAAGCTTTCTCGCGATTGCGGCTCATACAAAGCGAGTTATCGACCAGCTCCGCAATACCCTGCCGACCTCCAGCCCTCCCCACCTATTCTCGCTATCGAACAAGCGCTTGCGAGAGCCAGTGAGGCAAACACGACAAAAACCCGCGCCACCCTTGCGCGGCAAGGCCGGAAAACGAAACACTGAACATAAATTTGCACGCGATTTGGCAGAGTTTTTTGAATGGATACGTTTTATGAGTAAAGGCCATGACAAAGCGGCTCGCACTCATTTACCAACCACCGGGAGACACCATGCCAACCAAATCAGTCTTAGCGCCAACGCTCGTTGCCTGCGCTATCGTAAGCGTTGTCGGCACTAGCGCCGCCTCCGCGCAATCGGCGGCTAAAGCACCCACCGCGCAGGCCTTTATCGACCTCGCCACACACGCCAGTGATATGCCGGACATGGGGGCGATGAGCGGCTTCGCATCCGGCGGTATCAGCGGCGGCCTTTCCGGATTGTTCGGTGGCAAATCCGGCGGCGGTAATGTGTTTGGCAATACCCGCGCCGCGATGTCGCCGGGGAAATTCATGGACGCCTCGGTGATGACGCGCAATAACGCGAGCCTTAACAGCGCGACCCAGAATATCCCCGCCGCATTTAATCTTGGCCCAACACTTGCACTCGCGGTCGCAGCGGAAAAGCTCGATCCGGTGATTCGCGATGATGAGCCCATCGAGCCAATCTTTGAGCCGCCCAAGGGTCGCACTATCCTTTATTGGGGCTGCGGCGACACGATTCGCGCCGGGCAGCCGCGCATACTCGATGCGGCCAATGCGAGCCGGGCCGACATACAAAAATTTTTCGGCACCATGCGCACCAGCACCACCCGCGGCGCGCGCATGGCGAACGGCAATCCCGCGTGGCCGAATAAACAGGATGATCGCAAAGTACCTGACGCGGCCTCCGTCAGCGGCGAGCATAAATTTGTTGGCAGCGGTATTCCGGACAGCTTCAAAGTGAACCTCGGCGATGGTCAGGATTTTCTCGCGGGTTTCAACGTTTCACAAGCGCCTGCCGATGGTGCTACCAAACTCAGCTGGCCCAGTGTGCGTCACGCGCGCGGATATTTTGTTTCCGCCGTGGGTATCGGCAGCGGCGGGAAAGGTGGCAACAGCGTCGATACCGTGATCTGGAACTCAAGCGAGGTCGCCGAACTTGGCTTCGGGCTCATCGACTACCAAACCAATATCGCTATCGATAAATGGATTCGCGAGCGCGCTGTGTTACCCGCAAGCACCACGCAATGCGCCGTGCCCAAAGGCATCTTTCCCGAAGGTGGCGCGATGCTGCGCGGCATCGCCTACGGCAATGAAGCTTACTTCAGCTACCCGCCGCGCCCAAGCGATGCGAAAGCGCTCGCCGCGTGGCAACCGGAATGGTCGGCCAAGGTGCGGGTGAAATCGACGTTTATGTCGATGCTTGGGGGGATGGGTGGAGGCATCGCTGATGGCATGAGAAACGCCGAGCGCGGCGACGCTGATATGGCACCGAAAAAAGATGAAAAGGCACCGACGCCATTGAATCTGTTGAAAGGCATATTCGGGCGCTAGCGGTAGCCGCGCCGAAAAATCTCGTAAAAATCATTTTACTTTTAGGAGCGCAGATGAAAATTATCCGAGAAATATTTCTGAAAAAAAGCCTGTTCGCCGCACTCGCCTTGGCTGTTCTTTCGCCGCTGGCCCACGCGGACTACGACTGCCGTGGGCGCGAGCGAAAACTTACTGATGCCGAAAAGGATGTGTACACGCGCGCCGCCGCAGCGATGCGCGCCGCCCTTTCGCCACCTCCGGCTGGCTGGCTGATGAGTACGCCGGCGAGCAGGACGCCGTCCGGAACGCTGTGTGCGGATTTCAAAAACGATCCGATCACATTCGGCGCATCAGTCACATACGTGCGGCGCCCCACATTTGAAGATCGGCGCACCGCTGAGCAAACCTCGGTGGCCATCAAAAAAGAGTTGGACGCATTACGCGCCCCGCCGCCGGATCTGCAATCAAACATAGATGCGCTGAATGCAGATGCCAGCGCGTTGCGCAAGGACGCGCGTGAAGCCGAGCGAGCGGGCAATCGCGATCTCGCGACGACTAAATACGCGGCAAGTGAGGAAATTGGCAAGCAAATTCGCAAGCTGCGCGACGATCACGCGACCGCGGTTCGTCCGCAGGAAATGCAGATGATCAAGAAGTACGAAACGGTGGAAAAGCTTAAGCGCGGTTTTTCCTATTCGGTCTCGCTCGTCGGCAATGACGTGATTCGCGCTAACGAAGGCGGTGTTGAGCGAATTCAATTCGGCTCAAACGCAAAAACCAATCAATCGACTGATCGTATTGTTCGCATCACCGCCACCTTCCGGCACGACAGCAACGGCAGGCCAGAAGAGGCACAAATCGTCAAAGGCCTGATTGATAAAAGCAAATTGCAGGCGTTGGTCTCAGGCACGCTACCGCCACTGGAAGAGTCGCAATCTGTCATCACCAAACAGGATGAAACCATTGCCGCACTGAGGGCGCAGGACAGTGGACTCGACAAGACCGCTTGGGAGGAAAGAAACGGGGGAACGTCATCGGTGAGCCAGAGCACGACATCAAAGGCCACGCAGACAACTTCGCCAACCACGCCGTCTGCAACGGAGACGCCGCATTCATCAAGCCCAAGCGAAGTCGCCTCGGCGTCGCCACCAACGGCCGCGAAACCGGCGAACGACACCACAAGTCAGGCAAAGGAAGTCGTCAATACCGTGAACAAATTGCGTGGGCTGTTCGGCAAATAGTTGACCCAAAGCTTCGCTGCTGAAATGTGACACTTTGGGAGCTTGTTTAAATTGAGGAGGTCATGGAAAGCCGAGGTGCAATGCCAGCATTAAGCACAAACTCTAGTACTGACGGGCATTTCCGGACATAAATGCTCCAAATACCTCGCCAGCATTAGCCCTAAGTTGTCATCCCGAGCGCTTTTACGAGGGATCTGCTGTTCGTCGTCTGTGGAAAATTCTAAAAGCAGATCCCTCGCAAAATGCGCTCGGGATGACAATGTGAGGTTAGGCAGCGTGACGCAACAATGTAGAGCGACCAAACTAAGCGGCGACCTTGGTAGTCGCCGCTGCTTTCGCGGTTGTCAACTGCAAAAATTTAAGGTGCAGCTCTTCCTGCGTTTCAGGATGATCGAGATCGAGCGGGATGCAATCGACCGGGCATACTTCTTTGCATTGCGGCGTATCAAAATGGCCGACGCATTCGGTGCATTTTGATGGGTTGATTTCGTAGATTTCGATGCCCATATAAATGGCCTCGTTCGGGCACTCGGGCTCGCACACGTCGCAGTTGATGCATTGATCGGTAATTTTGAGTGCCATGATTTGCGACTACTTTCCGACTTTTCCTCTGAGCGCCGCACCGACGGTGGGATGCACAAAGTCTTTCACGTCACCACCTAAAATCGCGATTTCACGAACGATGGTGGCGGAAATAAACATGTATTTGTCTGATGGTGTTAAGAACATAGTTTCGACACCGGGGTTTAATTTCCGGTTCATACCGGCCATCTGAAACTCATACTCAAAATCGGACACCGCGCGCAGTCCGCGCAAAATAACGCTGGCATCTTGCTGCGTTAAAAATTCGGATAGCAAGCCGCCAAAACCCACCACTTTTACGTTCGGATAAACGCTCAACACATCACGCGCCAGACCAACGCGCTCCTCCAGGGAGAAAAACGGGCGTTTAGACTGTGAATGCGCCACCGCCACGATCACTTCGCCGAATAGCTTGGCCGCACGCAGCACGAGATCTTCGTGGCCCTTGGTGAGCGGATCAAACGTTCCGGGATAGACAGCGCGGATCATGGCGTCATTTCGTGATTGGTTACGATAGGGATTTGTGCGGATAGTAACGCAAAATGCACCGCCCCGGCCCGGCCCTGTTTCACAATACTTAGTCCTGGAACCAGATGCTGCGCCAATAAAACTGCCAGCGGCTCACCCCATTCTGCATAAATAACGCCGGTTGGTGTGAGCTTATTTGTCAGCAGGGGTAACAGCTTCGGCATCAATTGCGACGCGAATGGCGGATCGACAAAAATTACATCGAATTTTTCGTTTGATGAGGCGATAAATTTAAGCGCATCGCCGCGAATGATTTTGCAGTTGGTAGCGGATAGCTTGGTTTGATTGTGGGTCAACGCATCGGCGGCGGCGCGATCTTGCTCCACCATTGTCACAATGGCCGCGCCGCGCGAGGCGGCCTCAAAACCGAGCGCGCCGCTGCCTGCAAAAAGATCGAGGCAGTGTTGATTTGCGAGCGTTTGCCCCAACCAATTAAACAGCGTCTCGCGCACGCGATCCGGCGTCGGACGCAGGCCGAGCGCATCAGGAAATTCGATCACACGGCTACGCCATTCGCCGCCGACAATGCGCACGCGGTTGTGACGTTTGCTGTCGGCGGCGGTGAATTTTTTGGCTTGGGTGGAACGAGCGGATGTGGGCATGGCGCGCCGTTAAGATGAATGCAATGAAATAATAGCGTATGGCCCGATGATTGCCGTGAATGCGCAAATCTCATTGAAGCAAGCCAATGCCTTAAACTTGCTACTATTTTGCGAAGTCTTCAAAAAATCCGTCGTTCCCGCGTAGGCGGTAACCTAAGTCTGGTTAAGTTTTGTATAGCGCAACGAACTTGGATTCCCGCCTTTCGATGGAGACACCATTCGGTGCGCGGGAACGACGTGGTTTAAGTTTCGAGACGCTACTCCCGTTCCAACCATCAAATCCTCACCGAGACATTCCTGTGTTTTCCATTTTTGGCTCCAAACGTCCCCCGCCCGCTGAACCAATTGCGGCATCTTCTGCTGAGCCCGCAAAAACTGGCTGGCTGTCGCGCCTTAAATCGGGCCTCGCCAAAACGCGTGAGGTGCTCAATACCGATGTCACCGAACTTTTTTCGCGTCATGCGAAAGTGGATGAGGCGCTGTTTGAAGAACTTGAAACAGCGCTCTTGCAAGCGGACGTCGGCATTCGCGCGACGACCCAGCTGATCTCCGATTTACGTCGCGTCGCCAAGGAAAAGAAAATCGCCGATGGCGCGTCGCTGCATGCTGAATTTAAAACCGCGCTCGTCAATATCGTTTTGCCGCTCGAAAAGCCGCTGGATGCAAGCAGCAAAAAACCATTCGTCATCATGATCGCGGGCGTGAATGGCGCGGGCAAAACGA
>JANMQR010000187.1:0-10197 GCA_031370625.1 Burkholderiales bacterium | reverse complement strand
CGCGCATAGTCGCGCCAAATGCCAGCGACAAAAACTGAATAGCTTTTCCCTTCCAGCGGTAATACCATTTTTTGGCCAGGTTGATAGCCGTATAAATCAGCTACCGCTTCCGAAATCCAGATGTTGGGCAGCTTCTCAATATTGGTTTCGCGCGGCGCGCGCTTCAATACGCTTAATGATTGCAAAACATTTTCGCGCAGCGGTCGCGTGATCAATGTAACCGCTGGCCGTTCCGGTTTTGTCGCATCAAGCACCACGCTGCGGTAACGAAAAAAATCGGCATTTTCCACGCCGGACAATGCCTGAAGAGCCGCGCCAATGCTGGTGCTCAGGGCATTGCTATCGCCACTTCCTTGCCTTACATACAAGTCCTGATTGAGCACGCCAACCAGCCATTGTTCAAGCGATGAGCGAAATGACACGACCATGATGAGCATCGCAATCATCAGCGAAAAACTCGCTACGACACCAGTGATCCCGGCTGAAGAAGGGCCTGGAGATTTTTCGATATGGTTGAGGCTTAATTGCGCAATGGTGTTTCTGGGTCTTGGCAGACAGGCAATTATTTTTGTTGAAGCGATCGGCGACAGCGCCAGTACACCAAGAAGCAGCGCTGCAATGGCGGCGTACGACAGCCACGGGATGTCATCAAATGCGGGCAGTGCCAATAACACGGCCGAGAAAATAATGAGTACGATGCCAACCCACGTTGGTGGCAGTTTTGTATCTGCACCTTCACCATCGTTTGCCTTGATCGCGCGCGCGGGTGGCTCTGCAACTGCTGTGCGCGCGGGGATGAAGGCTCCTGCGATGCCCGCCGCCACGCCAAGACCCACGAAGAACGCCAAGGTGAGCCACGTCCATTGTGCCGCGGGTGCAGTGCCTGCAAATAAACCGCTACCGAGATCGCCGCCAAATTTTGCGAGCGCAAATATTGCCAGCCATAGCCCTAGTGCCGCGCCTGTAACGCCGCCGATCAAGCCCAGCACCGCGCCCTCTGCGATCAACGCGCGCATTAGCTCGCCCCGCGTGACACCGAGTGTTCGATACAACGCAAATTGCGCTCGTCGTCGCAACACCGACAAGCTTTGCGTGGAGAAAACCAAAAAACCACCGGTGAAAAGTGCAACCAGAGAAAGCACCGTGAGATTAATTCGATAGGCGCGTGAGACGGCCGCACTCTGTTTATCAGTTTGTTCGGGTGTGGCGATGACTACGCCAGCGGGTAGTTTTACGGCGATGTCGCGTGCGACTTCAACTGGATTCGTGCCGGGAATCAAGCGAATATCGATGCGTGATATTTCGCCAATTTGGTTGAACAGCGTTTGCGCACCAGCGATGTCGATGATCGCAAGCGGGCCAGAATAACCTGCCAGCTCGGCCTTGCCCGCGACTTTGATCTGATGTGAAACGCCGCCCACGGCGACGCTAAATTCGCGTTTGTCGTCGCCGCCATTGTTACTAATGAATGCACGCGCGGCCTGGTTTAGAAAAACATGGTCGGGTCTGAGCATAGCAAATTGATCTGTAGTGGTGAAAGCCTCACCGGCAAATCCAGGCTGTAGAAGTGCGGCGCGAAATACGTCTATGCCGATAAATTTGATTGTGCGCTTCGCCTGAAACGCCGCGCCAGTGCTAGAGTTTGAGGCATTGTCACTAAGGGCCGCATCCGCTTCAATTACCGGGCTTGCCATTTGTACGCGTTCATCTGCTGCAATCATTTCGAGTAATGTCTCATCGAATAGTGCTGCGCCACCACGTCCCGCACGAATCGATAAATCCGCATCACCGCTTAATGTGCGTGTAGCTTGCTGCATTTCGCCAACCGCAGATTGATTGATGACGTGAACCGCCAAGCCTAATGCGACGCCAAGGGCGATGCCGGCGAGGGCTAGCAGTGTGCGACCGATGTTGGCGCGCAATGACGCTAAAAATAATCTAGCAAGCGTCATACTGACCCAGTGATTAAATGCGGCGAGTATTTGGCCAACACCCTCTCTCCAACCTCTCTCTGGCCCAAGGCCACGCCGCCGTCAAGGGAGAGAGGCTTTGCCTCCCTCTCCCCTCGCGGGAGAGGGATCGAGGGAGAGGGGGTGGTTACCAGATTGACGTTCGCCATATTTAGTCGACTCGTCTATGAAAACAATCGCGGCTGCAAGCCCGCACGCGTGAGCATCACCGCGCGATCCGCTGTGCGTGCGGCGACTTCGCTATGTGTGACGATTATTGCAGTGGTGTTATTGCGGCGGATTTCCGCGCGCAGCAATGCCAGTATTTGCAGCGCAGTATCCGGATCAAGATTGCCGGTCGGCTCATCGGCAAGCAACAAGCGCGGACGATGAGCGAGTGCGCGGGCAATCGCCACGCGCTGCATTTCGCCACCGGAAAGTTCGCGTGGCAATGAAACGCGTTTATCGCTGAGACCAACAGCGGACAGCATTTCAGCCACGCGCGCGGAGATTTTTTCTTCTGCCCAACGATTCAGTCGCAGCGGCAGCGCAATATTTTCAAACACATTCAAATACGGTAGCAAATGAAATGCCTGAAAAATAAATCCAAGTTTTTCGCGACGAAATAGTGTGACCGTATCATCTACATTCGCATCCAGCGCTTGGCCCTCAAGCGTGATCGCGCCGCTGGTCGGTGGCTCCAAGCCCGCGATGATATTAAGCAATGTAGATTTCCCCGCCCCCGATTCGCCCATCAGCGCACAATATTCGCCGGTGTTTAAAACAAAATCGAGGTTTTCAAAAATGGGCGGGGAGAAGGAATTGACGCCGAAGCGTTTGGTCAGTTGGCGTATTTCGAGCATGCCGTAATGTAACGGCTTAGGGGGTGGGCGGCAAGTGCAGAAATATAGCTATGCTAAAAGTGAAACATATGGATGCCACAAGGACTAAAAAACTTGCTTGTTTGAGCATTACGACGGATTGCTCGTTAACCGTCCATATGATTTCCAGATTTATTATTTGACCGAGCTGTGCGCCTGAAGTAATTCAGCGAAAACAAAGTAACAAATATGCCCAGCGGAATGAATAACGGAAGCCACATGTACGCGTTGTGACCGCAAACATTTCCGAATGAGAGGCCCGCAATGCCACAGAACCCGGCAAGGAGGAACCAGCCGACGACTGAGCCAAAAATTAATGCAAGAAAAAACAATATCAAGCGTGGCATGCAGTCGTATCTTAGCTATTAATGTAACTCTCAAGCTGCGAAATCGTCAGCTCGTGATCCGCAATAATGTCATCCATGATGTCGCGAATCGAGATCATGCCGACGACCGTATCGCCTTCCATCACGGGCAAATGGCGAATGCGCTTCTCGCTCATTAGGGTCATGCATTGGCGGGTGCGAGTGTCAGGTGTCACGACCATCACGTTTTTGGTCATGATTTCGCTGACCAACGCTTCTTTCGAATTCTTGCCTTGCAGCGCGATTTTGCGGGTGTAATCGCGTTCGCTCATGATGCCGACAAGCTTGCCATGCTCCATCACCATCAATGCGCCGACTTCGTAATCGGCGAGCAATTTAAGCGCATCAAATACGGTGTCATCCGGTTTGACGAGCCACAGGGTGGAAGAACGTTTGCTGAGTATTGCTGAGACGGGTTTCATGATGCCTCCTCGTGAATAACCAACGACATTACGGTGCGGCGATGTGGTGAATCCCCTGTTGCTTGCTTATTGTTTGTTAAGCATAGCGAAAAATTGCCCGGTCGGTAACTTTTTCGAATTGTGTTTGTGAAGACAAGCAAATCACATATTCGGATAATTCGGCCCGCCACCGCCCTCGGGCACCACCCAAACAATATTCTGCGTCGGATCTTTGATGTCGCAGGTTTTGCAATGCACGCAATTTTGCGCGTTGATCTGTAGGCGCATCTTGCCTTCGGGTGCTTCAACGTATTCGTAAACCCCCGCCGGGCAATAGCGCGATTCGGGGCCGTCGTAGAGTGCCAGATTGGTTTCCACCGGCACGCTTGCGTTCTTCAATGTCAAATGCGCAGGCTGATTTTCTTCGTGATTTGTATTGGAAATAAACACCGATGACAAGCGATCGAAGGTCAGCACGCCATCGGGCTTCGGATATGAAATCGGTTTTGATTCGGATGCTTTTTTGAGCATCTCGTGATCAGCGTGTTGATGATGCATCGTCCACGGCGCTTTGCCGCCGAAGATTGTTTGATCGATAAACACCAGCGGTGAGCCGATGAAAATATTTTTGCTCATTAGCGGTTTGAAGTTGCGCGCTTTGTGCAACTCTTCATGCAGCCAACTGGTTTTGAACGCTTCCGGGTAGGCGCTCAATTCATCTGATGTGCGCGCCGCCTTCACAGCTTCGTACGCCGCATCCGCGGCCAACATGCCGCTCTTGATGGCCGCGTGGCTGCCCTTGATGCGCGATGCATTCAAGAAGCCGGCATCGTCGCCAATCAGCGCGCCGCCAGGGAATGTCAGCTTCGGTAGCGACTGTATGCCGCCCGCCGTGATCGCACGCGCGCCATAGGCGATTCGCTTGCCGCCTTCGAAGAATCCGCGAATCGCAGAGTGAGTTTTATAGCGCTGGAACTCTTCGAATGGGGACAGGAAAGGATTCGTGTAAGCGAGGCCGACCACAAAGCCGACCGCGACCAAATTATTTTCCAGGTGATATAAATACGATCCGCCATACGTCGCCGAATCGAGCGGCCAGCCGGCGGTGTGCACCACCAATCCCGGCACGTGTTTATCCGGTTTTACTTCCCATAATTCTTTTAGGCCGATGCCATAAACCTGCGGGTCGCGGCCTTCGTTGAGATCAAATTTTTGCTGCAATATTTTGCCCAGATTGCCGCGACAGCCTTCTGCAAAAAAAGTGTATTTGGCATGAAGCTCCATGCCACGCGCATAGCGATCAGTGTGCTCGCCGTTTTTGCCAATGCCCATGTCGCCCGTGGCGATGCCTTTTACGGAACTGTTGTCGTTGAAGAGCACTTCAGAGGCCGCAAAGCCGGGATAAATTTCAACGCCCAACTCTTCCGCCTTGGTGCCCAGCCAGCGGCACACATTGGCGAGACTGATCACGTAATTGCCGTGATTCTGGAAGCACTTGGGCAGTAGCCAGTTCGGTGTTTTTGTGCTGCCACTTTCGGTGAGGAACAAAAAGCGATCTTCTGTCACTCCCTGATTCAGCGGCGCACCCAATTCTTTCCAGTCCGGAAAAAGTTCGTTCATCGCGCGCGGATCCATCACCGCACCCGAAAGAATATGCGCGCCAACTTCTGAGCCTTTCTCAACGATGCAGACCGAGATTTCGCCGCCGTCCTTCGCTGCTTGTTGTTTGAGCCGTATCGCAGCACCCAGGCCCGCAGGCCCGGCACCTACGATCACAACGTCGTATTCTATTGATTCGCGTTCAGGTAATGCTTGATTTTCGGACATGTGTTTTATCGTCAATTGTTTGTAGAATATTTGCCAGTATTATAGGCTATCGCCCAGCTAAGATCGTGACGCAAATAATTCCAAAAGATTACCAAAAAATGAAAATAGCGTGCCAAAGCCCGTTGCTACATACCATGTCATTCCCGATCCGTTGGGGCGAGCTCGATGTGCTTGGGCATGTGAACAACGCGCAGTATTTGCGCTACTTCGAGGAGAGTCGTACGGCGTGGTGCGAGGCAATTGGGCGGTCATTGCGTAATACCGGCGAGGGCATGATTCTGTTGAAGGCCAGCGTCACCTACAAAAAGCCGGTGGGCTATCCGGCCAATGTGATAGTGGAATTAACAGCAGGGCGCATCGGGAATACCAGCTTTGATCTCGTCAATACGCTCACGATTGATGGCGAAAGTGAGGCCGCTGCGATTGGCGAATTTGTAATTGTTTGGTTCGACTATGTGAACAACAAGCCCAAACCAATTCCCGTAGAGATTCGTGCGTTACTTGGCGAGTCGGTTCCATGAATATTGCTCTTGGTGGATTTGTTGCCGTTGGCGTCGGCGCTGCCATCGGTGCATGGCTGCGATTAGGATTGTCAATGTGGCTGAATTCGCAGGTCACAAAATTTCCGTTGGGCACACTCGCGGCAAATTTGATCGGCGGATTTTTAGTCGGTTTGGCGGTGGCTTACTTTGCGAAACATCCTGACCTGTCGCCCGCGTGGCGTTTATTTGCGGTCACCGGTTTTCTTGGCGGACTGACAACTTTTTCCACTTACTCGGCGGAAGTTGTGGGTTTGCTGGAACGGGGCGATATTTTGCCGGCGCTGACGGTCGCGCTAACCCATTTGGTCGGGTCATTTGCGCTGACTGCCTTCGGGCTCTGGACATACCGCGCAATGGCGAATTAGGCGGCAACGCTAGCGTCTAGCAGCCTGTCGGACTTAAAGAATCGATGCGAAAAATGAGCTGGGTGAGGGCATATTTTCACGCTTTTCAAGCCAATGGTTGTTCCCTTGGCGTAGAAAAGCGGGGAAATATGCACCGCCCAGATCATTTTGCAGCCGATTCCCTTTAAGTCCGACAGGCTGCTAGGCTATCCTCCAACGCCTTTGTCTGCGCGCATCGACAGGCATAAATGCTCCAAAAGGCGCACCGGTATTGGACTTTGTATTTTTCGCCTGAATGTTGGGATGCTGAATCAAGGCGAATTTTCTATCTCTGCGCGTGATCCGCTGTGCGGCGGAATGCGTTAAATCTCGCCCATTCTTCACGGCTGAATCTGCGCGCGGCATCCTCGCGATATCCGAAGTGGCCTTATTTTTCAGAGGCGTTCTTGCAAAATGCTACCGCATCAGCTGCGGCTGGCACGTGACTTGCTGACCACCCGCGGGCTCGTAGATTTACTTAGTATGTCGGTCAATATCTACTGTTTACGAGAGCTTGAGTCTCTATTTGACGACAGTTCAAAAAGCTTTTGCGCCGCCCCGCACAATGCGCACGTACCGTTGGGTAAAAGTCGTTTTTGATAGCTGCAGCACAACAACTTCAGGGAATAGCCATGCAGAAGCCAACCGCATTACACCGTCCTTCATTCCTGTTTCGTCGCTGGCGCCAAATGATCCTGGCCTGTTTTGTTGGCCTAGCCGCTGTTTTGAGCATCGCATTAAGTCGCCCCGCCACCGCCGCCCCCAACGACTTCAACCTCGACAACAAGAGTGACCTCGTCTTAAGCAACGCCAACGGCTTAGTTGACCTCTGGCTCATGAACGGCACCACCGTCAGCAGCCGCACCACCCTTCTCAACAGTCCCGGCTGGGCCGTTAGCCACCTAGCCGACTTCAACGGCGACGGCAAAACCGACATCCTTTGGCGCAACGTCAACGGCGCGGTCGACTTGTGGCTCATGAACGGCTCCACCGTCTTGTCCACTGTTGGCCTGCTCGGTGCCACTCCGGGCTGGCAGGTGAGCCATGTCGGCGATTTTAACGGTGACGGCAAGGCCGATATTCTATGGCGCAACGCCAATGGAGCGGTCAACATGTGGCTCATGAACGGTGATACGGTGGCTGCAGCGTCGCCGCTGATTGCCGCCACCCCCGACTGGCAGGTGAGCCACGTTGGCGACTTCAACGGTGATGGCAAGGCCGATATTCTATGGCGTCATACCAATGGCGTCGTCAATATGTGGCTCATGAACGGCGGTGCCGTGACGTCCGCTGCCGGTCTGCTGGGCCCCAACGCTGATTGGCGCGTGAGCCACCTTGCCGACTTCAATGGTGATGGCAGGGCCGATATTCTATGGCGTCATACAAACGGCGTCGTCAATATGTGGCTCATGAATGGCGGTGCCGTGACCTCGGCTGCCGTTCTGCTGGGACCCAACGCTGACTGGCGGGTGAGCCACCTTGCTGACTTCAACGGTGATGGCAAGGCTGACATTTTGTGGCGCAACACCAATGGTGCGGTCACGATGTGGCTCATGAACGGTGGCACGGTGAGCAGTGCGGTTGGCTTGCTGGGCGCAGGCACTGGCTGGCAGGTCGTACAAACGCTGGATTTAAACGGCGACAAGAAAGCCGATCTGATTTGGCGCAACGATGACGGCAGTATCAATACGTGGCAAATGAATGGGTTGACCGTATCAGCGTCATCAAACCTACTGGGCGCAGGCGGCTGGCAGGCGGTGCTCAACACGGGTAATCCGGCACCAGTGATCACGAGCAATAAACTGCCGACAGTGAATCTGACTACGCCGACCAGCGGCACAGTTTCCGCTATGGGTATTGGAATCACAATTACAGCAAACGCAGCCGATTCTGACGGTGTAGTGAGGACGGTAGAGTTTTTCGATGATTCCACGAAGCTAGGAGAGTCAACAACCCCACCTTATACATTTACCTGGCTACCCTCCAATGAAGGTACGCGAACCATTACGGCACGGGCGATTGACAATGGCAATGGCAGCTCAACAGCGCTTGCCTCCGTTACCATTACATTTTCGCCCGCGCTAAACGCTTCGCGCTTTTTAAGCCAAGCAACCTTTGGCGCCAAAATGGCCGATATTGACGCGCTGGCCGCATCGAGTCCTGCTGACTGGCTCAACACGCAATTTGCTAAACCGCAGACCTTGCATCTTCCACAGACATCGGCGTATTTGGCCACGCTAACGCCCGATAACCGACGTGGACAAACCGGTTTTATCTGGTCGATCTGGCGCAACTTTTCAACTGCCGATGACCAGCTCCGCCAGCGCATTGCCTTTGCGTTATCGGAGATGATGGTGATCTCATTGAGCAGCAATGATTTGTCTTTTGGTCAACCCTATGGGCCCGCAAATTACCTCGATAGACTTGGTGCCAATGCCTTCGGTAATTTCCGCACGTTGCTTCAGGACGTCACGTATTCACCCATGATGGGCATTTATTTGACCCACCTTCGCAATCGCAAAGAGAATCCTGTAACGGGCGCGGTGCCAGACGAGAATTACGCCCGCGAAGTGATGCAATTGATGACCATCGGTTTGTACCAGCTTAATCTCGACGGCACGCAAAAACTGGATGGCGCAGGCAAACCCATCGACACCTACTCCAATGTCGATATTTCTGGCCTGGCGAAAGTATTCACCGGGCTAAGCTGGGCGGGGCCGGATACCTCCGATTCGCGCTTCAGGAGCGGTGGCGGATCATCAGATGTACCCGACCATCAGATTACGCCGATGCAAGCCTATAACCAATATCACTCGACTTCGCAAAAGCAATTTCTCGGCGTGACCATTCCTGCCACCACGGTTGCCGACACCAACGCCGACGTCAAGATCGCGCTAGATACCTTATTCAATCATCCTAACGTTGGCCCTTTTTTCGGCAAGCAATTAATTCAGCGCTTGGTCACAGCCAACCCGTCGCCCGCCTATGTATCGCGAGTGGCGACTGCGTTCAACAACAACGGCGCGGGTGTTCGCGGTGATATGAAGGCTGTCATCAGAGCGGTGCTATTGGATCCTGAAGCGCGAAACCCAGGCGCCACGAACACCTCCGGCAAATTACGCGAACCGGTAATTCGCTTCGTACATTGGATGCGTGCATTCAATGCGCGCTCGCAAAACGGTCAATTCTTATTGGGCGGCACTTCCGACCCGTCGAGCCAGTTGGCGCAAACACCAATGAGTGCGCCTTCCGTGTTCAATTTCTTCCGGCCTGGCTTTATTCCACCGAATTCCAAAATCGGCGCGCTGGGCCTAGTGTCGCCAGAATCGCAGATCACCAGCGAAACTTCAGTGGCGGGCTATTTGAATTTCATGCGCAGCACCATCCAGAATGGTGTGGGCACTCAAACTAACGGCATTCGAGACATCCTGCCCGATTACACACAAGAAATCGCGCTTGCCAATGATGCCGACAAGTTAATTGATCGCGTCAGTTTGTTACTGACCGCTGGCGGCATGTCAGCAAACACGCGTGCGCAAATTCGCACCGCAATTAATTCAGTTGCCATTCGCACTCTCGCCGCCGATGCCGAAACAGACCGCCGCAATCGTGTCTACCTCGCCATCTATTTGACGATGGCCTCACCCGAATATATTTTGCAAAACTAAGGGACAGATCATGAAAAAAATTAATGCTTCCCGTCGTGAATTTTTACGCACTGCTGCCAATGTTTCGGTAGCCGGTGCCGCCGCTCCCTTTGCCCTCAACATGGCCGGCATCGGTGCCGCCGCGGCACAAACAGCGAATGATTACAAAGCACTCGTGTGCCTGTTCATGTTTGGCGCGAAC
>JANMQR010000186.1:0-15870 GCA_031370625.1 Burkholderiales bacterium | reverse complement strand
GTCCACTGGGGGCGAAGTTGCCGAAGCGGGACAGTAGTGGCAGAAGTTTCATCCGTCTAGTTACGATGCAAAGTGATGGCCTGTGCGATGCCGCCGCGATAAAACATAGGTTGACTACGTTGTTTTGAAGATTGATGACTTGGCAATCTCATGAGCATGCAGTGCTGATCAGCGTGATTTTGTGTCGGCGTCAGGCGCTGGGTTGATCGCGTAAATTGTTAGGCGCGCGTTTTGCCAAGCCGCTTCTGCATGTTGATGCCTGTCACCACATATCCAAGTTTTTCATACAACGCTTGTGCGGCGCGATTCTGGCTAAAGACGTGCAAGCCGATACTGTTAAGCGCCAGCGCAGACACAATCGGCTCAAGCAATACGAAAGCCTGGCGCGCATGACCTTGGCGGCGGTGCTCGGGCTTGATCTCGATGTCGTAAACAAACGCTTTGCGCAGGCCATTTTTTTCCTCAATGGCGAACCAGAGAACACCAACGGTTGGCTCAGACTCTGAGGCCCATATTTCGTACAAATAATTGTCAGGTGTTGCGAGACCCTGGGGCAAGCTATTGTCGAAATCTGCGCGCGAGCGCTCGATTGCGCCCTCACTCGGCCAGCGATGTGATGCCACGCAATCTTCTGCGTATCCGGCAATCGCGTTTTCGCGATATTCAGGAAATACTTCGGTGCGCATGGGTGAGAGAGAAGTCATGATAATTCCTGTGCGTTTCTGCATGCATAAACGGCGCGTGCTGTTGGAGTGCTGCGGCAAATCTGACGTCTCGGCCAAACACCTGACATCAGCTCTGTGAGTCGCGGCAAAAAATAGTTTACGCGGGGTGCGTCCAAACTCCATTCCATTACGAAAGTGGGTTTGTGCAGAGAGTTATTCGACTATCCGCACAACAACTCTGTTTTTAACTTCAACGTAAAGGAATCTGAAAATGAAACGCCTTAAATCTTTTTGCAACATCAGCATGTTCGCCGCTGCCGTAGCCGCAACACTTACTGTTGACACTGCCTCGGCTGCGCGGCCTGAGAGCATTCGCCAAACGACGTGGGCCCTGCAAACCAGTCTGGGCGTTGTGCCACTTTTTATCGAAAGCCAGGGCGGTCCGGAAGCGCCGGGTTCTGCAACTTGCCGCAACATCTTTGGCAACGTCAATGGGGGTGATAACAATATCAGCGGCTGGTACTGTCCCTCGAACGGTCGCATCCATTTCGTGCATAGAAATGCAGACACGCATAACCCGGTTCGGGTTTTCTTCGGTAACGTCAATGGCGATGCCGCTGGTCAACCTGTGTCTATTATTGGCGGAATGACTGTGTTGATTTCTGAATTCGGGGATCTGGGCGAATACAGTTTCACTGCCGCGCAATAGGCCAAACGCACGCTGCCATGAACGCCTACGAGCCATATGACCATTGGGGCTATCTCGCATCACTGCTGGTGTTGGCGACCTTCAGCGTGCGAGGCATGGTGGCGCTGCGCACGTTGGCGATTGCCAGCAACTTGGCATTTATTGGCTATGCCGCGCTGGCACAAATTTATCCGGTGCTATTGCTGCACGCGCTACTGCTGCCGGTGAATCTTAGTCGGCTATCGCAAGCGCTTCGTGCGCAGCTCGTTTGTGACAAAGAAAAATTCAAGCCAACTCAAATTTCATGATACAAAAATCAGCGCGAACTTTTTCATGCTGGATCGCGCCGATGCGCTCGTAGAAGCCTGGGCCGTCAGTGCCGAAATAAAGTGCGGGAATGTGCATCCGGCGCGCTTCCGTGAGTAACGCATTAACAAGTTTGGTGCCGATGCCTTTGCCTCGTTGATCCTCGCGGACTACCATTGCCGCCAGCCACGGTTTCAAATGCGTGCGCGCCGCGTCGTCATTTTCAATAAGGTTAACAGTACCCACCAACTCTTCATCTTGCAATGCAATAAGACATTGTGGAATACGAGCCGCATCGGTCGCACTTTGAAGGTGCGCAACCAGATCATCTTTCGACATGCCATCAATGACGTTGCGCCAGAACTCGTTGTAAATCATTTGCGCAACCTGCTCGATGAGTTGAGGATGCTTAAAGAGGTGCGTGATTTGTAGTGTTTGCATACTTTTTCGCAATCCTGCTAATCTTTTAACAATAATTATTTTACGGGCACGCGCCACAATTTTCCGCACAATCCGCGATAGACAAATGCGCCGCTGGGCTGCAGCGGCGCGGTGTTAACGGGTTCGACCGATACAGCCAGTTCAGTCGCGGTCGCAAACAATTTTTCTGATGTCTGCGGGAGCACCACATTGACAAACGCACCAGGCGGAATTGCGCCGATGGGTCGCGTTTTGTCTTTGCCTTCAATCACCCATAGAAATAATGTGCTGCCCTCAGCAATGGGCACAGGCAGCACACGCTTTACGTCCATCACCTTGCCTTGTCGCAAGCTCGAGACAATCAAACCAGTGCGGCCCTCTTGCGCGGCGAGTACGCCGACGTAGCTTTCCGGCAATTGGTTATCGCTTTTGGCGACGAGCGGGGCAATGCCAGCGTCGCGCATGAGGCTGGGTGCAAGTGCGGTGAGTGCGACACCGAGCAGAAGTCCTGCCGTCACGGTGCCCAGAGTTCGTACATCGAACAATTTCAAAAAACGCCATAGCGCGGTGCGTTCATTTTGCGCCGGAATGCGCTCACTCGTTATGATGCGCGCAGCAATACCTTCCCAAACTCTGTGAGACGGCGCGCGCGTTGACAACACCGATGCCATCGGCATCAGGTGCCGCGTCCAAAACGCGACCCGATCGCCGAGTTCGAAGTCATCGCGTAGCAATTGCTCAAAGCGCGCACGTGCGCCGTCGTGCAACGTGCCCAGCACATATTCGGCAGCGAGCCGATCACGCAATAGTGGACGGCGATAGTTCAATGTGTGGCCTGCATGTGTGCGTCGCTTCGTTCCAAACATCGTTTCAGCCGGTCAAGTCCGCGCCGCACCCACGCCTTTACCGTGCCGAGCGGCTGGTGCATATGCAGCGCCAGCTCCGCGTGCGTGAGTCCATCGTAGAACGCCAGCGAGATGGCTTGCCGCTGTGATCCTTCAAGGCCTTGTATGCATTTGCGAATGCCCGCAGCCTCAGCTCCCCGCTCCAGCTGCTCCAGCGGACCGCAGCCTTTATCGGCAACATCGGCAGTGTGATCATCGTCGTCATTCGTGATGGTGGGTCGGACAATATGCTGGCGCTCGGTGTTGGTGCTGCGCAGCGCGTCCATGGCTTTGTTACGCGCAATCGTCATCAGCCAGGTCATCGGCAGCGCACGCATCGCGGAATAATTGGGCGCGGTATTCCAGATGCTCACATAAACTTCTTGCACGATATCTTCCGCCCACGCGCGGTCGCGCAACATGCGTTCAATAATCGCCAGCAGGCATCGCACGGTGGCATCGTAAAGTTGTTTAAACGCAGCCTGATCGCGCATCGCGACACGAGCCATCAAAGTACCGAGGTCGTCGTGTGTAACGCTCTGGCCGCTTATGTCGAGGCGGTCATTTTTGTTTTGGATGCCAGCGGGGGTGTGCGCAGTGTTCATGCGGGCGCTCACTGGTCGGATACCGCGATAACGGCACCCTCGAGCGCCACAGGTGCCTTGGCCACCAGCGCGAACGCATCGCGAATCTCTTCAAACGTGCCGAGCTTGATGTCTTCGAAATCGCCCCAGCGAAGTGGCGGCGGCAAATCGTTATAGATTTCGCGCTCGGTTGCCAGACAGCCGAGTACCTGCTGCTTCACGTCGTCACCACCAGCGGGCACTTTAAAACCCTGCTCGCCGGGTAGCACCAGCGGTTTATTCGCCTCTATCCGTGGATCGCGCGCAAAACGATTTGGAAAAATACGCTGGATTTTGCCGCTCGCGGGGCTTTGCACATAGCAGTACACGTACGCTGCCTGCGATGCGCTCACGGACAATTCAACCGGCTCGCCTTTGCGGTAGCGGGTCTTAGAAACTTGCAGCGTGAGCGCGATGTTTTTCCCATCAGTTACCTTTTCGGCTACAAACGGCTTCGCTGGCGGCGCAGGAATCGGGCTTAGCAGAAACGATTGCCACACCGCAAAATCAGGCTCACCCACGGTGTTGGTGCCGACGGCCTGTCGATAAGCGGCGAGTGCCGATGCATATGCTGCGTTCGTTTTGCCGTCGGTTGGGCCGTCATAGAATTTGCGAAAGCGAAGCTGCTCCTGAAAAAATCTTGCGGTTTCAGCGCTGCCTTGCATCGATAAAAACCAGTCTTCCATTTCGCGCTGAATTTCCGGATTCTTCACATCCAGATTCAGACACGTCCAGTAAGGCAGTCGCAATAATTTGCCGGTCAATTCAATCGTGGCTAACTCGATCATGTTGCGCAGTGATTGCGCAACCCCTTCGTTACGGCTGACCGCGAAATTAAAGTTGATGCTGCTGTTGCGAATCTGTGCCGCGCCATCACCCGCGCTGGTTTCGTCTCGCGTTACGATCACGGTATTTTTCGAGCTTGCACCAGGTATAAGGCTTAAGTCAGATGTGGAAATCACGCTCGCATCAAAACCCATGACTGATGATTGCTGGCTGCGATTAAAGCGCACGCCGAGCAAAGATGAGATCAGCGACGCACCGACGCCCGCTTGTTCGCGCGTCACATCTTCATCAAACTGGGTAATCGAGCCGCGAATATCGTATTGCGGCACGACTTTGAATTCATTAATTTTTTGCGCCAGCGAGAGCAGTTGCACAATGTTTTGATTATCCTGCCCGAACGTCACCAGCCGCACACCGCGGCTTCTGCGCGTCATGTCAGCAAAGGCGGAAACCATCATGTCGCGCGTGCCCGCACCAAGTCGGCGTGACTGATCCTGCAATTCCTCAATCATCACACTCACATCGCGCACACCAAATCGATACAACATGTCGTCCATGCAGCGCAAGCCATCGGCAAAGTGCGTCACGTTGCGCTGTGGAATTGCCTTCGGGCCAGTTGCTGCGGGCTGGAGCTGAACGGTTGGCAGCTTCTGCGTGGTAGCGCAGCCGGTCAGTGACAGCGTGAGTAAGGCGGCAAAGATTTTTTTCATCAACATGAGGTTCTCTTTGGATTGCAAGAAGTTCTGGTTATGCGTTCACTCGCCAAAACGGAAGTAGCCGGTGACGTGTGCCACCGGCTGGTCGTTTTGTTACTGAAGGGGACGTGGAGTGAACGTGCTGGCAGGGTTGCCCACTGGCCCGGTGACGATGCCGCCAGTGGGGACCGCGAACGTGAAGTGAGAAAGAATCACCCTGAATTGATCCGTAATATTCGCCGCGCCAGAATTAATAGTGACGTTGCTCTGAGTGTCGTTTTTTATTGTGTCAACCTGACCCACACTTAAACCAAGGGCTGTGGCCTCCTCTTGATCCTTGTTGCTGAGTCGAACAAGGATACGGGCGGGGCTGACATTGGCGATTTCATAAACGCCGTTATTGCCATTGGTTGACTGGTCGAGACCAACGAGCGTGTCTGTGGGGCCGATGTTCGCAGAGCCGGGGCCAGGCGCGCGCGTGCATATGTCCCGACCTAACCTTAGTTGAGCGTCATTGGGGCCATTAGGAACGCGGTTATTTGCAACAGCCGCGCGGCTCACATAAGTCGGAAATCTTGGGTTTTCGCAAGCGAGATCCATTTTGAATTCCGCTTGTTTGCTGCACGTAAGCTTTCCGGTGCCAAAGAAACCTGAATACCCACTGCGGCAAACCATACCTCCGCTCGGTGTGCCCAAGGTGTTGGCTTCAATCGCAAACCCGCTATTCGAAAAACTAGCTGCCGCAATAGCAACCGCAATAACACTTTTCCTAAAACGTAAAGTCTTGATCGATTTCATGATGATTCCTTTTAATAAAATTGAAGATGGGTGTGTGTGTTGGTCATCGAGTAATTTGAATGTCCTGCACATCAACACTTTCGAGACAAGTGCAAATCTGGACGCAGTGCTTTGCGAAAAAACTTTTGTTGTATCGGCGGGTGTTATCTACCGTGGCTCAACGACAGCGGCGAAGGTACCTTTGGGTGCGACAGGCAGTGGATCACTGTGACCGTTAAGAATGTGATTCAGGTTTGCGTTCCAGCCTTCGAGGGTGACTTTGATGAGCGTCTTCGAGGCCTGCTCGCCGTTGGGTGCCTTGAACTTCATTGGGCTGCCGGTCGTTATCACTGAACCGTTGTGACCGCTAACGGTGGGCACTTGTTGAACCGGGTTTGTTTGAGTCACAAACTCCGACACAAACGCTGACGCCGCACCGTTGTTCGCCACTGTGGCGCCGTTCTGTCCGCTGATTTTTAGCGCCACGTCAGTAAGCTCCAGCGGCCCGTTGTTGTTGATTCGAACTCTGAACGTGCCTTCATCGCGGGCGTTCAGCGCGCCACCGGGGAAGTCAACTTCAATAATTTCTAGCGTCACGTTAGCGACCGGATAGGTTTCCAATGCATTAGTCATATCGTCAAAAAAAGCCATGATGTTTCTCCTTGAATATTGAGTGGTGTTTGCGGGAGCAGAGGCTGCGATGAAGCTCGCCACGAGCAAGTGCAACTGCGTCAATTGCGTTCTTGATTGTCGAAGTAAGGGATGCGGCAGTTGGCCGTGGTGGCAATAGTGGTTTGCCACAACACAACAAACATGGAAATTTTCATCGCACTCTCCTCGTCAACCTGGGGCTGCTGGAACGAGCAACCGTGGAGAGAATGGTAGCCAGTGCGCGTGTGGCGCGAATCCGTGGTGCTACCCGGATTTAGGGAGGCGAGTACCTATTTATTTCGCGGTGCGCGCAATCAATTCGCTGCGCGCGCAATTAACTCGCTGCGCGATCGCACGTTGAGCTTGCCGAATAGATCGGCGACGTGATTTTCAATGGTCCGCTCGGAGCGATGCAGCTTGGCGGCAATGGCTGCGTTGGATAATCCTTGCGTCAGTAATTCGTAGACCTCGCGTTGGCGTGCGGTCAAGCCCAAGGGATCGGTGGCTGTGCGCGCGTGAGGCCCGCGTTGCACGTCGCGCGCACCCGCGGCCTTGAGACGAGCTCGCGCGATTTCTGCTGCGGCTTTAGCGCCGAGCGCGTCAAATTCTTGCAGCGCTTCGCGCATCTCGGCTTCATTGCCATGCACCAGCGTTAATGCCCGCTCGTAACGGCAGCCGAGTTTTGCCCACACGCCGGCGGAAGCGCCAATATCTGCATTCAGTTCATGCGCGTGTTGGGCAGCGATTGCTTTGCTAAGCGCTGAAGGAACATCGGGCGTTGCCACGCCGCAGCGTTTCGCCCAGACCAGCAGTGGCGCAAGTAGCCGCGTGTCTTTCCTTGCGCTGGCTTCTTCGATGCCGACATTTATCATTTGCTGCGCCGCCGGGAGATCTGATCGCAGCCAGGCTGCCTCCACACAGGCGGCGGCAATGGCTGCGACGCGGTAGCCCATTGGGATGGCGTTGAGATCAGTTTGCAGGACGAGCCAGTAGTTGTGCGCACCCGCTACGTCGCGCCGTGCGTCTTGTTTCGCTTTCAAATAGATCAACGAGTTTCGCAATCGCTGGCCGATATTTGGTGTGCCCAGACATTCATCAATGTCGCGATCAGCCTCGTCCCAGCGTCCGAGCTCGGTCAGCGACAGCGCGCGATTATCAAGCAGCCTGAACGCAAACATATCCAGATCACGCGCCTCACAATATTGAAGTCCGCGGTTGGCGATTTCCAACGCGTACAGGTGATCGCGATAAATGACACCCACCGCTTGCAACGTGGTGAACAAGGATGCAGCAGCGCCTTCCAGTTTTGCCGCCAAGGCAATATCGAGCGCATCCTCCAATTCTTTTCTGGCCGCACGATCATCGCGTATAAACGACTTTGCCGTTGCACAGGCATGCAATGCCTCCACCAGACAACTCGCATCGTCAAATGTTTTGGCCAGCTTGATTGCACGCTCTCCGATATTAATGCTTTCGTCATAATCTGACCATGAGCATTGCAATCGTGACAACGTTGCATACGCCAGAACCAGTTCGACGGATGGTGACAGACTTTCGAGCACGGCAATTGAACGAGTAATGGCTATCTCAGCTCGCGCACGATCTCCGCGCTCGCGCCATAACGTCGCCGCCAGACGCCGCTGATTCATGCCCTCACCAACCGCATCGTTAAGCTTAACGCGAAGCGCGAGTGCTGATTGAGTGGCATCTACAAAGCCATCCACATCGCTGACGAGCCGATACTCTTCAGCCGCAAGCTCCAAAAGTTCAGCATGCACCGCTCTTGATTTAAGCGCCGACGCATGTTTGACGGCAAGCGTATAAAGCTTCGCAGCCTCCCGATGTGCCGAGGCATTCGCTGCTGCACGCGCGGCGCGTGGCGCAATTGCCAACACCTCATCATCAAGCCCGCCACGCTCGGCGTGATGGACTAATCTCGTCACATCCGCTGCTTCGCCAAATCGTTCGCGCAGATGCGCAAAGACGCGCCGATGCAATCGCGCACAATACTCTGCGGCCAGTGATTGCTCAACCGCCTGCCGCGCAATCTCATGGCGAAACGCCAGCCAGATGCCCGTTTGTTGTAGTACGCCGAGCGCCGTACATTCATCAATGAGCGGCCCGGTATCCGCACCAGCGTTGCCGAGCAGCGCATCGAGCATGGTGCGCTCGATGCGGTTTGGCGTAATCGATACCAGTTCAACCATTCTGCGCGCGTGCGGATTCAAGTGCGATACGCGCGCGAGCACGGCATCGCGTACTGATGCGGGCACGTTGTGGTTGGACTCCAGCAGCACTTCGGTTACAAAAAAAGGGTTACCCGCCGTAACTTCAAAAATACCATTTGCCGAACGGTGCGCGAGCGCTGCCAATTGCTCAACGGCGTTCACGGACAGCGCTGCAAGTGGGAGTCTGGTCGTATTGGCAGCGGGTAATTCACCGAGCACTCGGCGTAGTGGGTGGTCATGGGTGAGCGCCTCATCGCGATAGGTCAGTACCATCAGCGCCGACACCCCCGATAAGCGGCGACCCACATAGCGAATGAAATCCAGTGTGCTGGCATCGGCCCAGTGGATATCCTCGATCACGAGTACGATTGGTTTACGCTCGTCGCGTGCCTCACTCAAGAATGTCAGAAACGATGGAAACAGGCCGTTATAGGTGCGACCCTCGTGCAAGGCTTCAGTAATTGACGGCGGCAATTGATCGGCCAGATCGATCAGCGGTCCGAGCGGTCGTGGCGTGAACAGCGCCTCGCATCCGGCGATTAACGGCTTGGCGTTGATCGACAAGGTGCGAACAAATTGACGAACCAATGTGGTCTTGCCGATACCAGCTTCGCCGTGGATCAACACACACACGCCGTCGCCATTCGCCGCTCGACCATGCAACGCGATTAAACGCGCCAGCTCGCTCTCGCGCTCAAGAAATTCCATGCGCAACTCAGGGTGACTGAAAACACCTACAGATTGTAATCCTCAGTTATAGCAAAGAACGGCGTTTGACGGCATCACCTGATCGCGGGTAGGGCATGGCGCGAATGCCGAAACTGAACCCTCATCAATCATTTGTTCGATTTTGCTCGCCTTTTATCTCAGTCACGCCTGCCGGAATTTTAACGTTGTCCAGTTCGCCCGTGAATGGCAGTTCGTGTTCGTGAGGATGCACCCGCAACCGCGGCCAATCGCCATGCAAAATTCTCGTATTCATAACTTCGGAATGCGAATCCGGCTAATCATCAATGAGCCCGACAGCGCAAACAGCAGCACCAGTGGATGCAGTTGCAAACCGGCAATCTTCACTACGCCGAACCAGAGATTGCTTTGCACTGCACCGACATAAGCGGCCAACATCAGCAAAGCGACCAGCAAAACTGAGGTCGGGATTGGCGTGCCTTCAAAATACTTTACTTTGCCGCTGCCTTCAGAAAGCGCTTCGGCGGTCACGTTGTAACGCGCCAAACGTGATACGCCGCAGGCGACAAAATAGCCGAGAATTATTCGGTCGTAAAAGCCCTGCATGCCGCAGCCATACGCGATGATGGCGGGGGCTACCCCGAATGAAATCACATCGGCCAGCGAATCAAGTTCGCGGCCGAGCGCGGAAGATTGCTGCCGCCAGCGCGCGACGCGGCCATCGACGACATCAAATGCGAGTGCCGCATAGACTAAGCTGCACGCGATGTAGATGTGTACAACGTCGTTTGTTTCCAAGTACGTCATCATGGAAAACAGCGCGCCCATGCCGCAGACCGCGTTGCCAAGGGTGAACCAATCGGCGAGATGAAATTCGCGAATCATGGAGAAGGGTTTTTTGAGATTTGATGGCGTCATGAGAGTAGCGCGCGCACCAGAACTATCAGGTGTCGCATTGCGTTATTAATGGTCAATGCTCATCTTAACGCATGCACAAGCGTTGTTCGTATCGGCGAATGCCGCGATCTCACGCGGCGCTACGCTTACAGCAAGAGCAAGGACTGGAGCGCCGTTTGCGGCATAAATGGCTGAAAGTGCTTGCTGGCGCTAGCGTTGCCTCTTGAGTCTGTAATCATCAAGTGAAGCGGTTGAAGCGGTTGAAGGCATCGATCATGATAAATAAACTTTGCGTAACCGTTGAGGGAAGCGTGATCGTTAATGTTGTTGTCTGGCAGTTGTTCATGTCGTTCAAAATGTGGTTCATGACTTTGCGGCTTACAGATACTCGCGCACCAGCGATTCGCTCGCATCCCACAGCATCCACCCGCGCGCCTGATTGTGCGCGCGTGGCGGTACGACACGTGGCACCATTCTCGGGCCGAAGAATCGCCCGCTGGTGCCGCGTGCGCGTGGATCGCGGGCAAGATAGACGGGCGTCATCGCAGCAACTGCCGGGCGAAGTGCCAACCAGCGCTGAAGCGGTGGTGCGAGCAATCGTACTAACGGTGGCAGGCCGCGTGAATGACGAAAAACGTTGGTGTCAGTGGCGCCCGGAAACACGCAACTTACCTCAATTGATGTTTGCTTGAGTCTTGCAGCGAGTTCGACCACGATCAGGTCATTGGCGAACTGCGTTCGACCGGCGACATGCCAGCCCGGCTTGCCATAACGCAATTGCAAATCGTCGAAATCGAGCGTGTCCTCGTATTTTCCGGCGTTGGCGACAAACACCATGCGGCCCGACGGCGCTTCCGCGATCAAAGGTGTGACTTTTCGCGCAAGCAGATAACGCGATAAATAGTTGAGCACGAAATTTCGCTCAAGGCCCTCGCTGGTTTGCTGCGGAATGGTGGAAAGAATACCCGCGCAACAGACCATCGCATCAAGGCGATGCGTGACCTGAAAAATCATTTGTGCGAGTCGCGCGGTGTCGGACAGGAGCGACAGATCAGCGCGCAAAAATCGATGATCTGCTTCAGGGTTTAATTCAAGCAGCATCCGCTCGACCTGCTCGCCACGTGCAACGTCGCGGCCGACAAAAAGTACGCGGCTTCCTCGGCGTGCGAGCTCAAGTGCCACCGCGCGGCCGATGCCGTCGGTGCCGCCGGTAACGAGAGCCACGGGAAGTGCGTCGTGTTCAAGGTGAGCACGATAGGCGGAAATATCAATCGCTGTATCCATTGCGGTTATCAGTTTTCAGCGTGCAGAAATACATTTTTTGCGCTTGAAAGGTCGAGCGCGCCGAGGCCGCGATTGTTTTCTATTGCTTGCACTATGAACGTCCCATTTGGTAGACCACATATCTCCACGCGGACATTCGTTTGCCGATGTAGCCGCGCTCGATGGCATCAAGGTGACCGTCGGTATCGTCCGCTGCGACCAGACGCAGATTAGTGATGCTGGAACGAAGCGCACTGTCATTAAATGATTTAAGCAAGCCGATGACGGCCTGTCCGTTTGCAACTCTAATGCCGACGATGGCCATCCCGCTTGCGAGCAAATTTCGCCAGCTGATTTCATTGCCCAGATGCACGCCCGAGCACACCATACGCACACCTGAGGCTTTTGCGTGGGCGATGCGCAGATCAATCAACGCGCGTTGAAAGCCGCGACCGCGCGCTGCGACTGCGACGATTGCGTTTTCAAGAAACGCAGAATTGTTTGGCCAGTCTTCTTTCGGCACGCGGGGAAACGGCGGGCCTTGGTAAGGATGATTGGCCATCGATGTGCGCAGAAATCCTGCGGCGAGCAATGTTCCGTTTTCGAAAATGCCGAATCCCGCACCGATCTGGCCATCCAGAAAAGCATTAAGTTCTTCCGGTGTCTTGTCGCGAAGAAAGCCTCCGGGCACGCTCGCGATTACCTCGCTTTGCAGCGCGGCAATCGCATTAAAATCTGTCATGACGAGCTGGCGCGAAATGAGCGGACGGTCGGCACCGCGCGGGTGCAGCGCAAATTCAAATTGCGATTCAGGTGTGGTTGCCGCATCAAACTTCATGACATGCTGCCATTTGCCACAACACCCAGTCGCGTAAAAACATTGATCGCGAAACACAACACGCCCAGCGATACGAGCGATGCGCCGACCGCGACGGGGATAAATTGGAACTCGCCGGAAATTGCGCCCCACGCAAAGCCGCCCATAAAGATAATCAGGCCAATGGTGTGCAACCAATAGTGCGCGTGCGCCATCCAGGTTCGCTGAAGATGCGGATAGATGTTGTACAGCAGTCCGGCGATTCCAAGTGCGACCCAGCCCAGTAAATTAATATGGACATGCACGTGGGTCAAACGAAAATCTTTGTTCATACCCATGTACATGCCGAGTGAGACGCCGATAACAAAAAAAGTGACGGCGGTGTAAATGAATCGACGTGAAAGCAAAATAATCTCCTGATAAAAAGTTACTGCCGCCAACGCAGCTCTCTTGGTTTGTCTAGCCATGTTCACGATGCAAGGTATCCGTGAAGTATTTGCACCGAGCGCTTGGGGCGGATACTCTTCGGCAGATTGGGCACGACGTTGCGCACGAAGAACTGGTCGGCGGCGTCTTTGGTCTGCCAAATTTCAATCACGCGCCAGCCGCCCTCGGTGGGGTGTGATGTGTGCAAAACGAAGCCGGGTGCGTTTTTCAGCAGGTCGCCAAGTTTCTCAAGCATGCCGTCGTAGCCCGATTGAGTTTGTCCTTTTACTTCTGCAGAAATTAAAACAGTCATGGTTGATTTCCATATTGTTGCAGCCATTCACATTCGCTTCCTTGCAAGGAATGGCTGGGTGTTTAAAAGTGGAATTTGCGCGCGCAAGACGGATGGCTGACGCAATGCGTCGTCGCTATTCTCAAGCGCCTCCGAGCGCAAATCTCGGGAGTGCAGGAAAAGCCTGGTCGCGCTTAGTACGCGTAGCCGCTGGTTTGCGCTGGTGCCGCTGCGCGGCGAGGACTGCTGTGGGTTGTCGTTGCGGCGGCAACCTGGCCCGCACGGACCACATGCCACACGCCGCCAGATCCGTCGCCTGTTATATCGCCCGCTTTCTGGTCCGCGATGTAGAAGTAGAGCGGTTTACCATTCATCGCGATCTGTTTGCCACCGTCGTCGCGATTAATGATGCTGAATTCACCTGACACTTTTGCATCAGGAGTCGCGATCAGTGCCGGCCACGCTTTCAGGCAGGCATCAGTGCAATTGCTTTTGTTGATTACGTCCTTGTCGAACGTGTAGAGCGTCATGCCGTTGGCGGCCACCAACACGTCCCCTTGAAACTTTACGGGTTCTGACGCGTGGCCGAGCGTGGCTGCGCTGGTGAAGATGGCTGCTGCGGTGATATGGCCAAGCATTATCAACTTCGATGTCATGTTCATTTTAATTTCTCAATTCTCAAAATAGGATGCATTCACGTGCAGTAAACGATTGCAGCAGAATTGCCGCAGTCGGCGAATGACCAACGCATCTACTTGGAACCGAACCCCAACCCAAAAGAAGCGCAATGTCATGGGTTGAATTTTGATGGTGTGCGCCATTTGGCGCATGAGGCGCTCGCCCCAAGAACAGGGACATTGGTGGGTGAATGCGCAGAATAGATGGGGCACGAGTCCTGCATCTGATCGCAAAACAGCTTTATTACACGTTGTTGCGCTTTGTTAAGTTTTGATTACTTTTTATTCTGCACGAGGAGGCGGCTGATTTAGCTCGTCTGCCGACCAAAGCCCGACTTGCGCGCGAGCACGATAGCCTGCGAGCGATTCTCCACCTCCAGTTTGGCAAAAATACTGGTGATGTGATTGCGCACCGTTTTTTCGCGAAGGTCAAACGCCGCGGCGATCTGCGCGTTATCGCGACCCTGCGCGATCAATTCGATCAGCTCGCGTTCGCGCGGGGTGAGGGTGGCGAAGATTGAATTCGCCGATGAAGTGGAGGGTAGAAACGCGCGAACTTCATCCAGCCAGCGCTGCCAGCCGGGCTCGCTTTCGAGCAGTAAATGATTGTTACTTTCAATCGGCACGAAACGCGCATCAGGAATCAATTGCGCAATCAAACGGCCTTCTTCAAACGGCACACGCACATCGCGCGTTGAATGAAAAACAATGGTTGGGCAGGCGACTTTTGGCAACAGATCGACCACGTCAATTTCATTGAATTCGCGCATGAAGCGTGCCGCATTTTCAGGCGATGTCGAGATGCGTTCGAGTTCGTTAAACCAGTGATGTTGTTCGGGCGAGCCATCGGGAATAAATTGTGTGGTGAAAAATTGGCGGAACGCGGGATTTTGCTGCCCCCAACCTAATTCCGCGAGCTTGTTCATGGTCTCGGCTTCTTCGCGCAATGCCGACGCACTCATGCGCTTGAGCCGCCCGCGTGCATAGCCGCCGTGCAAGATAAGATGCGACACGCGTTCGGGATGGCGCACCGCGTAATCGATGGCAATCGACGCGCCTTGTGAAATGCCGAGCAACGCAAAGCGCTGAATTTTTGTTGCGTCCACGACCGCTTCGAGATCGCGCACCCATGACTCGAACGAAAGGTCTTCCACATCCCAATCTGATAGTCCGCAGCCGCGTTCGTCGTAGCGAAGCAAAGTATGGTTCGCTGAAAGCGCCGACATCACGTGGCTCCACACCGGGCTTTCCAGATCGAATTCGAGGTGCGAAAGCCAATTCGCGGCCTTCACAATCGGCGTGCCGCGACCCGTCGTGGCGTAAGCGATTGACACACCGTCATAACCAGTGCAAAAACGAATTTGTTGTTTGGGTGCAGACATAACCAATGATTTGCGTAAGAAGACTGTTTACGTAAACGTCACTATGCCAGATGCGTGGAAATGTATCTTTTTTGAAAACTCTAATACTGGCCGGAATTTTGGAGCATAAATGCCTGAAAACACCCGATGATATTGGGGTTCGCTAATGCGAAAATATTTCCTTAGTGCGACCTATTTCACGCGGTGCAACGCTTTACTCACCGTTGCCACCATTTCTGTGAGCTGTTCTTTGCTGGCGATTAAGGGCGGCGATAAGGCAATGACGTCGCCGGTGGTGCGAATCAGCAAGCCCTGGTCGAAGCAGTCGGTGAAAACATCGAACGCCCTCGTGCCCGCAGCACCAGGCCGCGCTTGGAGTTCGATGCCGCCAATGAGTCCGAGGTTGCGAATATCGATAACGTGGGGATGCTCGCGCAATGAGTGCAGCGCATCTTCCCAATGCTGCGCCAGCTCGGTGGCGCGCGTGAGCAAACCTTCCCGCTCATAGATATCAAAGGTGGCACATGCGGCCGCGCAGGCGAGCGGATGGCCGGAGTAGGTGAGGCCGCCCTGGAACGCGCGCTCCCTGAAGGTGTTCGCGATGCGGCGGCTGATGATCACGCCGCCGATCGGGATGTAGCCCGAGTTGGATCCCTTGGCGAACGTGATCAGGTCGGGCGTGACCTTCCAGCGATCGACCGCGAACCACTCGCCACAGCGGCCGAAG
>JANMQR010000175.1:0-3534 GCA_031370625.1 Burkholderiales bacterium | reverse complement strand
CAGGAAGGCATCGGCGACACGGTTCGTATTTCCTTAACACCTGAACCGAACGGCGATCGCACCAAAGAAGTCATCGTCGCGCAGGAAATTTTGCAGACCATGGGACTGCGCGCATTCACGCCGATGGTCGCAGCGTGCCCCGGCTGCGGGCGCACCACCAGCACCTATTTTCAGGAACTGGCCGAAAGCATCCAATCATATTTGCGCAATCAAATGCCGATCTGGAAAACGAAATTCCCCGGTGTGGAAGAGATGCACGTCGCCGTAATGGGCTGCGTGGTCAACGGCCCCGGAGAATCCAAGCTCGCCAACATCGGCATCTCGCTCCCCGGCTCAGGCGAACGCCCGGTCGCACCGGTGTATATCGACGGTGAAAAAGCGATCACGTTAAAGGGCGACAAAATCGCGGAAGAATTTCAAACGCTGGTCGATGAATATGTCGCCAGGACATATGCGCCCGGTGCGGAACGTAAATCGGTGAGTCGTAAAAAAGAGATTCCGATTAAGGTGTTGGCTTAGAGGCCATTTTTTAGAGGTTCGCTCCCAGCTTGCCGTTTCGAGCATAAATGGCCTAAACGCCGCGCTAATGGTAGGGTTTGGCCGACGATGCCAGATGGTTCTGTGTGCAAAACCTGAACTCGCTAATTTTGCCAACGCTTGCGAAAATTGGTTCAAGCTTTTTCAAAATAGGAAAACGGATGGCCTCTTTTACTAACTGGCACTGGCTTGTCGTTTTTTTTATCATTGGCATTCCGGCGGCGCTGATCGTGGCTGTTTTATGGTGGGCGATGCGCATGTCTAAAAAGTCTGCAACACCGCCCGTCACCGTTGAATCCAGGCTCGAAGAACTTTTTCGTCTCAGGTCAAAAGGTTTAATTTCGCTTGCCGAATATGAGCAGCAACGCGCGGCTATCCTCAATAATATTTAATCGCTGCGGATTTAATTTCCGGCCGCTCTCTCATCTCGCAAAACTGCATCATCAGTTGTGAACGCAGCTTTTTTCGGCCTGTATTTGCGTACCGTGAACCGGCACTGCATAAATTAGCAACGCAAAAATGTCTATCTCGCTTCACCCAATTTCCTTGAGTGAGCTACATGAGTTGGCAGCTTCTCGTGGTTAAACAAATCACCGGTTAGCCACCAAGCTGACACCGCGCTGATCGTGCAATTTTTATAAAAAAGAGATGTCGCCAGTTGGGGACACTCACGATATCCATGCGTGATTGAACTAAAGTTACTGTTCGGTATCTTAATTTACCGAAACGTAAAAATGGGCTCAAGATCCTTCGGAATTCGTAGTCGGCGCGCAGTATTTTTGTCGAAATTTATGCGGCACATTTTTCTTATTCACAATTCGCCTTCAGGAGATTTTAATGCGTTCAAATTTTTCTACTAGTCACAAATTATTTTCCGCCTTCGCTTCAACGGCAGCCGCGATCACTGTCAGCGTGGTATCTGTATCGACGGCAATTGCAGCGCCTACGGCTGGGCTGCAGAGTGGCTACACTGCGGTCAAACTTGATGCGGGATTTACCGCCGCGCTAACTTCGTTGAATGTAAAGCTGGGCACACTACCGAAGAGCGGTGTTTATCAAGGCCAAGCTTATTTTCCGATCGTGGGTGGCGCAATTGATCTGGCCAACGCAAAAGGTGAGATTCCCCACGCGGGCGGGCTAACATTGACGGCTGGTGCCACGCGCGTCGAGCTTTCCGATTTTGTGATCGACACTTTTGAAGCTGCGCCGGTGTTGACTGGAATAGTCGTGGTGAACGATTCGATCGTCGCGCGAATTCCGCTGTTCGATCTGACGTTGCCCCCAAGTTTCACCGTGCCATTGACGGCGGATCGTGGTCGCTTCATTACGTTGAATAACGTCGGCGTGAAGCTGAATTCAACCGCCGCCACTGCGCTCAATGACGTATTCAAAGTCACCGCATTTGCCGGGGGTTTCACCATTGGTACTGCCAAGGTGCAGACGGTAACGGTGCGAGAGCATTGATTCGCGGTTGGACTTCAAACCATAGATGAACTGTCAGCGCGACAAGTTATTTCGCGGCATCGTAATACAAAACCCTAGTATTGGCAGCCATCTCCAGCCATTTATGGCTGGAAGCAACCGTCCATACTAGGGTTGCGCTTTTCGTGTGAGCGGCTGATTTACGTTTGGCCGCTCATTTTTTATTGTCGCCTCATAGACTAAAACGGAATCTTCGATAGTGCCCGCTGCTGCGCGAACGTGGTGCCCGAAGTAATCGTAAACAACAGATTTAAGCCCCCCGGGAAGAGACCCGCCGTTGCACTGCCTGCGCCTGTCACGGGAATATTGGTAATGTCCGATGCGCGCCAGGTCGGCGTCAAATAATGGCTGCCGCCATTTGAGCGTGTCCGATATAGCGTCGCAGATGTTGCGCCGCCGTTGTTGGCATTGAATACCGGCATGTACATCGTCAAGAACATTGGATTCCGATTCTCGTCGTAGTGATAGATCACGCCGAATGCCGCGGTGCCGTGTTGTGCCAGTGAATATCCCCAGCCCGGCGCATCGGGATTAAAGTAAATGTCGGAAGCATCATTTGGATAGGCCGCGATCCCCACGCCAAACGGGAAGCGGGTAATTTTCTTTTGCAGTGTTGTTTGCGCGTTAGTTGCGCTGGCAATGATGGTGTAATCAAAAGTTGCGTTATCTGCGTCGGTAAATGTGAAGGTGCCATTGCCAATGTAGGTGGTGGTCGCGCCGCCGAAATTGGGATCATTAAACGGCGTGCCGGTCGTTTTATAGAGACGCCCGCTGCAGACGCTGCCGTTGAACGGGATCAAATCACATCCTGACATGACGACAAACAGTTGGTTACCCGCTTGGTCGTAGGTGTACCAAGTGCCAAAAATATTGCCGGTGGCGTGCTGGGTAATTTGAATGCCCCAGCCCGATTCAGCAGGGCCGCCCCACCAAATATCGGTGAAGTTCGGTGGTGTGGTGTCCTTCATCAAAAATTGTTTGAGCGACGGGTAAATCAAATCGAAGCGCGAGTAGTAAGCATAGTTGCCGCCGAAAGAACTCGCGTTTCTGTTTTCGCAGCTGGCTGGCCCACCCGCCAATGCGCCGCGCAAAAAATAGTCGCCGTTGGTGGCGGTCAAGAGCCCTGCGCCGGTGCTGCCGGAAGAGGTGGTGCCGGTTGTGTATGTGGGGCTGATAAAGCTGGCAGTCGAGCCAGACAGGTCGTTACGAAAGCGATCAACAACGCCAAGCGTGAGACGCCTCGGATCGCCCAGCGAATGATGGAGCACGCTGACTGGCTCGCCCACCGTAATAGTGTTGGCGTCCCAGCCTAAAAAGAACACACCGCCGGGCGGCGAATTATTCATGCGCAAAAAAGACGCGTCGCTATTCACATCAGAAACCAGTAACGTCGCACCGCCGCTGATGATTTTGCTTGAGCCTGGCTCGGCATCAAATACACGCGGGTTTGCGCAGGTGGTGTTCTCGTAAAACCACAGTGTGTCCAACGTGCTGGCGCTCGCCTGTGTGGCCATG
>JANMQR010000167.1:0-3277 GCA_031370625.1 Burkholderiales bacterium | reverse complement strand
TAAATGAAAGCCCTGAAGATGCGATGTATCGGGAGCTGGAAGAAGAGACGGGCTTGCGGCGCGAGCACGTGCAGATTTTAGGCCGCACCAAGGGCTGGCTGCACTATCACGTGCCCAATCACTGGATCAAACGCGAATGGCGTGGCACCTACAAAGGCCAGAAGCAGATCTGGTATTTGTTGCGGCTAACCGGGCGCGACCACGATATCCGGCTGCGCGCGAGCACGCATCCTGAATTTGACGCGTGGCGCTGGCACGATTACTGGGTGCCGCTCGACAGCGTGATTGAATTCAAGCGTGATGTGTATCGTCAGGCTTTGCAGCAGCTTGTCCGATTTTTGGATCATGGCCATCATCGTAAAAATCGTGATGGCCACGGACACGCGGCGGTTGCGCACGATCACGTAACGCATGGTGCGCCGGTGCATGATGATGCGCTGCCGCTGGTGGGGGATTTGCGTCATGCGCCAGCCGACGTTGCGCAAGAACCCGCACTCGCAACCGCAACCGCGCCGGTGCTGGCCCCGGTTTTGACGCCAACCACGGTGGATCGCGAGAGCGTCTAAGTTGACGTTGGCGTTGACGATTCCAGCAACTGAGCTTTTAACTCACACGCCGCGCGGCCTCTATTGCGCGGTGGGGGATTTCTACGTCGATCCCTGGCGGCCGGTTGATCGCGCCGTCATCACCCACGCACATGCGGACCACGCGCGGCCCGGACATGGCGCATATCTGGCGAGTGCGCCCGCGCTGGGCGTGCTGCAATCACGGCTCGGCGCAAAGGCGCAGATTGAGACGCTGGCGTATGCCGAAATCCGCGATATCAACGGCGTAAAAATATCGCTACACCCGGCCGGCCACGTGCTCGGCAGTGCGCAGGTGCGGATCGAATATCGCGGCGAAGTGTGGGTGGTATCGGGCGATTACAAACTTGATTTTGATCCGACCTGCGATGGCTTCGAATCGGTGAAGTGCGACACCTTCGTCACCGAATCCACCTTCGGCCTGCCGATTTATCGCTGGCGCGCGCATGCGGAAATGTTTGCGGAAATCAATCAGTGGTGGGCGGCGAATGCGGAAGCTAAGCGGGCAAGCGTGCTATTTGGTTATTCATTTGGCAAGGCGCAGCGAATGTTGAAAAGTGTCGACGCCAATATTGGCCCGATTTTTTGTCATGGCGCGGTGGAGGTTTTAAATCGTGCGTACCGCGACGCGGGGGTGATGCTGCCCGACACGCAGATGGTAAGTGACGTTGATAAGAAATTTGATTATTCGCGTGCGTTGGTAGTGGCACCGCCGTCCGCTTCTGGCTCGCCTTGGATCAAGCGCTTTGGCGAATATTCCGATGCATTTGCCTCCGGCTGGATGGCAATTCGCGGTGCTAAAAAACAGCGCAATGTGGATCGTGGATTTGTGATTTCGGATCACGCCGATTGGCCGAGCTTATTGCGCGCAATTGATGCAAGCGAAGCCTCGCGCGTGCTGGTCACGCATGGACAAGTGCCGGTGATGGTGCGCTATTTGCGGGAGCGTGGGCTGGAAGCAGATGCGCTGGAGACGGAGTTTGAAGGCGAGGGTGGGGCGGATGTGGGGGAGGTGGTGGCGGTCGTTGAGACCCCATCCCAACCTTCCCCTCGGGGAGGGGAAGGAGCCGAGCGCGAGGACGTTGAGCCCAGCGATATTAGTATTGCCGAACCCGATATAAACGTGTTGTTGCCTTTGGCAAACACAAGTGACCCAAGCCGTCGCGAAGCCCACACCACTCCTTCCCCTCCCCGAGGGGAAGGCCGGGATGGGGTTGCAGGCCACTCCGAATCGCTCCCAAAATCATTGCAATGAAAGCCTTTGCCGAACTCTACACCGCGCTCGATGCCTCCACGCGCACCAACGACAAAACCGCCGCGCTGGTGGCGTACTTTAAAATCGCGCCTCGTGAGGACGCCTGTTGGGCCGTTTATTTTTTAACCGGCAATCGCCCACGTCAAGCGGTACCGGCGAAAAAATTACACGAGATCGCAGCCGATGCGGCAGGCTTGCCGCTGTGGTTATTTGAAGAGGCTTACGATTCAGTCGGTGATTTGGCCGAGACGATTGCGCTGATTTTGCCGCCGCCGGAAACGGCTTCTGCATTGCCGCTGCACCGCTGGATATTTGATCGTTTAGGTACGCTGCGCAAGCTCACTGAGACTGAACAAAAAGAGGCGCTATTGAGCTATTGGGCGGAGCTCGACGCGCATCAGCGATTCGTGTTTAACAAGCTCATCACCGGCGGTTTTCGTGTCGGTGTTTCATCGCTGTTGGTGATTCGTGCGCTCGCTGAAGTCACCGGGCTGGATGCGAAACTAATTTCGCATCGCTTGGCGGGTGACTGGCAGCCGACCCCCGAAAATTATGCTGCGCTGGTGTCACTCGAATCGCAGAGTTTTGATATCTCCAAACCATATCCGTTTTTTCTCGCGCACCCGCTTGATGATGCAGAGCCGCTGGAATCACAGCTCGGTGATCGCGCCGATTGGCAGGCCGAGTGGAAGTGGGATGGCATTCGCGGGCAGTTGGTCAAGCGCGATGGCGAAGTATTTATTTGGTCGCGCGGCGAAGAGCTGGTGTCGGCGCAATTTCCGGAATTAATTGCGGCGGCGAAAGTGCTGCCGGACTGCGTGCTGGATGGTGAAATTTTGCCGAGCAAAGACGGGCAGGTGATGCCGTTTGCGACGCTGCAAAAACGTCTTGGCCGGAAAAATCCGGGCAAGAAAATATTGAGCGATGCGCCGGTGATTTTTCTGACTTACGACGTGATGGAAATCGCCGGCGAAGATGTGCGTCAACTCCCATTGCACGAGCGCCGCGCGAAGCTGCACGAAATTATTTACAGTGTGCCGCGCGCAGACGATGCGCCAAATTTATTGCAACTTTCCGACATCATCCGCGCGCCATCGTGGACCACACTCGCCATCGCGCGCGAGGAAAGTCGCGAACGTGGCTGCGAAGGATTAATGCTGAAACGCCGCGATTCGGTTTATGGCGTGGGCCGCACGCGCGGCGATTGGTGGAAATGGAAGCTGGCGCCGATGACCGTCGATGCGGTGCTGGTCTACGCGCAGCGCGGTCACGGCAAGCGGGCGAGTTTGTATTCTGATTACACCTTCGCGATTTGGAAAACGATCGGCGATGCGCGGCAACTGGTGCCGTTTGCGAAAGCTTATTCGGGTCTGACCAACGAGGAAATTGCCACGGTCGATGCCTTTATTCGTAAAAATACGCTGGAAAAATTTGGCCC
>JANMQR010000153.1:0-2435 GCA_031370625.1 Burkholderiales bacterium | reverse complement strand
TCGTTTTTTTCTTCACCGGCGTGAAGGGGGAATATCCAGTTTGATGCGTGTGCCAGTGGTGAATCGGGCGCGTTTACAAATGCGGCAGTGCATGCGCCGCCATCGGTAAAAAATTTCATCGGCGCGACCAGATCCGGGCTTTGACCGGATTGCGAAATCGCCATTGATACCAAACCTGCACATTGAATTTTCGATTGGTACAACGTGATGAGCGACATCGGCAGCGAGGTCACCAATCGCCCCAGCCGCGCCATGATGAGATACGCCATGAAATGCGCGGCATGATCCGAGCTGCCGCGCGCGACGGTGAGTACGGATGCTGGTGGGTTCGCGCGCAACCATGCGCCGAAATCACGATACGCGTCGGCATCATTGGCGAGTTGTCTTGCGATGGCGGAGGGCGCTTCGCAGGCTTCGAGGAGCATATTGCTATGGGGCATTTGTGTCTCTAGTATTTGAGTATTAGACCTATGTGTTTCTTTATAGACGGCGACTAAATATGTTCAATGTCGCTCAAGCTAGTGTAGTGTTGCACGCTGTATGCGACTATCTCAATACTCGTGCGGTGGTGGATTGATGTTCCTCCTTCCCCCGCGAACGTGGGGGAAGGCCGGGATGGGGGTGTCTCAGCAATTGGTATCGCCCCCATCCCAGTTGCCCCCTCGCTTCGCTCTCCCCCTCGTTGCCGGGGGAAGGAGCAGTTCGGTGAGCACTTAAATAAGTCGTATCAATTGTGCAACGCTACACTAGCTCCCCCTCTCCCTCGGTCCCTCCCTGGCCCGAAACGGTGGCCACCCCGCCGCGAGGGGGGAGGGAAGCTGTGGCTAGCCAATTTTCACGCCCTCCGAGAACACCCCTTGCAACATCAAATCGCGATCCACCACCACCACATCGGCCCACGCACCTTTTTCAAGACGGCCGCGATCCGTGATGCCGAGAAATTCGCAAGCGTTGGTGGATACGCGGCGCGATGCATCGACCAAATCAAGTTTGAGTTCGTCCACTAGATTGCGTAGCGCTTGATCCAGCGATAACGTCGAGCCCGCCAGCGTGCCATCAGCCAAGCGCACGCCGCCCAAACATTTGGTCACGGTGTGTCGGCCTAAACGATATTCGCCATCGGGCATGCCGGTGGCGGCGGTTGAATCGGTCACGCAAAATAATTTTGGAATCGCGCGTAACGCAACGCGAATTGCGCCTGGATGTACGTGCAACAAATCAGGAATAATTTCGGCAAATTCCGCATGCGCGAGAGCGGCACCGACCATGCCGGGCTTGCGATGATGCAGGCCGGTCATGGCGTTAAAGAGATGCGTGAAACCGGTCGCGCCGCGCTTCAACGCGGCCACGCCTTCGTCATAGGTGCCCAGGCTGTGGCCGATTTGAATTGTGTATCCGGCTTCGCACAACGATTCGATCACGCCCATATTGCCGGGCACTTCAGGTGCCAGCGTAATCAGCCGAATAGGGGCGAGCGCATTTAGTTTTTTTAGCTCGCTCGCCTGCATGGGGCGCGTGAAATCCGGCTGCGCGCCGAGCTTGCCGGGATTGATGTAGGGCCCTTCAAGATGTACACCAAGCAATCTGGCACCACGCTTGTTTTTGTTTGCGCCATCCTCTTTAAAAAATGACGACAAGCCGGTGAAAGCGTTTTCCAAATCAACGGGCGGTGCGGTCATGGTGGTGGCAAGCATGGCGGTGGTGCCGTGTTCGCCATGCAGCGCCGTAATGCGCGCGGCGGCATCGCCACCTTCCATGATGTCGCGCCCACCGCCGCCGTGAACGTGCAGATCAACAAAGCCGGGCAAGATGATGGGCTTGTTTGAATCGCGCACGGTATTTACGGCAACAGGCTCACCGTGAATACTTTCAATTGCGCCATCATCGCCAAATGATATTGCGCCACGCACAAAACCCTGCGGCGTCAGAATATTTCCTGCCAACTTCATCATGCTCGGGATTCTCCAGCACGCTTAACCATCTCAACATATTTCAAACTCAACACTTTCTCCCAATAAAAATTCTTAACGATGTTGCGTAACGATCGCGGGCTTTGATGTGGCCCACAAGCCGAAATAGGTGAGCGCGCCATTGACAATCAATAACTCCAAACCGATTTGATAACTGCCGAATAATACAGACTGATTTACGTCGATTACATAACAAATAATCGGAGCCGTGATCGCGATCCACGGAGTCAGCGAATCATTCACTTCGCGTTTTGACAAGATCCCGAATGCAAACAGTCCCAGCAGCGGCCCATACGTGAATGCGGCCAGTTTCAAAATCAGCCCGATCATGCTGGGGTTATCCGCCCATTTGAACACCATAACAAGCGCTAAAAAAATTCCCGCGAAAGCAAGGTGAACGCGATGGCGGATGCGCTTGCGATCAGCTTCATTCCAATTCGCGCGTTTTTGCATCGATAAAATATC
>JANMQR010000097.1:0-12625 GCA_031370625.1 Burkholderiales bacterium | reverse complement strand
ATTCCGGTGCGCTATTACGTCACGCCGATTTTTGCCGAGAACGGCGAGCCGTTGCGAATTTCGGTCATCATCATCGAGTCTTACGCAGAGCTCGGTGTGCGCCGTCGCCGCGCATCTTCTAACCCAGCGTCCTCTGGGTACGCGATCACGGGGCCGTCCAGCACCGATCCCATCGCGAGTTATTAGCGATTAGCGATTGGCGATTAGCGATTAGCGCAAGCGTCTGGTGCGAACTATTTTCGCGCCCAAACCTGCCAGCTTTCTTTGCCGGCAAATACCGGAATGGAATCTTGCGGTGCTGTTTTATCGAGCAACGTAAACGCCGGCGAAAGCAATTCTTCGAGTTCGCCCGGTTTCAAGCCAAAGGGCGGGCCTTTAGGATTGTTGTCCTCGACAAAAAAACCAATCAAACGCCCGCTCTCGCTGCCGCTAACCCTTTGCGGAATCAGTTCGGCCACACGTTTGGCCCAAGCTGGCCATAACCTTCGCGGCAGCGCGCACAGAAACGCCCGCTCGTAAATCACGTCAAAATCACCTGGGTGGATCGTGTCGCCAAAAAAATCATCTTCGCGCACATACGATGCGAGCGGGCCTAATTGCATGCGTGCCTGCGCCACCGCAGCGGGCGAAAAATCAATCGCAATCGGGGCCCAGTGGCGTGCTAAAAAATGTTCTACTTCGTTCGCAGCGCCGCAGCCGGGAATAAGAACTTTCTGCGGAATCGGATTTGCGACCAAATAATCGCGCAAACACTGAGGGACGCCGCGTTGTTCCCACGGCGTGAAATTCGCATCGAAGCGCACATTCCAAAATTCCGGCGTTGCCGGATCATGTTTTGCGAATTCGGGCGGTGGTGCTGCAGATGGAGTAGGCATAACAAAGTATAAGTGTAGCGACGTCAACAACCGGAAATCGGTAAACCGTGAGCTCATCACGCAAAATCGATTGTTCGTCATGACAAACGATGCTTTGTCACGTCGGTTTTGACACCCGTGCAAGAATCGACTAACTTCCCGAATTCACCTCTAAGCACTTTAATTTACGTTCCAACAGTTCTTATCCACGACTGATAAAAAATGATGAAAAAATTAAGCTTGATGATCATTATGGCGGCCGCGATCCTCGCGGGCTGTGGCGGCAACAACAGCAGTGGTTCTGCGCAAAAAACCACGCTTGATCTTAAAGCCTGCCGCGTCAAAGGCATCGATACCGAAGTCAAATGCGCGACGCTCGAGGTGTTTGAAAATCGTGAGACCAAGGATGGCCGAAAAATCGCGCTCAATATTGTGGTCTTGCCGGCCACCGCGCGGATTAAAGATGGCGATCCGATTTTTCTGTTTGCTGGTGGGCCGGGACAAGCTGCCACCGATCTTGCGCAACAGGCATCGCAAATGTTAGGCGGCTTGAACGACAAGCGCGATATTGTGCTGATTGACCAGCGTGGCACGGGCAAATCAAATTTGCTGAATTGCAAAGTGCCTGAAGACGATACGCCCGGCTTGGCAGATCCGGCAATCCGCGACGCAATTGTCAAAAAATTTACCATTGAATGTCGCGAGGAATTAGCCAAAAAAGCTGATCTCACCCAATACACGACAACCATTGCGATGGCCGATTACGATGATGTTCGTATCGCCCTCGGGGTCGACAAAATCAACATGTTCGGTGGGTCGTACGGCACGCGTTCATCAATGGAGTATCTGCGCCGCTACCCCGCACACGTGCGCAGCGTGGTCATTGACGGCGTGGCACCGCCGTCAATGGCGTTGGCGATGGACTTTGCGCGTGATGCCGGCGCGGCGTATGAAAAAATGTTGACCGATTGCGCCGCCGATGCGAGTTGCAAAAAAGCATTTCCCGATTTACGTGCGGACGTTGATGCGCTACTACAGAAGCTCGCCAAGACCCCGGCAAAGGCGTCGGTAACTGATGGCCTAACCGGGCTCACCAAAGAAATTGACATTGGTCGCGATGCGTTACTCGGCACGATTTTCTCGTCGCTCTACGTGCCGGAACTGGCTGCGGTATTGCCGCAATCGCTCATCAAAGCAAAGCAGGGCGATTACACGCCCCTATTTGCGCAGAATGCGATGTTTACCGATGGCATGGAAGACAAAATCGCGTATGGCATGCGCTTGTCTGTGGCGTGCGCCGAAGACGTGCCGCGATACACGGCGGCCGATATTGATAAACAAGGCGCGCGTGCGCCATTCGGACGTTTGTTTGTTGATCAAATGGCGTTGTCATGTGCGGTGTGGCCCAAAGGGAAAATGGCGGCCGATTTTACCGAGCCAATTAAGTCTGATAAACCCGTGCTTATTTTGAGTGGTGGACTTGATCCGGTCACGCCGTCGATACATGGCGAAGAGGTCAAAAAAACGTTATCAAATGCATTGCATCTGATTGCGCCGAATGCGGGCCATGGCGTGGGATCACGTGGATGTGCGCCAAAACTGATCAAGAAGTTTGTTGAAACCGCGAGTGTGGCGGGTATCGATGGCGATTGCCTTAAGAAACTGCCACGGCCGTTGTTTTACGAACCGTTGCGGGAAAAAACAGAAGCAGAAAAAGCGGCTAAAAAAATGGCGAAAAATATTGAGGAAGTGAAATGATTGAAGTTCGCGATTTGAAAAAAAAATTTGGCGACGTTCATGCGGTAAACGGCGTGAGCTTTACTGCCAAAAGCGGCGCGATCACTGGATTGTTGGGCCCAAATGGTGCAGGTAAAACCACCACGATTCGCATGATCGGCACGCTCGTCACCATCGATGGCGGCAGTGTTTCGGTGAATGGCATTGATGCGGCAACAGATGGCGAAGGCGTGCGCCGCACCTCGGGCCTGCTGACGGACGCACGCGGCTTGTACACGCGCATGACCGCGCGTGAAAACATTCGCTACTACGCCGATATGCGCGGCATTGATCGTGCCAAATCAGATCGCACCATCTCGCGCTTCGCAGGCTGGCTCGACATGGGCGACATTCTGGATCGCCGCACCGAAGGTTTTTCGCAAGGCGAACGTATGAAAGTCGCGATCACCCGCGCGCTGGTACACGAGCCCATGCATGTGATTCTGGATGAACCTACCAACGGGCTTGATGTGATGACCACGCGTGCGCTGCGCGAGCTTATAAAACGATTGAAAGCGGAAGGTTGCACGGTGATGTTTTCCAGCCACATCATGCAAGAAGTGGCAGCACTTTGTGACGAAATCATCATCATTTCGCGCGGCCGTGTCACTGCGCAAGGCACGACTCAGGAGCTGCTCACGATGAGTGGAAAAAATAATCTGGAAGATGCGTTTGTATCATTGGCGGACATGGAAGATCATGATGCCAATATGGCGAAAGAGGCAGCATGATGGGGAATTCTGTGAACTTCTCGGCTGTCTTGACCGTTTGGAAAAAAGAACTTATCGATCATCTGCGGGACCGTCGTACGGTGATGATGGTGTTCATGCTTTCCGTGCTGATGGGGCCGTTGCTGCTGGTGGGGCTGTCGTTTTTTATTTCCAATATCGAAGAAAAAGCCGAGAAGAAAGAAGTATTTATTTTGGGCGCGGCGAACGCGCCACAGCTCGCCAACTTTCTGGCTCGTCAAGATTTCACCATCAAAGATCCCAAGCCGGATTTTCGTGAACTGATTAAAGAAGGCAAGCACGATGCCGTGCTGGTGGTGGGAAAAGAATTTGGTGAAAAATTCGCGACAGGTAATGCTGAAGTTGAATTGGTTTACGACGACACGCGGCAAAACGCGAGCGCGCAATCCATCAGCATTTTGCGGCAAATCATGCGCGGTTTTAATGGTGAAGTCACCAGCCAGCGCCTGATGGCGCGCGGCGTGTCGCCCACCGTCACTCGCGTGGTCGAGACTCGCAATACGAATCTTGGCACACCCGCGCAACGCGCTGCCGCACTCATGTTCATCATTCCGTGGATGGCATTATTCGCTGGTATTTCCGGCTGCACATCGATTGCGATTGATTTGACGGCGGGTGAACGCGAGCGTGGCTCGCTCGAACCGCTGTTGTTGAATCCCATAGATCGGCTCAGCATTGTGCTGGGCAAGTGGGCGGCGGTGGCGACCTATGCCGTCACAATCGTGATGTTAATTCTGGCCGGATTTGCGCTCACGCTGGTGTTGATTCCGCTGCCAAAACTCGCGAATCTAATTAGCTTGAGCGCGATGCAGTATCTGAGTTTCGCTGCGTTGTTATTCCCCTTCGCGCCCGCCATCGGCGCGCTGCAAATGTTGATCGCCACCTACGGCCGATCATTCAAGGAGGCGCAGACGTACGTCACCTACCTGATCTTCGTGTTTTCATTTGTTCCCGTGTTGCCCATGTTTTTGCAAATCAAGGATGCGGATTGGCAATTAGTGGTGCCGATGATGGGGCAGCTGATGGTGCTAAATCGCGTGCTGCGCGGTGAAACATTGGGCGCAATTCATTTCGTGGTGCCGCTGATCATTTGCGTGATTATCGCGGCGGTGTCGATTTATTTGCTAAACAAGCTGCTTCACAAAGAGAACATTATTTTTGGACGCTCATAGCGACAATTAGTGAAACACTAACATTGGCGGGTGTTTTAAAGAAAAATTGCTTGAAAAAGCGCGCAGATATTAGAGTTTGTAACCCTTTGTAGGATGGGTATCGCCGGGGTGCCAAACCCGCCCACCCATCCTACGGTAACCGTGCCGACGTTAGAAATATGGTCGTATGAAGCCGTTTGAAAATCCCGACGTCGCGCAAATCTTCTTGGCATATCCACCCAAAATACGCCACCAACTTTTGGCGTTGCGAAAAATTATTTTCGACGTTGCAGCATCTACCGAAGGTGTCGGCGTACTGGAAGAAACGCTGAAGTGGGGCGAGCCTGCTTACATTACGTCGCAGAGCAAAAGCGGCAGCACTATCCGGCTAGGTTGGAAAAAATCTCAGCCCACGCAATATGCGATTTACTTTAGTTGCCAGACGAGTTTGGTCGAATCGTTTCGCTCGCTATTTTCCAGCGAATTTTCATACCAGGGCAATCGCGCCATGGTGTTCGATCACGGCTCAATTGTTTCTGTTGATGCGTTACGCTTTTGTATTGCTGCTGCGCTTACTTATCACCGCGATAAAACGAAATATACTTAGCGTTCAAATGATGAATTAAGCCGCCTCGCGCAGCAGCCTTTCCATTGTGCTGAGCAAATGCTCTTCAGAATAGGGCTTGGTCAGAAACGCATTCACACCGGCCTCTTCAGCAAGCTTGCGGTGTTTATCGGTGAAGCGTGATGTGATCATGATGATCGGTGTCGCGTGGGTTCCGGCCTTGTTGCGCAAAGCGTTGGTGAGCGCAAGCCCATTCATGCGCGGCATCTCCAGATCTACCAGCACAATGTAGGGTGTGCGTTTTTGCAGCGTGCCTAGCGCATCAATTCCGTCGCGTGCGGAGATCACGTCATAGCCGGTATCTTGCATCAGCTGCTCCATCGTGCGACGCACGCTGACTGAATCGTCAACGATCAGACAAAGCGGCAAGCGCGCGGCCACTACGGCCTCATTTTTACGGCCAGATAGTTGGCTGTTCGCGTCGTAATCCCGCAGCATGTCGGGCAAGTCAATCACACTCGCCACTGAGCCATCACCCAAAATGGTGGCACCGTCTACACCCATCGTGCGCGGCACCACCGTGCTAAAAGGTTTCACCACTACATTTCGTGATTCGCTTAATTCAGGAACAATCACCGCACGACGCTGGCGATTCTCGTCGAATACAATCATCACGGCTTCGGTCGTACCGCTCTGCTCAAATGCGTTGATCGGTAGTGCCAGCAAACTTTCCAATCTTAGTGCGGGGATGCGCTCGCCTTGTACGAGGAAGGTATGCGAGCCATCTGCTTCCGCTTGAAGATCTGAGCCAATCGGCAGTAGCTGCTCAACACTGCGCTCTGAAATTGCTAGCAAATGTCTTGCGGATTGGCTGATCATGACCTGTGTTGCGCTCATTTGAACCGGGAACGACATCGCAAATGCGGTGCCCTGGCCGAGCGTGGATTTGGTATCAATGGTGCCGCGCAGCTCAATCACCGCGCGCTGCACCACGTCCATGCCGATACCGCGACCGGATACCGAGCTGGCCTATTCGCGAGTCGAGAATCCGGGCAGCATGTAAAAATCGAAATCTGAACCGGCAAGTAGCGTCCAATCTGATCGGACCTTGATGTTCAAAGCCGCCACTCAAAAGTAATGCAAACTTTTCTGCTGGGAGGCAACAACTACGGTCATTCACTCCCTAAAGGGCTGACACTCCTCACTACTAGAGATCGTCAGCAGAATAAGCGATCTCATTGGCTAGCGGACGCTGAGGGCAGGCGGACGCTTGGTCTTGCTTCTTGCATGGATCGCACTTTTTCGTCGGCTTTCGTTGATGCCGAAAGCTTCTAAGCGATCGTCAGCGGAATGACTGATCGAATATTTCGGAATGGTTTTCTTTACCTACCGCAACTTACCGCTACCGCAACTTGCAACGTTTCACAAACAACCGATTCTCAAAATCCTCGCCTTGAATCGTGTAGCGCGTTGATCCAACCTCCTCATAACCTTGGCTCGAATAAAACGCGAGAGCACGGGCATTGCCGATCCATGCGGTGAGCCGGAGGGCTAAAGCTCCTTCAGCGAGCGCAGTTTTCTCGGCTTCTGCGAGAAGCTCCCGCCCTAATCCGCGGCCGGTGAATTTTTCTTGAATGTACAAACGATTGAGTTCGGTTGCGCCCGAGAAGGAGACAAGTTCATGTTTCGCGCGAGAGGTTAATTGCGCGAAGCCGACCATGTGATGATTCGTTTCTGCGACGATAAATGTGGTGTCTGGTTTAGTCATCACTTCGGCGATGGATGGAAGTGAAAAGTTGTGGAGAACATCTTCGGCAATCGAGAGGCGGATACCTTGTGGGGCGTATGTGTCGAGACAAACCTGCATGCCGAGCGCGCTGATGCAACGCGCGTCGTCGGGCGTGGCTTTGCGAAAAGTAAAGTCGGGATACGTCATCGGGTTTTCATCATCACATTCGATATTTGTGTTGCTCTTAAACACCGTTTTTTGTAAATCCATCTATGCAAACGCCGCTTCTGGAGCGGCGTTTGCGGCATTTGTGTCTGTAGTAGACCGTCGATAGGCGAGTTTGGTTACTGCATATGCCAGCCGTGGCTCACTGTAATCGATTGGCCGGTTAACGCATTGGTCGGAAAGGCGGCAAGAAAAACGGCGGTTTGGGCGACGTCTTGCACTGTCGTGAATTCACCGTCTACGGTATCTTTTAACATCACGTTTTTAATCACGTCGGCTTCAGAAATCCCCAGCGACTTTGCTTGCTCGGGAATTTGCTTATCCACCAGTGGTGTGCGCACGAAGCCGGGGCAAATAACGTTGGCGCGAATCTTGTCTTTGGCACCTTCCTTGGCGACGACTTTGGCCAAACCAATCAGGCCATGCTTGGCGGCGACATAGGCAGATTTGAGTGGTGATGCTTGATGGGAATGCACGGAGCCCATGTATAGAATTGTGCCGCCGCTGCCAGCTTTCACCATCGCGCGCATACACGCGCGCGTGGTGAGAAACGCGCCGTCCATGTGAATGGCAAGCATCCGTTTCCAGTCTTCCAATTTAAAATCGACAATCGGACTAATAATTTGAATGCCCGCATTGCTGATCAGAATATCCACGCCGCCAAATTTTGCGACCGTGTCGGCGACACCTTTATCAACTTGCGCTTCGTCGGTCACGTTCATGGCGACGGCCATTGCAGTACCACCCGCTTGATTGATTTCATTCGCGGTGGCGGTGGCGGCATCGAGCATTAAATCAGCGATACAAACCTTGGCACCTTCGCGCGCGAATTCCATTGCGATTTCTTTGCCGATACCGCTGGCGGCACCAGTGATGATGGCGACTTTGTTGTTGAGTTTCATGCGATATCCTTTCGATGATGGGGAAGTGGGCCAGAGATAGAAACAGAGACTTCCCATAATTATGCGGGTAGTTTCGCATGAGGATGTGGGACGATCACTCTCGCGCGATGAGAGGCATCATGTGGAAATGAAATTCACTAAACTCTAGCCTTGGCGGGCATCGCAAGCCATTTATGCGCCGAAAAGCGCGCCACGCTTAGGGTGTTAGGTTTGGAGAAACACCCATTTGCAAAACGCACATTATGGTTGTCGATATTCGGCTGGCGCGACGCCATATTTTTTGAGCAATCTTCCCAATGCACGCCGCTCTTTACCCGCGTGCCGCGCAGCTTCGCTCACGTTGCCGCGTGTTTGTTGCATGAGTTGATCGAGGTAGTGTTCGCTGAATGCTTTCAATGCATTTTCTTTCGCGTGCGAGTATTGCAAATACGCGTTGCTGACGATAATTTCGTTGGTGCTGTATTGCGTGTGTTGCGTTGCGCTTGATGCTGATTGATCCATTGCCAACGCCTCGACCTGAGTCTCACTCGTGCTCGACGGGCATGGGATGGTCAGAATCTGTGAGTCAGCCAGCAAGAATTCCCGATGTACCAGGTTTTCCAATTCACGCACATTGCCCGGCCACGCGTAGCGCGAAAACCATTTCGTCGTATCGGCGGAGAGTGGTTTTACGCACCGCTGATAGCGCTCGCTGAATCGGCGGATGAAGTCTCTGGCGAGTAATTCTGCATCGCCTGGGCGTTCCCGCAGCGGGGGCAATTCGAGATAAAGCAGGTTAATGCGAAATAAAAGATCATCGCGAAAAACACCGTTGCGGGTGAGAGTTTGCAGGTCGCGATTGGACGCGGCGATGATGCGCACATCAACTGATTTTTCGTGACGCGCGCCGAGCGGGCGATAGCACTGCTCCTGCAAAACGCGCAATAAAATTACTTGCGCCTTGGGCGTTAGCGAATCAATTTCATCCAAAAACAGTGTGCCGCCATCGGCGATGCTGAGCAATCCGGGCGCATCTGCGCGCGCGTCCGTGTACGCGCCGCGCTCGTGGCCGAATAGTTCGTTTTCAATAAGGAGGTCGGGAAGCGCGCCGCAATTTACCGATACGAATGCGTTGGCGCGCCGCGCGCCTTTGGCATGGACTGCCCGCGCAGCCAATTCTTTGCCGGTGCCAGTTTCTCCCTCAATAAGCAGGGTCGCATCGCACGCGGCAAGTTTGTCGATTAATCGTAACACCGCCAAAAAGGCAGGGGACGCCCCAATCATTGCCCGCTCCCATCACCGATTCGTGATGATTTTAAACGCTAAGGGTTGCTCCCGTTTTTATTAGCTCTTGTATCCGTGTACTCGTGTCCGTGTACTCGTGGCTTTCTATTGGTTAGAACGTTGTTTCGCGGCGAGATCCGACATTTACTTACGATAAGAGACGCATTTTTTTACTTAACGCTAATTGAGCCTGCGGCTCGCGAAAATGACAAAACCCCTTTATATACGAGCATCTTCACGCCTTTTTGCTTCAAGATGCGCGCTGGCATTGGGGTTTGCCTATTCTGAAACATGGCTGTGGCACTGTTGAGATTACGGGTCTATTTCGTCGCAAACGTAAACACACCATCCCAATTTTGTCCCGGTGGCTGAGCGCGCAAGTTTGCAACGCGATCCAAAAATACGCGATAGGCTTTGCGTTTGGGTTCTGCGTGGCTTAAGGCTGCAAGGAGCGCTTCGGCATCAGACCAGCGTTGTGCGCGGTAGTGTTCGAGTGCGCGATGGAAGCGATCAATCTGGTCAATTTCTTCTGCGCTCAATTCGCCTTGTTTGCCAACTGGTTCATAGATGCCGATGGGTTCACGTTTGCCTTTTACCCGGACGCGATCCAGTTCGCGGTAAACAACTGATGGCACGGTTTTCACAATGTTTTCCGATACCAAAATGCCGACGCCATATTCCTTGGTCAACCCTTCCAGCCGCGATGCTAAATTGACCGCATCGCCCATCACCGTATAGGCGCGGCGAAAGCTTGAGCCCATGTCGCCGACGTTCATCACGCCACAATTTAATCCCACACCCATTTCAAGTTTTGGCCAACCGCGTTTGACGTAGTCCGGACCGATTTCCTTAATGCGGCGCTGCATCGCCAGCGCGGAATTGAGCGCGTGCTGGGCATGATCCTTATCCAGCAACGGTGCGCCCCAAAACGCCATGATCGCGTCACCAATATATTTGTCGATGGTGCCGCGCTCGCCTTGAATCGTCTGCGTCATCTCCGTCAAATAGTTATTCATCATCGCGGTCAATTCCTTGGCCGACAATCCTTCAGAAATCGAGGTGAAATTCCGCACATCCGAGAACAATACCGTCATATCGCGGCTCTCGCCCTGGGTGCTGTAATTGGCCGGATTCTTGGCCATTTCTTCGACCAATTCTTTCGGCACATAGGTGCCAAAAATACCGGTGATCTGGCGTTTAGAACGTGCCTCAATGAAAAACCCATACGCCATGTTGAGCAGATAAAGTGTGCCGATCATGAGCAGCGGAATCGCCAGCGGCAATACATAGTTCGCACGCCACCAATAAAGATTCACCGCGAGCAGCAGCACGGCGGCCGACACGACCGCAATCGTGGACCATACCGGATTGAGTTTTACCAGCGCCAGCGCCAACGGTAAACCAATCGCGATGATGATCAATACTTTCACTGAAATATGAAACGGTGGGGTTTGTTTGATCGAATTATCAAGATAGCCGGAGATCATGTTGGCGTGGACTTCCACGCCCGGATAAATGCTGCTCACTGGCGTGTTGCGCAAATCAAAAAGTCCTTGTGCCGAGGTGCCCACCAATGCGATTTTTCCATCGAGCTCGCCGGGAGTGAGTTTGCCGCGAATAACATCGGTGGCCGAGATGTAGCGATACATCGGGCTGTTGCCGCGATACGGCACCAGCGCGGCACCTTCCTCATCAAGGGGGATCAGTGTTTCGCCGATTTGGGTGTGTTTGAACTTTGTTTTTTTGTCGCCTTCGTCGTCGCGAATGCTGACTTTAACCGGTGCGTTATCGAGATAGGTGCGATACACCGCCGCCGACATGGATTCGTAAAAGTCGTTTTTGTATTTCACAAACATCGGCACCCGCCGCAGCACGCCATCGAAATCGATCATCGGCAAAATGTGGCCGGTTGCGGCGGCTCTGTCTTGAAACTGCGTCAGATTCCCGCTGTACCCGTTAATCACCAAGGTCTCTGGCGGGCGGGCAAACGCGCGTGATTCGAATACCGGCGGTGGAAGCGAGGCCAAACCGAGATCATTACTCGTCGCCTGAAAATTGTTCTGGCCAGAAAAAGACAGCACCACCGAGTGCTTTTTTATTTCTTCAGCAAATTGATTGTCGTAGTCCAGCTTCGGCCGCAACTCAGCCAGCTTTTCCTGGAAAGCGGCGTTGGCCTGGAATGATGATTTGCCCAATGCTTCCAGATTACTCAAGCCGGAACTGACATCGGGCTCAGCAAAAATCACGTCGAAACCAAGCACCTTGATTTTATAAGTGTCGAAAGATTGGCGTACAAGTGCCGCCATTTTGTCGCGTCCCCAAGGCCAGCGTCCTTCAGTGGCGAGGCTTTTTTCATCAATGTCGATGATGACAATACGCGGATCAATTTTTTCCGGCATGGTCGCGCGCAACCTTGCGTCATACGCCAGTGATTCGAGACGCGTGAATAAATCCAGCGGCTCGTCGCGCACATAGTTCGCGGTAAAAACTGACACGATCAAAATGCCAAGACCCGCGCGGACAACCGCATTCACAGACGAAAAATAGGTGGTCCAAAGTGAGCGTGGATCAAGATTGAATTTCATCGCTTATTTTTCTCGCTCTCCCACGCTACCAACGCTTGCCGTTGGTGCGCGTGTTTTTGATTTGTTTGATTTGTTTGATTTATTGGTTTTTGGGTTCTGGTGACGGCGCGATGAACGGCTGGCAATACAAATTTCCGCAACATACCCGCGATTTATTGTTGCACATTTACACTAGGTGATGGGAATACCGTCATCGGGGGATGGCTATTGCGGGCAATGCCGTGGTGGGGTTTGGTTGCGGGCGATAACACGCATGGAGCGGGGACGATCATGCAGAGCGTTGCCCTACGCGCCATGTTCAAAAAAATGGAAAACGCGCTGCGGCATCCAGGATGTATAGCCCGGAAAAGGGCCAGACAAAAATCCGACGTGCCCACCGTGCGCCGGAAAATCGAGTGTCACTTGATGGGATACATCTGCTGGTTTGGGCAGTGCGGCGGCGGGTAAAAACGGATCATTCTGCGCATTCACGAGCAACGTGGGCACTTCTACATTCGCGAGCCCAGGCTTGGCCGAAGCGCGTGTCCAGTAATCATCGGTATCGCGATAGCCGTGCAACGGTGCGGTGACTTCGTTATCGAATTCGCGCAATGTGGTGGCCCGCAACGCTCGCTCGGCGTTGAATATGCCGGGATGAAGCGCCAGTTTTGTGAGCGATTTTTTCTTCATCGTCGCCAGAAAATTTTTCGTATACAGCTTGCAAAAACCCTGCGCCAGCGCGTCACCGGCTGCTGTCAGATCAACGGGTGCTGAAATGGCGATTGCCGCTTCCGCGATGTTGCCCGCACACTGCCTTGCTCGCCGAGCCATTTGAGCGTGGCGTTGC
>JANMQR010000089.1:0-17288 GCA_031370625.1 Burkholderiales bacterium | reverse complement strand
GCAACGCCCACGCTCGTGATGCACGGCGAGCTCGACTACCGCGTACCGTACTACCAGGCGCTCGCTTACTACAACACTTTGCGGGTCAGGAGGGTGGCAGCGCGCCTGGTCTTTTTTCCCGACGAGAATCACTGGATTTTGAAGCCGCAGAATTCGCGACTTTGGTATCGCGAATATTTTTTGTGGCTTGATAAATATGTGGGGAAAGGTGTGACAAAAAAGCGGAAGTAAAAGATAGTTGAAGTAATGACATGGATCATCAGTTTTGAGAAATTGACGATCATCATGTGTGCTGTACGAATGGCTCGCTATGCTTTGTACTTGAGGCTCGCGATACATTAAGAAGGAATCGTGAGCTGTTTCTGGTTTCCTGGAGAATGCCTCGATGAATGACCGTGCGCCCAGCGCTTCGATTAAGATTCCGCTGGCGGACGTGCGCAGCAAAATGAAGGCGCGCAATCAGCCAAAGGGTCGACAGATCGATGCACAAGCGCGTGTGGATGTGGCTGCGCTACTGGCAGGTCATGAAATTCGTCGCGATTTGCTGATCGAGTATTTGCACCTTATTCAGGACAAATTCAACTGCATTTCTTCTGCGCACATCAGCGCGTTGGCTGAAACATTAAAGCTGGCACAGACTGAGGTCTACGAAGTTGCCACTTTTTATCATCATTTTGATGTGCTCAAAGATGGCGATGCCGCGCCACCTGCGCTGACGGTGCGCGTGTGCGAAACGCTGTCGTGCGCGATGGCCGGTGCGGATGAGTTACTGAAAAAGTTACCCGCGATTTTGGGCAAGGATGTGCGCGTGATCGCCGCACCGTGCATTGGCCGATGCAGCGAAGCACCCGCCGTGTGTGTAGGTCAAAATGCATTCGGCCACGCCACCGTGGATCGCGTGAATCAGGAAGTGAAAGCCCAGCATACACGGGCATCTCCAAGCAATTATGTCTCGTTAGCCGCGTACAGAGCGGAGTTTGGCTATCAGACTTATCTCGACATCATCAGCGATAAACGAGATATTGAAGCTACCTTTGAAGAAATGGAAGATTCCGGCTTGCGCGGATTGGGCGGCGCGGGATTCCCGACGGGGCGCAAATGGCGCATCGTTCGCGCCGAAGCCGGGCCACGTTTGATGGCGATAAATATTGATGAAGGCGAACCCGGCACATTCAAGGATCGCTATTATCTGGAGCGCGATCCGCATCGATTTATCGAAGGCATGTTGATCGCGGCGCGCGTGGTGGGCATCGACTCAATCTACGTTTATCTGCGCGATGAATATCATCAATGCCGCGCGATGTTGGAAACGGAATTGGCCGCGCTTAAAGCGAACCCACCGGGTGGACATGCACTGCCGCACATCGAATTGCGTCGCGGCGCTGGTGCCTATATTTGCGGTGAAGAATCCGCGATGATCGAATCGATTGAAGGCAAGCGTGGCATGCCGCGGCTGCGTCCGCCGTATGTGGCGCAGGTGGGTTTGTTTGGCCGCCCGACGCTGGAACATAATTTTGAAACGCTATATTGGGTGCGCGATATTCTGGAAAAAGGTGCTGCGTGGTTTTCGGCGCAGGGCAGAAATGGCCGCACGGGTTTGCGTTCATTTTCAGTATCTGGCCGGGTAAAAAAACCGGGCGTGCATTTGGCACCGGCAGGCATTACCGTAAATGAATTAATTGCAGAATTTTGCGGCGGCATGGCTGATGGGCATGAGTTCTACGCGTATCTGCCGGGCGGTGCGTCAGGCGGTATTTTACCGGCCAGCTTGGGCAATACACCGCTGGATTTTGATACCTTGCAGTTGCACGGTTGCTTCATTGGCTCGGCCGCGATTGTGGTGATGTCGCAGCACGACAAAGCACGCGATGCGGCGCTGAATCTGATGAAATTTTTTGAGCACGAAAGCTGCGGGCAATGCACGCCGTGTCGTGTGGGCACCGAAAAAGCCGTGAAGCTGCTGGAAGAAACGAAATGGAAAACTGGATTGCTGGAAGAGCTGTCGCAGGTGATGGTCGATGCCTCGATTTGCGGGCTGGGCCAGGCCGCACCGAATCCGATTCGGTGTGTGATTAAACATTTTGCGCACGAGATCAGCTAATGAACGACATGTCCGAAACCATCGTGGCGCGCACACTTGTTGAGTTCACCCTCGACGGTGAAAAGGTCACCGCGTTTGCTGATCAAACATTGATCGAGATCGCGAAAGAGCACGGTAAAGAAATCCCGCATCTGTGCTACAAGCCTGGCTATCGCGCGGACGGAAATTGTCGCGCGTGCGTTGTCGAAATCAAGGGCGAACGTGTGCTCGCACCGTCATGCTGCCGTCACCCTGCTAACAATATGGAAGTGACCACCGATTCGCCGCGCGCCGTGCATTCGCAAAAAATGGTGATGGAATTACTGACGGCAGATGCACCGAAAAGAGATTACAAACCCGAAGGCAATGAGTTGCTGAAATGGGCGGCCGCACTCGGTGTACAAGAGTCACGTTTCCATGCGCGCTTACAATCCGAACCCGATTTTTCGCATCCGGCCATGACGGTAAATCTCGATGCGTGCATTCAATGCACACGTTGCGTTCGCGCCTGTCGCGAAGAACAGGCGAACGATGTAATTGGCTACGCGTTTCGCGGTGCGCATTCCAAAATCGTGTTTGATCAAGATGATCCGATGGGTGCATCCACCTGTGTGGCGTGCGGCGAATGTGTGCAGGCCTGTCCGACCGGCGCACTCGCACCCGCGAAAGAGGCGTATCAAATCAAGGCGGATAAAACTGTTGATTCCGTGTGTCCGTATTGCGGCGTGGGTTGTCAGCTCACGTATCACGTCAAAGAAAATAAAATCATTCGCGTTGAGGGTCGCGATGGGCCGGCGAATCACAGCCGCTTGTGTGTGAAGGGCCGCTACGGTTTTGATTACGCGCATCACAAACAACGTCTCACCCAGCCGTTGATTCGCAAAACAGGGGTGGCAAAGTCAGCCGATTTCAATATGGATCCCGACGACTGGCGCGATGTATTTCGCGAAGCCACGTGGGAAGAGGCGCTGGATTTAGCTGGCGGCGCACTCGCAAGAATTCGCGATCAGCACGGCCCGAATGCCCTTGCCGGATTTGGTTCGGCCAAAGGCAGCAACGAAGAGGCATATCTTTTCCAGAAACTGGTACGCACCGGATTTCGCACCAATAACGTGGATCACTGCACCCGGCTTTGTCATGCCTCATCTGTCGTCGCGCTTCTTGAGGGTGTTGGTTCAGGCGCGGTGTCGAATCAGGTTTCTGATGTCGCCAAAGCGGAAGTGATTTTTTTAATCGGCGCGAATCCCACATCGAACCATCCGGTTGCCGCAACATGGATTAAAAATGCGGCAAAAAACGGTGCGAAGTTAATCGTCGCTGATCCACGCAAAAACGACATTGCTCGCCACGCGTGGCGCTATCTGCAATTCAAGCCGGACATGGATGTGGCGATGTTGAATGCCATGATTTACACCATCATCGATGAAGGTTTGGTCAATGAAGATTTCATCAAAAACCGCACGCACAATTACGAAGCATTGAAAGAAAACGCGAAAGGTTTTGCGCCCGAAGTGATGGCACCGCTCTGCGGCATTCCGGCAGAAACCTTGCGCGAAGTCGCGCGCGCCTATGCGACCAGCAAGGCATCGATTATTTTGTGGGGCATGGGAATTTCACAGCATGTACACGGCACCGATAACGCGCGCTGTTTGATTGCACTCACGCTGATGACCGGCCAGGTCGGCAAGCCAGGTTCAGGCTTGCATCCCCTGCGTGGACAAAATAATGTGCAGGGCGCGTCGGACGCGGGGCTAATTCCGATGATGTTCCCGGATTACAAGCGCGTCGATAATCCGGAAGCGCATGCGCGGTTTGAAAAGTATTGGAACACCAAGCTCGATAACAAACCCGGTCTTACCGTGGTTGAAATCATGGATGCCGCCTACGATTCCAAAATTAAAGGCATGTATGTGATGGGCGAGAATCCAGCGATGTCAGACCCGGATGCGAATCATGCACGCGCCGGTTTGGCGAATTTGGAGATGCTGGTGGTGCAGGATATTTTCCTGACAGAAACCGCGTATTCGGCCGATGTGATTTTGCCCGCTTCTGCGTGGCCGGAAAAAATGGGTACCGTGACGAATACAGATCGCATGGTGCAGCTGGGTCGCCGCGCGCTTGATCTGCCGGGCGATGCGCGGCAGGATTTGTGGATTATTCAGCAACTAGCAATTCGTCTTGGCCTCGATTGGAATTATCAGGGCGAAGAGAGCGGCGTTGAGGCGGTGTATGAAGAAATGCATTTATCCATGCCGTCAATCGCCGGTATTTCCTGGGACAGATTGAATCGCGAATCGAGCGTTACCTATCCGTGCGCAGATGACAACGATCCCGGTCAGCCGGTGGTGTTTGTCGATAGTTTTCCGACTAGCGACGGTCGCGCCAAATTTGTTCCCGCCGATATTATTCCGGCGAATGAGCGGCCCGATGAGGAGTTTCCGTTCGTACTCATTACCGGTCGTCAGCTAGAGCACTGGCACACTGGCTCGATGACGCGGCGTGCCAGCGTGCTCGATGCGATTGAGCCTGCCGCAATGGCGAGCATGAATCCGCTCGACCTGCGCCACATTGCGGCCTTCGCGGGCGACACGATTACGATTGAATCGCGCCGTGGTGCGATTACGATTACCGCACGCGCCGACGAAGGCATTCCGGTCGGCTCGGTATTTATTCCGTTTGCATACTACGAAGCAGCAGCCAATATGCTCACCAATGCTGCGCTTGATCCCTTCGGCAAGATAGCCGAGGTGAAATATTGCGCGGTGCGTGTGAGGCGAGGTGGCGAAATAAAAGCGTTGTCGAGTTATGGTGGTGGGATGGCGTTTACAACGTAGAGCGCCTATTTACGAGGCGTTTGAGCCATTTATGATCGCAAACCCTTGCCAGTACTAGGCCTTTGGTATTGCAACCGCAAGGCTAAGAATGACGATTAGAGAAATTGTTGAACGCAATTTGAAAAACCACGGCGGGATAAGTTTTTGCACATTCAGCAGCGCGTCAATCACCCACACGAACGCGAATAGAAATATTGCTACGAGGATGCGTGTCTTAGGTTCAGGCAGCAGCAACATCGCCCACGCGAGCAATGAGGGCACGACAGACAGCAGAAAAATATTCCGCGCGCTCTTGGGTGCGGTGTCGATGAGATTGACCGCCATGCCCCATTGAATGCCGCCGAGGAACGATAAGATCACGGCAGCATACGTGGTCAGAATGTTGACGGTGAAGCTGCGGAATTGATTCGGCGCGAGCCATAGTGCGGCGCTACAGGCAATGAACGGGATCGCGCCCGCGAAGGTGAGCCATCGCGCCCACGTGTTGTTTGCGTTCATTTTGTTTTAGCACGCAGTGCAATAGCTATAGAAATAATCAGCAGCACACTAAAACAAATCAGCGACCACGCCACCAGTGATAAGCCCAACGTGGGGGGGTATTTGTCCGCGCAGCCGCCGGTAGCAAAAAACATTTTGCCCTCAAACCATTGCGCACTCGGCAGACTTTGTACAAATTCGCCCACAGGATCGCTCAGACACGATTGCATGGTGCCGCCCTTAGTCAATTGCCAGATGGTGAAGCCGACACCTCCAGCAGCAAACAATGCCATCAGCGCAGCGTAAATTCGCCTGCCGATCACTGCTGGCCCATGCACCGCACCCAACAAGGCAACAAAGCCAATGCCTAAATATGCATAGCGCTGCAAAATACAAAGTGGGCACGGCTGCTGTTGCTGCGGTCCATGTTGAAACCAATAGGCGCCCGCGACGAGAGCGAAGCAAAAAACAGCGATGACAAAAAAGATGGCGCGCAGGGTGTTATTTTTCATTTTGGGAAGCTCTGATTAAGTTGCTTTGGTTCGCGTTGTGTTGAGATCGGGGCATATGCAAGGCGTGCGACGAAGGTGCGTTGCTCAGTTACGTAACTAAGCTACCGCACGAGGAGCCGAATTTGTACCACAACGACGCAGATGCCCTAATATCGACGCAACCTGGGCCGAATGAACTTTATCAGAGCTTCCCTGAATTAGGGTCAAACCAGCACGCGAAGTTCACGCAACAACACAGATAACATGGCCAGATCGGTTTCACGCGCCTTCTTCAACTCCTCGACAACTTCATACATGCGCGTGAGCGCCTTCGCGTGATGTTGCTCCCATGCGCCAATGAGCTTGGCTGAATCATCGAGCGATGGTGATAGCACCAATACGCCGGTCGTCAGCTGACGCTGTAGGTTCGCCAGGTCATCGCGAATTGCGGCTCGCGCCATCGATTGCCAGTGGGTGTCGGATGGCAGCGACGATATTTGTGCGGCGACCCAACGTAGTTTTAATTTGCCCACCAGCGCGAAATATACCGACGCCGACAGCTCCACCGGGCGTTTTGTTTCCTGAGAAATTTCGACAATGTCGAGCACCGAATACATCGCGTCCAAGCGCGCAACCGCCGCCGCAAGGGTTGCAGGAACCGCCTGCTGTACCAGGCGTGCTTCGGCACCTTGCAGCGCAACCAGATCATCATCGGACAAAAATTCGGGCAATCGTTTTGCAATCGTGGCAACACCCGGCGCGAAGAATTCCAGCACCTTCGCAATGGGCATCCGTTCCGCGCGTCGGCGCAGGAACCATAACGTTGCGCGCAATACGAGTCGCCCCGCGTCAATCAACATTTCAGATTGCGTTGCGGTCGGCACGATGTTGTCGAGCGCATCGATTGCGTTCCATAGCGGCGTCATTTCGAACACATCACGCGTCAGCATAAAGCAGCGCACCACCTCCGGCGCGTTCGCACCGGTCTCTTCGCGCATGCGATGAACAAACACGCTGCCTGCGCGGTTGATGGTGGTGTTGGCGATCACGGTCGCGATAATTTCGCGTTTCAGTGCGTGCTTCGGCATGATGGCCGAAAACTGTTTTTGCAGTGCAGTGGGGAAGTAAGTAATTAGCGCCGTCGCGACATAGTCTTCATCGACCAAATCCGAGGCGAGCAATTCATCGAACAATTCCATCTTGCTGTACGCGAGCAGCACCGCGCGCTCCGGCGATGTAAGGCCCTGTTTTGCCGCTTTGCGTTTGGCGATTTCTTCATCTTTCGGCAGATATTCAACTGCGCGATTCAAGCGCCCTGCTTTTTCCAGATGGCGAATGAAGCGTGCTTGTGGATCCAGCAATTTTTCACCACGCACCCCCGACACCGTTAGCGACTGCGTTTGGTAATAGTTGTCCTGCAATACCAATTGGCCGACTTCTTCGGTCATGCTTGCGAGCAGCTCGTCGCGCTGTTCTTTTTTGATTGCACCAGCATCGATAATCGCGTCAACCAGAATCTTGATATTGACCTCATGGTCCGAGCAATCCACACCTGCGGAATTATCAATCGCGTCCGTGTGCAAACGCACGCCGGATTGCGCCGCCTCGATGCGACCCAGTTGCGTGAAACCCAAATTGCCGCCTTCAGCCACGACTTTGCAGCGCAATTCATTACCATTGATACGGAGTGCATCAGTCGCGCGATCACCCACTTCGGCGTGGCTCTGAAAACTCGCTTTCACATAGGTGCCAATGCCACCATTGTAGAAAAGATCAACGGGCGCTTTCAGAATGGCACGCATCAATTCAATTGGCGCCACAGCATCAATTGCGTCATCAATGCGCAACACTGCCTTGATTTCCGCCGTCAGTGGAATCGATTTTGCACCACGCGCAAACACGCCGCCGCCTTTGCTAATCAGCGATTTGTTGTAATCGTCCCAGCTTGATCGGGGCAATGCGAACAAGCGTTCACGTTCTTTGAAACTCGATGCGGGATCAGGATTAGGATCCAGAAAAATATGGCGATGATCGAACGCGGCAACCAGACGAATATGTTTTGACAGCAACATGCCATTGCCAAATACATCGCCCGACATATCGCCCACACCGGCAACAGTAAAGTCAGTTGTTTGCGTGTTGTGATTGATTTCACGGAAATGGCGCTTGACACTTTCCCACGCGCCTTTCGCGGTGATGCCCATTTTTTTATGATCGTAACCAACCGATCCGCCGGACGCGAACGCATCGCCTAACCAGTGGCCATATTCGGCTGAAATCGCGTTGGCGTAATCTGAAAATGTGGCTGTACCTTTATCGGCGGCCACCACCAAATAAGGATCGTCCGCATCATGTCGAACCACATTCTTTGGTGGCACGATTGTTCCCTTCACCATGTTGTCGGTGAGATCAAGCAAACCGCGCAGGAAAGTTTGATAGCAGGCCACACCTTCTTTCATGTAGGCCTCGCGGTCGCTGGCGGCGGGTGCTGCTTTCAACACGAATCCGCCTTTCGAGCCCACCGGCACAATCACCGCGTTTTTCACCATCTGCGCTTTGACAAGCCCCAATACTTCCGTGCGGAAATCTTCCGGCCGATCCGACCAGCGCAAACCGCCGCGCGCCACTTTGCCGCCGCGTAAATGAATGCCTTCAACGCGCGGCGAGTAAACAAAAATTTCGTAGAGAGGGCGAGGCTCAGGCAGCTCGGGCACTTTTGCTGATTCAAGTTTGATCGACAGATAACTTTTCTTGTTCCCTGCCGCGTCATTCTGATAATAATTAGTGCGCAACGCTGCTTGAATCACACTTAAAAAACGACGCAATATTTTGTCTTCGTCCGCGTTGGCGACATCTTCAAGTAACGCTTCTATTTCTGAAACTTTGGCGTTTGAAGCGCTGACACGCGCATCCGGTTTTAAGTCTGGAGAAGGTTTGAAACGTAGATGAAACAAACTCACCAGCGCGGCCGTAATTGCGGCGTGGTTCGCCAGCGTTTGTTCAATGTAGTTTTGGCTAAACGTGAAGCCGGCCTGCTTCAAATATTTTGCAAGCGCGCGAATCATTACGATTTCATCGCTCTCGATGGACGCCGCCAGCGTCAGGCGATTAAAACCGTCGTTCTCCACAGCGCGCGACCAAATGCGACCAAACGCGTTTTCAAATTTCGCTTTGACGCGATCAATATCGAGATTCGCAAAACGATGACTCAAACCGAAATCATGAATGTGAATTGCCGGTTGGGTATGGCGCGCAATCACATACGAACGCTCACTTTCCACCCGCACGCCCATGTTTTCCAACATCGGTAAGCTGGCCGATAACGGGATCGCCGCGCCCAGGCTGTACACGCGAAACCGAAGCTCGTTCGCTTGCGCATCTGGTTGATACAACACCATCGCGATCGGCGAATTCGCGGACAGCGTCTGCGAGCTGGCGAAATCTTTAACGGCTTGCTCAACCGATACATCCTCGCGATAAGCGGCGGGGAAGGGCATCACAAATTCGCGTCGCGCTTCATTTGCCATCGCTTCGTTCTGTGATGATGTCAGGGTGGCAAACACGCCATCCTCCCAACGCCTGATGGCGGCGACCACCTCGGCTTCGAGCGCCTTGATGTCAGGGCGCACGTCCGTTTTGGGTGGGGTGCGGATCAGCATGTGAATGCGCGCGAGCACGGATTCGGAAAGCTGTACGTTGAATTCGGCAGTGGTGCCGCCGAACCCGCGCTTTAAAATTTCTTGCAGGCGAATACGAACTTCAGTGTTGTAATTTTCTCGCGGTAAGTAAATCAGGCATGAATAAAAACGCGCATAAACATCGCGGCGTACGAATAATCGCGACCTCGCCCGCTCGCCGAGACCGAGAATGCCCATGACGGTTTCAAACAACTCGTCGTCGGTAATTTGAAAGAGCTCATCACGCGGATAAGTTTCAAGAATCGAGAACAAGTTTTTACCGGTATGGCTCGCGGCGGGAAAGCCTGCGCGCTCGGTTACGCGGGCGATTTTTTGACGAAGAATCGGGATCTGATGCGGGTTCGCGTGATATGTGCTCGATGTGTAGAGGCCGACGAAACGGCGCTCGCCGATGACATTACCCGCGTTATCAAAACGCTTGACGCCGACATAATCAAGATAGCCCGGCCGATGCACGGTCGCGCGCGAATTGGCCTTCGTCAGCACCAAGAGTTGTGGTTTTCGCGCCAGCGCGCGCAGCTCTGGCGGCAGTTCATTAAAACTCGCGGAGACACCGCCCAGCTTGGGTTCGCGCAAAATACCGAGGCCGGAATTGGGAATGATTTTTAAGATGTCCTGGCTGACGTCGTTAATTTTTTGCGCGCTGAGTTCGTAATCGCGATAGCCCAATAACGTGAAATGATTATCGCCAACCCAGCTCAAAAATGCGCGAGCCTCGTCGAGTTCGTCCAGCGGAACGGCCTTCGCAGCGCTGCCCATGTCAGCGAGAATTTCGCCAACTTTTGCTTTCATCTTTGGCCAATCTTCAACGGCTGCACGTACATCCGCCAACACCGCGACCAAGCCATCGCCGAGCGCTTTGATGCGTTGAGGATCAGTAATTCGCTCGACTTCAACATGTATCCACGATTCAGAAACTTTGCTGTTGGTGGCATCGGCGAGCGACTTCAGCGCGCCGTGTTGATCGCGTTCCGCATCAAATAGCGGGTGGACCACCAGATGCGTATCGATACCCTGGCGGTTGATTTCCATGATGATCGAATCCACCAGGAACGGCATGTCGTCGTTGACGAATTCGATGACGGTGCTGGGTAGCGTAAACCCGTGTTGAGCCGCGACCGGATTGAAGATGCGCAGCAGCGGCGCGCCGTGATGAAATTCCGCGCCGAACTTGAAATGATTGAGCGCTATCGCGGCCCATGTGCTGGCATCGCGCGAAGCAAAGTCTTCGACATCAATTTCAGCGCAAAATGTTTCAGCGAATGTTTTTGCGAGTGCGCGGCTATCTTCGCTGGAGATGGCGTCAATTCGAAGCGCGATTTCGGCAAGCAGCTTGGCTTTTTTCAGTTCGAGTGGGGCAGACATGGTGGGCTTTGAATTAAATTTTATAAGCCCAAATTATAATCCTGCCGCCTGCCGACGGCTTAACGAAGGTTATGCGCTGTGTGCATAAATCAGCATCACCCTCGTCGCCGTCTACACTTCTTAAATCTGCCTTTGAATCTGCCCCTAAATCTGCCCTTGAACCTGCCCGCCAATGTGGCTGTCAGCGCGGTTACTTGCGGCGCAGCACGATGCTCTTGTTTGCATCTTCGGCAAACGCATAATCGGCGCGTCCCGCACGAATTTTCCCCATCACCAACATGTTGGCAGAGATCGCATCGTGATCGGCGGCGCTGAATGGCGCACGGTGCGTGGTGATGACACCCTCAATGGATTGGATATTTTCCAGCGCGCTCTTGATCTTGGTGCCATCTTCGCTGGCGGCATTCTGAATTGCGTTGTAAAGAATGCGCATGGCATCGTAGCCTTGTGCTGCCGCCATGGGCGACGGGATAACGTCGCTGCCGGTGCGTTGCCCATAGCGTGTGACGAATGCGCGGCTGCGAACCTGCGAGCTTTGCGAAATAAACGTGAGCGGCATCATCACGCTTTCGCCGCTCTTGCCGGATTGCTCGATGAAGTTTTGCATGGACGCCGTCCAACCTGCGAACGTGGGTACTTTCCATTTCATCTGATCGCGTGACTTTACCAACGCGGCCAGTTCGGGGCCAATGCCGTACATGATAATGGCTTCGGCACCTGCGTCTTTCGCGGCTTTAAGTTGCGCCGACATATCGGTATCGCCAATGTTGAAGCGCCCAATTGAAACTGGCTTCATATTTTTCGCCGCGAGCGCTTTTTCCAGATCAACTTTTCCGCTCTCGCCGTAGGGCGTGGCGTCGGCTAGGATGGCGATATTGCTAATGCCTGCTCGGGTGGCGATATGATCGATCAAAAAGCTGGTTTCGATATCGGTGCGAGGCGCGACGCGAAAGATAAAGTTTTCAGTTGCAGCCGGTGGCGCGTACTTTTTGGTCAGCGCGGTTCCTGTTGATACCGCCACGATTACCGGGATCTTCGCCTTTTGATAAACGTCGATTGAGGTTAAACCCACGCCGGTATTCACGATGCCGACTGTGGCAATGACGCGTTGACTATTGATGAGGTCGTTGGCGATTGCGCCGCCAGCAGCGGCATTGGCCTGGTCATCACGCTCGACCAACACAATTTTCTTGCCGAGCACGCCGCCAACGTAAAGATTAATTTCCTCCACCGCGATCCGCACGCCTTCACGCATGCTGATGCCCATCGGTGCGCTACCGCCAGTGAATGGGCCGCTCAAGCCGATTTTAATGACGTCAACATTGGTGGCGACAACTGCTGGTTTTGCTGGTGTCGCCGCAGCTGGAGGTTTAGCGGGCTGGCTTGACGTGACCGGCTTCGAGACTTCTGCTGGAACAGGCGCTTTTGTTTGCGCGAATGCCGGTAACGTCACGCCCATCGCGCAACACAAAACCAGTAGCGCAGATGGTAATGCCGAAAAAGCGTTTGAAAATAGTGGTGCGTGCTTCATGGTTTCTCCCAGGATTTAACCGTGTTTTTCTAATTGTTGGTTGCGTGGCCGCGCGCAACGCTCGTAGGGAGTGATTACGCCTCATCCGCATGCGTTAGCACAAGCGATTCTTTGTGAAATCTAGTTAAATTGCTACGCAGTTTGGGGGGGCGCCGCGGGCGATATTATCTAAGTATGGCTATTCGACTGCGGACACGGGCGCAATACCGGTTGGTAGCTGCGGCCCGCTGATTCAAGCGAAGCCGAGCCAACGAAAAGGCACGTGGGCTGGCGCTACCGGACTGGGCTTAGATCGGCAGGGACGTGGGTTGCGACGGAAGGCCTGGCTTGGCTGCGACGTTTAGGGGTGCGCCCTCTCGTGCGCCCGTTTGCACAGAGCGGCCTTCTACGACTTCCAGAAGGATTTTCGCGAATTCATGCGCAATGTTGCCCCATGAAAGATTGTCAGCGGCGGCGAGCGCGCTTTGCCTGAGTTTGACCATTCGCTCGGGCGACTCCGCCAATTCTTTTGCGGCAAGCGTGAATGCCGCAGCGTTGCCAAACGGCACCAGCAAGCCGGATTTTTCATGAACGATATGCTGCCGCGCGGCGGCGTAATCGTAAGCGATCACGGCGAGCCCGCTGGCGAGCGCTTCCAGTGTCACGTTACCGAAGGTCTCGGTTACGCTCGGAAATACAAATACATCAGCCGACGCATAGTGTGCTGCGAGATCGCTGCCTCTCCGCGTCCCCGCAAACACAAAATCGGGATGCGCTAATCGTAGTGCACTCGCATCGGGTCCATCGCCGACCAATACTACGCGCGTGCGGGGATCGGCCTGACGGAACGCGTTGGCGGCCTCGACAAAAAGTTTTAAATTTTTTTCGGGAGCCAACCGGCCGACGTAGAGCACTACTGGCGTGCATTCATCTGCACCCCAGGAATCGCGCAGCACCTGCGCGCGTCGCGAAGGATTAAACACAGTCGTATCAATTCCGCGCCCAACTACGGCGAGACGCTCGTAGCCACGCGCTTGTAGAGACTGACGTATTGGTGCGGTCGGCACCATTGTGATTGCGCAGCGATTGTGCAGCGCACGCAGGGCAGTATCAACGAGGCTCGAAAACAAGCCCACGCCGTAATGGCTGCTGTAAGAATGAAAGTTGGTATGAAAGCCGGATGAGATCGGAATACGCAAGCGCCGCGCGGCGATCAGCGCTGCCCAGCCAAGTGGACCTTCTGTGACGACGTGTACCACGTCGGGCCGTGTCTTTTGCCAATGTCTGGCGAGCGTGCCTGGTCTTGCGAAGCCAAGTTGAAGTTCGCTGTATCGGGGGATGGCGTGGCCGCGCACCAAGCGTAAATCAAAATTTGGTTGCGGCATGGGCGCGTCGGCACTCGCATGTTCACCAACTACGCTGGGTTGCTGGTCGCATGCTTGTCGTGGTCGCGTCAGTTCTATCGAGTGCCCCTGCTTCAGCAGTGCCTCCACAATATGCCGCATGGTGTGTGCAACGCCGTTAATTTCCGGCGCATAGGTTTCGGTAACGACTGCGATACGAAGGGCTCGCAGTGAAGGCATTACAAGAGGTGATGTTGAATTCATTACCTCACTTTGATCATGCTTCGTGAAAGCGCTGTGACAAGCTGATTAAACTTTTATGACGGCAGCATGAGCAGCGGTTCACCCATACGAACGGTCGCTCCTGTCTTGATTTTTTCGCATAGCGTAAAGCCTGCCGGGGCGAAAATGATAATGGTGGAGCCATGTTGAAACCAGCCCATTTCCTGGCCTTTGCTAAGTTTTGCATTACATGGGATTAAGTTTGGGCCGCGATACCGTAAATGCAGCAAGACGCTCAAAAAATGCAGGCGAATACTTGCTACCAATACCGCCGCGACCGGCACCAAAGTGATGACGTGCCGTGGCTCATTCGACAATGTGCAGCGAATTACCGCGCGTTCATTTTTACAGAACAATTTCTCAACGCGTTTTAATGCAATCGGATTCACATTCCACGTATCACCGGAAATGTAGCTGACCTGATTTACCGTGCAATCGTAGGGTGCATGGAAACGGTGATACATCGTCGCCGTCAGACGTAGCGTGATGTATTGCCCATCGCGATAGGCATCTACCCATTCCTGATTGCCCATCAGATCATGCAGCGTATAGGGAAAGCCTTTCGCCTGAACTAGCTCAGTGCCTTCAATTTTTCCGCACATCCCCACAATGCCGTCGCTGGGGCTGGTCATCATATTGGCCGATGTTTCGATTGGTCGAGCGCCCTCGCGTAGCTCACGTGTAAAGCAGTCATGCAGGCTTGTGAATTTTGTTTTTCTCGCTTCGCTCAGGTCAAGATCGGAAAATATTTTCCATGCGCCGATTGAGATATCTCGAACCAGCGGCTGCTCAATCTGGCTAAACCATCCCATAAAGCGCGTCAGCAACTGGCGGGGAATGCGATTGGTCAGCAGGAAATTCAGATCTTCGTGCTGCATGATTTTTTGGAACATGGCGCGGGTAGTCATCAGGCGGTAACTTTTTTGTCTTAGTTTGAAGTTTGTAAAAACGATGGAAGAAAATCATGGATGAAATTCTCATTTTGTATGCTGCGGGTGCCACGGCATTCGTCAGTACATTGCCGAAATTGATTCGCCGACTGCAATTGTCGAAGGCCAAACATCCGTCGCTGACCGGTCATTCGAAAATGGCGCGACGAGTTGCCGCACAAGTGCCGTTCTACGAATATGGCGACGAACGGTTTTTTTGTTCTGATGGTGCATCGGCCGATATTGCGAACCAGCGGCGCGCCGCATTTGAACGGCTGGCCGCGCTCTATCGCGAGCGATTTGTAAAGACCGTGGCGATGACCAATGAAGTCGCCGACAGCATTCCTGATCTTGAATTCACGAGCCACTATCGGGTGCCGTTCCAGTACCGGAATCTGGTTCGTACTCAATTGAAAGCAGGCGCGTTCTTGAGTGCCTCCGCAGGTGTCACCATCACCGATTGCGATGGCAATATTTTTTATGATCTCGCCGGTTCGTATGGCGTGAATGTTTTTGGTTATGATTTTTACAAGCGCTGCCTTGCGCGCGCCGCCGAGCGTGCGGCAGCGCTTGGTCCAGTACTGGGCGGCTATCATCCGGTGGTGGCTGATAACGTCAAGCGACTGAAACAAATTTCGGGGCTCGATGCTGTTTCGTTTCACATGTCCGGCACCGAGGCGGTGATGCAGGCGGTCAGGCTGGCGCGTTATCACGCGAAGCGTTCGCATCTGGTTCGTTTTTGCGGCGCGTATCACGGCTGGTGGGGTGATGTACAACCCGGCGTGGGCAATCCGATTCCAGCACGCGAAACTTATACGCTCAAAGAAATAGATGGCGATTCGCTGCGCGTGCTCCGCACACGCAACGATATCGCCTGCGTGCTGGTGAATCCACTCCAAGCCCTGCATCTCAACAAAGGTGCGCCGGGGGATTCGACGCTTGTTGATAGTTCGCGCAGTGCCAGCTTTGATCGCGTCGCCTATACAGCATGGCTTAAACAGTTGCGTCAGGTTTGTACTGAACGAAATATTGTGCTGATTTTTGATGAAGTGTTTGTTGGTTTCAGAATCGCACCCGGCGGCGCGCAAGAGTATTTCGGCGTCAAGGCCGATATGGTCACATACGGCAAAACATTGGGCGGCGGGCTGCCGGTTGGCGTCGTATGCGGAAAGCGCGAATTGATGAAACGTTTTCGCGATGACCGCCCGGCTGATATTGCGTTTGCTCGCGGCACGTTTAATTCGCATCCGACGGTGATGACGGCCATGAATGAATTCCTGCTGCAGCTTGAAACACCCGAGATTGCAGAAATTTATGAAGGGCTGGATGAGCGCTGGAATGAGCGCGCGAGGAGATTGAATACGCGATTGAAGCGCGAAGGCCTGCCGGTTCAGGTGGCGAATCTTTCTTCTATCTGGACCGTTGTTTATACCCAGCCGTCGCGCTATAACTGGATGTTTCAATACTATTTGCGTGCTGAGGGCTTGGCGTTGAGCTGGGTCGGTACCGGGCGTTTTATTTTTAGTCTCAATTACACTGAGACCGATTTTGAGGCGGTTGTTGAACGCTTTATTGTTGCCGCGACAGCGATGCAGAACGATGGCTGGTGGTGGGCCAACGCCGCGCTGACCAATAAATCGATCAAGCGCAGCGTGTTGCGAGAAATGATTGCAGCACGCTTCTAGCGCGCTGCAAGTTGACGAAAAGAAGATCAAGTGCGTGGCTTCATTCCCATTGGGTCAATCAGCTCACCGCGCATCAGGTAAAGCGGCGATTTGTAATACAGCTTCACATCATGAAATGGGTCGGTGATGATTTTGGTCGCCCACACCAAGCCCGTCTCAACATCCTGCAAATAAAACAAATGCAGCGTGCGAAACAGCAATCCTGCAAAGCCCAGGAACAACCAGATATGCGCCATATGCCGCACAAATTCTTCCAAATTATTGTGCATGGGGAAGATGCCAAATAAAGTCGGGTTGAAATAAAGTACGACTGGTGACAATCCCCAAATCGTCATGAGCACCACCTTGCGTCGCAAGTTGTAGCCGACCTTGATGTCTTCTTTGTGCTCGTGCGTGGCCTGATTCACTTCGTCGTAATCTTTGGGTTCGAAAAAGAAGTGTCCCGACTGACGGCTCACCATCGCAACTAGCCACGCCAGCAAAGCGGCGGCGGCGGGATCAGAAAAAAGCAAAGCATACGCGCCGATAAAACTCAGTGCGCTGATGAGGTGGAGCGATTGATTGATTCTGCTGTGATGGTAATAACGATGGTCA
>JANMQR010000078.1:0-6753 GCA_031370625.1 Burkholderiales bacterium | reverse complement strand
ACGCGTGGGCAGATGAAGCTTGCCCACCCTCCAAAAAACAGAGCATCCGTGCCTCGGTAGTGTGAATAGAAATGCATTGCAAATTTAATGACACCGTAGGATTACTAAGTTGGGTTGGAAATAGCCGGTTTTACGTCGACGGTTTCCCACACATACTCTAAGCGCACAAACCCGTGATCTTTGGTTTCGCCATCAACGGTAAATTCTTCGAATAGGGTATCAAAGAGTCGCAGGCCGTATTGGTCGAGCGTATGCGCGCGGAAATGATAGCGGCCAGGTAGCAACGGTGCCGCTTTCAAAACGAAACGAAATGCAAAGCGATTTTTTTCGATTCGATTGGCGACGAAACCGCGCTCGTTGGAAAATGTTCCGAATACGGGCGTGCCATCTATTCGCACTACACTGGCGCTCAACACCGTGGGCGTATCGTCGGGCGAATAAAAGGTGCCTGAAAGTGCGATGGCGTCACCGGTTTTAAAGTGCGTTTGTGGGGCGGCAGTTTGGCCCTCCACACGGATCGATTCGAGATGCGGATGCGTTGCGTGCTGTGAATTTTGCCGTGGCTGCGCGGCAACATTGCTATTTTTTTGCTCGTGATAAGCAAGGTAGGCCTGTGTCACCGGGAAGCAATCGCCTTGCTGTTCTGCGCGCCCGTGATGGATCCAGATGGCTTTCTCACACAGCGATTGGATGTGATACATGCTGTGCGAACAGAGAATCAGCGTGCCGCCGTTGTTGCGATATTCGTCCATCCAACGAATACACTTTTTCTGAAATGATTCATCGCCTACAGCCAACACTTCGTCGGTGACCAGAATGTCTGGCGTGAGCGCCGTGGAAATAGCAAAGCCGAGTCGCACCACCATGCCGGAAGAATAGGTTTTGATCGGCTGCTCGATGTGCTCGCCAATGTCGGCAAAATCGAGGATCGCATCGAACCGATCGCGGGTTTCGGCTCGTGACCAACCCATCAACGACGCAGCCAGAAAGATGTTTTCGCGGCCGGTGTAATCGGGGTGGAAACCGGTGCCTAATTCGAGTAATGCGGCCACGCGGCCCTTCAGCATTCGTGTGCCAGACGTTGGCTTCACCACGCCGGCGATTATTTTCATTAGCGTGGATTTGCCCGCGCCGTTCTCACCGATGATGCCCCAAGATTCCCCGCGATCCAGCGTTAAATGGATGTCGCTAAGCGCGGTAAAGTGATTGTGTACAGCTTTTCCGGTGAGTAATTCGTAGACAGTTCGGATACGTCGACCGCCGGATTGCAACATCGGATAGTCTTTGCCGATACCCTGTAGCGTGAGCAAACGTTCGGCTGGCGGCGAGCTTTGTTCATCCATTTGGCGAGAAGTGCTGGGACTGGCGTTCGGAATATTATTTGAGGACACGAGGCGGGCAGTTTTAGGAACGGATGATGAACTTTAAAGTGCGCGTTTGTACTGCAAACGGGCGCAAGGCTGATCACGGAATCTGCTTTGCCAGGAATGAGTGGTCGCAAATTTCACGAGAGACCAACGTTTGTTGTGTGAATTATATTCTGTCCGCGTCCGCTATTAACTTGTGTCGTGCGTCAGCTCTGTTCAGACGCGTCGGCTCAAACAAAATCTTCAAAATGCGGTGACAGCCGAGCAAAGATTGCGTAGCCGATGGCGAACATCACGACGGCGACGGTCCAGACAATCAGATCCACAGAATTTAAAGTGGGCTGACCGAACAAATGTTCACGCAATCGCTGGATCATCAGAGCAAGCGGATTCCAGTTAAACCATTCTCGATAGGGCAGCGGAATGACGCTTTGCGGATACAGAACGGGGGTCAAAAAATAGAGCATCATGAGCAAGGGCTGAGTTGCTTGCTCGATATCGGGCAGCAATGTGTTAAGCGCTGCGAGTAGAAGCGCCAAGCCCAGCGTAAAGACCAGCATCGCCCCCAGAACCAACATCGCGGCGGGTATACCGGCGAGGCTGATACCACCAAAAATATAAGCGAGTATCGCGAGCACAGCGACGTAGCCCGCGAGATGTAGCACAACGGTGGCACCCACGGCCGAGAGCACCAGCACTGCATGAGGGAAGGCGACTTTTCGCACCAGGCTTGCGTTAGCTTTCACCGCACCCATGCCGCGCGTGAGCCCGTCAGAAAACATCATCCACGGCCATAAAGCCACACCGAGGAAGAGCATGTATGACGGCGCGCCTAAATCTGATTGACCCGGTTTAAGGATGTTCCCGAAGACGAAGGCGTAGATCAAAAGCATCGCCAACGGCCCGATAAAGGCCCATGCAAGGCCTAAAACGCTCCCGCTGTAGCGAGAGCATATTTCACGTAGCGTGAAGGCGGAGAAGAGGTTTAGGGCGAGGGTCAATGTTGATAAACGTTTTAGGCTGACGAGCTTATTGCAAGCTCGCAAACTTTTAAGGCTTGATTACCTTGCGTGGAGGCGCCTTGATGGTTTCCGGCGGTGTATAAACCGGTTTTACGTTCTCTGGAATTCGGGGGCGCATCGTGTCTAGCGCGTCCGCGTCAATTTTCAAAGCAGGGTCCAATCGGATCTTATCGAGGTGCTGATCGTACAGCGATTTTAAGTAGGCAATTCTCGCTTCTTCAAGCAGTCCGGGCTTCATCTGATCGAAGGTCAGCTTCTTCTCGGGCATCAGTTCCATTAAATAAATCACATGAAACCCGTAGCGTGTTTCCACAACATTGCTGACATCGCCCGGCTTCATTTTTTTAAGCGCATCCGCAAAAGTGGTTTCAAAATCTTTGAGCTCGCTAAAGTCGATGATGCCAGCTGCGCGCTTTGACCCAATGTCTTCAGAATACTCGTTCGCCAACTCCGCGAGATCGTCCCCGCGCACCACACGGTCACGCGCTTCCGCAGCACGTTTACGCGCGGCCTCCTTTTCTCGCCCGTTGAGCGTTACCAGAACTTGCCACAACTTATAACGAGCAGGCTCTAAAGACCTTTGTGGGTTAACGATATAAGCTTCGCGCGCGGCGGAAGTAAAGTCCTTAACCTTGATTTCACGCAGCAATTGTTGCCCTCGATACTTGGCAAGAATTTTTTCTGCCTGGTTAAGAATTTCGTCTTTTGCTTTTTGATTTTGGTCTAACTTTTGTTCAATTGCTTCTTTAGCTAGGACCTTGTTGACCAAAATATTTTCAAGAAGTGATGCGATGCGCGTTCGGCTCGTTAAAAACTCAAAATGCTCTGATTCGGGGATGCGACTCATCTCGGCATCAAAATCCGCTTTTGTTACTTTAATCGTAGCGTTTGAGGCTAAAACGGTTTCGGGCGTAATAGCAGGTTTCGCTGTTTGCGTAGCCTCAAGTTTAGGTGATGATGGAACCAGTGTAGTTTGCGCGGCTACAGGCAGTGTGGCCGCGACAATGCAAACAAGAATTAGTTTATTAAATATAGTCATAAAAAATAAAGCGGGGGGCTCGCTTTTCAGCTAGCCTCCCGCTCCGTTTAAGTTTAAAAAAGTCTATTTATCGGATCTGTACATAACCACCGCAAAGACCCGCTCCACTGGCTGCACATGAGTCAATCGTAGGGGAGCCACCCTGGGATGCAGGCCGTGCATCTTGCATGCGCAGGTTCAGGTAATACGTTTGACCCGGGATCATTTTGCATTCATACGACGCTGCGACGCCATTCGTCGCCTTGTAATATATTGACACACCAGTTGCTTCAGAACTATGGCATGCCGACTTGCCCGAACCCGGCACTAGTTTATTCACATCAAAATCGCACGGTTTGTCAGAAATGCTGAGGTATCCGCTCGAATTAAACACTTGGGTTCCTTCGTTGTATTGAATGACTTGCGTTGTACCTTCTGCTGGCGCAGTAAATCTCCACGTCATTGCTTCATTTGGCGCCAAGAAAGGATAGTCGTTGCCGCCGCTAGTGGCATATATCGGAAAGCTAATATTATGCTGCCAAAGCCGATTGATCGCTGGCGTTGCATTTGAACATTTTGTCGCAGCCTTCTCTGCTGCATACGAATTCATTTGCGCATTAATTGGGCTTGAGCCATTCAACTTACCTGAGCGCGAAGCAGTATTGCCACCGGGATTAGTTCTTGAAGGGGTTGGAATAACATCGCCTTCCACACTGCAATCTGTGCCCGCTACGCCGCATCCTGCTGTCACAGGGCCAACGGTTAGCTGAAGACCGGGGGTTGTTTGACCATTGCTGGTAACACTCACTTGGTAAGAGCCATTTACCACGCTCGCTGGCACTACAGCAGTTGCGCTGGTTGTGGTGGAAGTGGTAGCTGCAATTTGTGTTGCACCTATGTTGATGGTAACCACACCAGCTACAAAGTTAGCGCCAGTAACCGTCAGGGTAGCGCCTTGAATAATAGGGTTAGGGCTTACTGATGCAAGACTAACCAGTGCAGCTACCGTAAAGTTGGCTGATGGTGCGCTAGTACCGCCCGCACTGGTAACAACTATGGGGCCTGTGGTGGTACCCGCCCCAACTATGGCCGTTAGTGAGGACCCCGAGGAAGTTGTCACGCCAGTGGCTGCAACACCGTTTACGGTTACGTTCGTTACGTTACACAAGTTAGTACCAGACACCGTAATTACTGTCGTTGCTGCGCCAGTTGTAGGTGTAAATGAGGTAATAGTTGGCACGCCCGTCGCCGTACATTGCGTAACTGTACCCGTCACGCAGGAATCCGGAACCGTTAGAGCGGTGCCGGTTGTGGATGACGAAAGAGACCAAGTTCCAGCGCAAGCCTTGCCATTTATAGAGAGGTTGTTTTGAGCTTGGCTTGCAAATGACATAAACGTGAGCACTAACAGCGGCAAAACAACTTTTGATATTCGTACACTAAAGTTTTTCATATGATTCCTTCATAAGGTGAAGAGGCTGATTTGTGAGCGCTAACATATTCTAAGAATTTGTCGCTCCCAACTGAATATTATTATTGATAGATTATAACCCTGACTCGATACAAACTGCCTGCTCATGCTGGCAACAACTGTAGCGCGAAAAAAAAGGGGCGGAAGTCCGCCCCTTTTTATACACGTGTCAGACAATATTACTGGATGCTACGTGTGTATTTTGCTTGTGAAACTTGACCGTACTGCGAAACAACGCCGGCCTTATTGAAGTTTGTGAATGCCAAACTAATAACTGGCAAACCAATGTATCTGCCTACCGGAGCAACAGCCGCGGCCGGGGTAGTTTGCGCAGTTGTAACCGCACCCACGTTTGTCAGAACTTGGCCAGCACCGTTAAATGACATCAACAACCAACCGTTTGGACCGTTTGTTGCAGGCAAGCCTGGGCTTGTACCTGCACCAGCGGTTGTTGTTGCACCACCAACGAAACTTAATAGCTGAGGCACTGGGAACGATGTATTAACCGAACCTAGCAAGCTTGTGGATTGGAACGGAACAACTGTTGCTTCCCAGCACGTACCCGAACCAGATACCGACTGCGCAGGTGGCAGTGGTGATGGCAGAATTACGTTAGGTGCAACACCCGTGGTACCTTCTTCGCGATTGTATACAGCAAATGCATACGCATCACATGAACCACCAGCAGTTGCGCTGGTCATGTTGAAGTTCGACTGGAATGGGGCAGTAGCTGCACCAACTCCGGCACGAACATACTCACGCTTGGTAGGGTAGGTCAGAACCCAGTCGGTCTGCGAAACAGTACCCGCATCCAAAACATATTCGTTCAGGACAGTGTTACGCATGATCGTTGCCGAGAATGCATCGGCACCATTTGTCCACACCGTGTTTATGTTACCAGTGGATAACGGAGCCGTAGGTAAGGCGCCTGCTCCAACAAATACGTTCGACACTGGCGGAAATGCTTGGCCCAAACGTGGCGTCACTTGACCAGTAGCAGTGTAAGCAACAACGCTCGACCATGCATCAAACGCAGTTGCGTCGTATGCGTAGTTGGCACCGGTACCTGCGCTAATCACGTTTGCACGACCTGCCAAACCACCGCTAGGCGGGGTTAGGAATGTGCCTGGAAAAATATTAGGTGCCACGCCGCCGCTGCCTGGATCATATGCATCCAAAGCTACGCAATTATTTGGCACGCCTTTTGTTGCACCAGATTGCGAATGGAGCGCATACCCAGTAATTGTCGCGTCAGTTACAACACCCATCTCGATAACTTCAAAATACCCTTCACGGGTACGATCCAAATTCGTAGGACCGGAGTCACCGTTTGGAGCGGAGTACTGGAAATTTTTGAATGAGTTCAAACCTGAGCGAGCACCAGTCCCGGAGAACAGGTCGCTTGGCGTTACGCACGAGTTATCATTCGTTACAAAACTTGCGCCATCAAGGGTCGGTACAACAACGCCCGTGAAAACGTCGTTAGGCGACAGGAACAAGTTAAAGTCAAGTACCTCGCGGCTGTTACGGCCTTCGAGGAACCGAACTTTTACGAGTTTGGTTTGATTAGTCGTGTTAACAACCGACATCAAGGTGTTAAACGATGCACCAGCAGATGCGCGTGTCGTGTAGTACGGGTAAATCAAAACTTGACCCAAACCATCTGGATTCAAGTGTACTGCGTTCGCGGTCCCGGCGGCACCGAGTGCTCCCAGACCTGCCAACACCGCTGCATACAAAGACTTCTTTTTGAACGTATTCATTTTTTAAGATACTCCTTTAGAGAAAAGTGATCACTTTTTAGAAGCTACAACACTACAAGTTTATACCAGCCAAAACCATTTTTCAAACATTTTTATTGTTATCCGCAGACAG
>JANMQR010000065.1:0-2384 GCA_031370625.1 Burkholderiales bacterium | reverse complement strand
GCCCACCGGCACGGTGACCCAGATAAATCCGGAATGCTTTGGCGTTAAGCTCGGCCGATTACCTTGCAGACGAATTTGTTGCGCGGGCGTTTGCAAATTCGCCACCTGCGGTGCTGCCTGTGTGGAATTCGATTCCACAATGCGGCCATCTAAAAACGCATAACCCGCCGCCAATTCAAGACCGAACGGCAGACGCCCGTTCGCCGTTAGTTCAAGACCGCGCGTGCGTTGTTTGCCGACGTTAATCAGCATCGTCGGATTGGCAGGAGCGGTGGTTTTGATTTCACTGCGTTCAAGATTGAACAACGACGCGGTGGCGGAGAATCGCCCATCGAGCAAATCGAGCTTGGCGCCGATTTCATAGTTTTCGGTTTTTTCCGGTTTGTTCTGCGCGTTATTGGCCGCGAGTGCAAACGATTCGCCGGAAGGCTGAAACGATTTGCTGTAGGACACATAAAACGAGGCCACCTCATTCGGCTGCCACACCACACCAGCACGTGGGCTTGAGGTTTTATCCGCGCGCGCAAGTGGTGCCAGCGTGCGGGCGAATTCGGTGTTCTGCTCAAACGTGTCATAGCGCACACCAACGAGTGCTTTGATCTGGGGTGTAAACGCAATCTGATCTTGCACATACACACCCAAAATATCGAAGGCGCTGTTGGCGGGAATCGCGGCAGCGCCGTTCAAGGTGGCCGCAGAAATTGGCGGTGCAACAACGCCACCCGGATTAAAAATCGACACGCGATCAATGTTGGCCTGATTCGCAAACTGCTGAAATTTATTTTGCTTGCCCACTTCAGCACCAAACAAAATTTCCTGTTTGATACTGCCCCAGTCGGCTTTCAGCGTGAAGTCAGTTTGATTAAAATAGCCGTCTTCCTGCCGACGCACATTACCGCGATTGCGCCCTACCGTGCGCGTGGCCGCATCCACCGTGCCGCCGGGTAGCGTGTTGTTACGATCCAGATCGTAGGTGTAATAGCGCGCAATATTGCGCACGGAAAAACTCTCAGAAAACCGATGATCGAGAATCGCATTCAAACTCGATACTTCAGTTGCGGTGTAATCGTCGCGCGCGGCATTGCCTGAGCCGTAATAGGTTTCGCGCGGCACGTCCACCGGCAGACCATTGAACGAGGGAATGCCAAAATCAGTAATGCGGCGATCTTTTGAATAATTTCCCTGCAGCAATAATTTGGTCGCGTTCGCAAGATCAACCGAGATCGATGGCGCAATGCTGGAGCGTTCAAGAAATCCCTGATCGCGGAAAGTGTTCGAGGCTTCATATGCGCCGGTCACACGCAACGCCGCACCGTCACCCAGGCCCGCATTCGCATCCACGGTCATGCGCTGCAGGCGATTGCTGCCTGCGGTAAAACTTAATTCACCAAAATTTTTACGCGCCGGTTTTTTCGTGACACGGTTAATCAAGCCGCCTGATGATCCGCGCCCGTACAACACCGCTGCCGGGCCCTTCAACACCTCCACGCGCTCGATATTCGATAAATCGCGGTAGTACAGCGAATCATCGCGCACGCCATCAATAAACTGATCCGCAATCGCCGAGAAACCGCGAATCGTCACCTGATCGCGCTGCCCATCACCACTGGACATGCCCACACCGGGAACGTTGCGCAGCACATCCTGCATCGAGCGCGCGCCTTGATCGGTCATCAGCTGTTTCGAAATCACGTTAACGGTTTGCGGCACATCGCGCAGAGGCGCATTTGATTTGGTGGCACCACTGGATTCATTTGCCGCATAACCTTTGTCCGCGCTGTCGGTAACGGTCACAGTAGGCAATGACTGCGCGGCAACAACGGTTTTTGATTCAAATTTTGCTTCGGTCGCATCTTGGGCGACTGCGGTAGAACTTGAGGCCATGAACAAGGGCAAAAAGGTTAATGCGACGGCTACGGAAATAAGGGAGGGCTGATGCTTCATGTGCAGAGATGCTTTCATGTTTTGATGGAATTCTTTATGTTGTTGAAAATAGCGGATGAACAATGCCGTCACGGCGTCATCGTCGAGGCCTTTGTCCGCGCGAAGGTTTTTTCACCGCTCGTTTGCTGAACGGTGAGCGTGGCGCGATGGCGCAGCGCGTCATATTTCGCGCCCTCGAATTCACCGGGCGTGCGCTATGGGTGCGAAAGTTGAAATAAAAAATAGTGATACGAGGCTGGCTGCCAGCATAAAAAAGCGCGTGTGATGCTCCGTTGGAATTGATTTGGGCGTCACGTTGGCTTGCTGCGCTGCTGAGGGCTGGCTGACGTTAACAAAAAATTTGCTGCGGGTGGTGCTGTGCAAACTTGATTGACTACTTCTTAAATGCAAACCCTAGTATCCACGGGAACTTTCAGGCATAAACCCGGATTCAAGTACGA
>JANMQR010000036.1:0-16391 GCA_031370625.1 Burkholderiales bacterium | reverse complement strand
TAGTTGTTCCATTTATAGTCGCGATCATCCTCGCCCATGTCCCAATATTTCGGCGCGACGATGCTGTGAACTAACGAGCGATAGTGCAATACCGGCAGATCAAACCCGCCGCCATTCCACGAGATAATTTGCGGTGTGTAGCGCTCAATGCCGTCGAAGAAGCGCTGAATAATATCTTTCTCGGTATCTTCAATTTTGCCCAGCGTCCATGTTTTTAAGCCTTCATCGGATCGCATCACACACGAAATCGCGATGACTTTATGTTGATGCAGCGGCAGGAAATCGCTGCCACCGGTTTGCTGACGACGACGCTGAAATACCAGCTCGGCGACGGCGTCATCGTTCATTGAATTATCCAGGCCTTGCAGCTTGCGCAGGCCGTGAATGTCGGGAATGGTTTCGATATCGAAGACTAAGATGGGGGTCACGGGAGCCGTTAAATATGGATGATATGAAAATAAAAAAGCGCCATCGGCGCTTGGTTTTTTGGTGAAGCGATCCGAATGATTTACATTTTACGAATCCATTTACCTGCGCTGTCGCGATGATACCAGCCTGACGCGGCGCGGCTTATCCAGCGCTCCGCAAATGTCGATTTGAGATCGCTTTCCCAATCCGGGCGACCGTTGGCTCGCGCGATTTCGCGATATAGCGACGCACGATCTTTATTTTCTTCCGCGACGATTGCTTCAACTTTTAAGGTTTCGTTTACCGCAATCGCCTGCAAATCGCGCACCGCAATCAGACCGTCATGGGTTAGCCCGATAGCGCCAGATTCAAGGTGCGGTCTTAAAAATTTGAAGCGCGCGGCAAGACTTTTTTTGATTACAACGATGGCCGGGGTGCTTACATCGACATCCGGCGTTGGCGTGGTGGCCGCATATGCGCCTGACGACAGCGTGACGGCAATGAGTAAGACAAAAACGCCACCGCGCAAGCGCCAATTTCTCAAAATAAAGTTGAATGCAAACGCCATAGCGCGACTACTTGGATACAGGTTTTGGCGACATTACTGGCTCGACCGGCGGTTCTTTTTCTTTGGCGATGCCAACCGATGCTACTGGTACCGTCGGCTGAATCGGCGGCCAGATATCGTCAATCACTTTATCCGCCGCTTTCTGCGCGGGCTGGGCTGGAAAAAAAGAAATCGTGCCGCAACCCGCAGACACCGCGATTACCAAACCGGCGACAACGAGCTGAAGCGCCCGCAAATGATGTTTCATGATGAATCCTTCCCTGTAATTTTATCCGCCACGTATTCACCACTCTCCAAACTTAACGTTACAAGCAACCGTTCGTTTACGTTGTAGGACAAATACGCACAAAACAAAGTTCAAGCGGGAAAAACGCCCGTGGACAAATATCGATCGCCCCGATCACACACAATATGCACGATCACGGCGTCTTCGACCTCGCTCGCCACCTTTAGTGCCGCGACCAAACCGCCGCCAGAGGAAATGCCGGCAAAAATACCTTCCTCACGCGCCAAACGACGAGTCATTTCTTCGCTCTCAGCCTGCGTAACCTCAATCACCCGATCCACGCGCCTGGCATCAAAAATTTTTGGCACGTATTCGGGTGCCCATTTGCGAATGCCGGGCACATTCGAGCCATCTGCCGGATGCACGCCGATAATTTGAATTGCGGGATTCACTTCTTTCAGAAAACGTGAGACGCCCGTGATGGTGCCCGTCGTGCCCATCGTCGCCACAAAATGGGTGATCTTGCCCTGCGTATCGCGCCAGATTTCGGGGCCGGTGGTCAGGTAATGCGCAAGCGGATTATCGGGATTGCCGAATTGATCAAGAATCAAACCACCACGCTCTTTTTGCAGCGAATCGGCGTAATCGCGTGCGCCTTCCATGCCGATTTTTTTTGGCGTGAGAATAAGTTCTGCGCCGAATGCGCGCATGGTTTGCCGCCGCTCAATCGACAAATGCTCCGGCATGATCAGCACCATCTTGTAGCCTTTAATCGCCGCCGCCATGGCCAGCGCGATACCGGTATTGCCGCTGGTGGCTTCGATCAAGGTGTCGCCGGGTTTAATCGTTTTACGTTCCTCAGCGCGCGCGATCATCGACATCGCCGGACGATCCTTCACGCTGCCAGCCGGATTATTGCCTTCCAGTTTGCCGAGCAGCACGTTACTCGCGTGAATGCCAGAGGCGGCGGGTATGCGCACGAGACGCGCGAGCGGCGTGTTGCCGATAAGAGTTTCGATAGAAGAAAACATAATCACGATTTTAGCCGCATTGCTGTAGTGGAAACCAATTTCAGCAGGAGCATGTGGCAAAATGTTCGACCAAGCTTTGTGAATCAATTTCAAAAACGAAAGGTTTTCATGAGTTCTGTTGCTTCCGAAATTTTTAAAGCCTATGACATTCGCGGTATTGTCGGCGTGTCCCTCACGCCCGAAACGGTTGAACTGATCGGTAAAGCGCTGGGCACCGAGGCAAAAAAACGCGGCGGCACATCCGTCACAATCGGTCGCGACGGGCGGCTCTCCGGGCCATCGCTGTCAAGCGCCCTCGCCCGTGGTTTGCAATCCACCGGCATTAACGTCATCGATATCGGTGTGTGTGCGACGCCGATGGTGTATTTCGGCGCGCATCACTACGGCACCAAATCCGGCGTGATGGTCACGGGCTCGCATAACCCGCCGGAATACAACGGTATCAAAATGGTGATCGAAGGCGAAACGCTAGCGCTCGATGCGATTCAAAGTTTGAAACGCGCAATCGAGACCGACGAATTTGCAACTGGCCGAGGCTCCTATGAAGCGCGCGATATTGCGGACGATTATGTCGCGCGCATAGTTGGCGATGCCAAACTCGCACGGCCGATGAAGGTGGTGGTGGATTGCGGCAATGGCTCACCGGGCGCGATTGCGCCGCGATTATTCAAGGCGCTGGGCTGTGAAGTTGTGGAATTATTTTGCGATGTTGATGGCAATTTTCCGAATCATCATCCCGACCCATCCCAGCCAAAGAATTTGCAGGATGTGATTCGCGCGCTGAAAGAAACGGACGCTGAAATCGGTCTCGCGTTCGACGGTGATGGTGATCGTTTGGGTGTCGTGACCAAAGACGGCGAAATCATTTTTCCGGATCGTCAGTTGATGCTGTTCGCGGCCGATGTACTTTCGCGCGTGCCGAATGGCGAAATTATTTTTGACGTGAAATCATCGCGCAATTTGTTCAAATGGATTCGCGACCACGGCGGCCGCCCGCTGATGTGGAAAACCGGCCATTCGCTGATCAAACTAAAAATGAAACAGATCGGCTCGCCACTCGCCGGCGAAATGAGCGGACATACTTTCTTCAAAGAACGCTGGTATGGATTTGACGACGCACTCTACTGCGGCGCGCGATTGCTGGAAATCATCAGCAAATTCGCTGATGCCAGCGCACCGTTAAAAGCATTGCCGAATGCGATTTCCACACCTGAACTCAATTGGAAATTAGCCGAAGGCGAGCCACATCGTTTGATTGATTCGCTCCTGCATACCGCGAAATTTACAGGTGCCATTGAAGTCATCACCATCGACGGATTACGCGTGGAGTATCCGGATGGTTTTGGTCTGGCGCGTGCATCGAATACCACGCCGGTAATTGTGCTGCGATTTGAGGCGGAAACGGATGCCGCGCTTACGCGGATCAAAGAAGATTTTCGGCGTGTGTTGCAAGCGGCGAAACCAGAAGTGCCATTGCCGTACTGAGACATGAAACTCTAGCAGTGGTGCGGCGCTTGAATCCGGGAAAGCTGCTTGAACGCCGCTCCTGCATTAGCTTTTACAGTGTAGCAAACCCTTCACTGTCATTGCGAACCCAGTTTTATAGGGTGACAAATCTGCTCTTTCTTCGTGTTAACGTAAAAGCAGATTCCTCGCAAGAGCGGCGCGGAATGACCAGCCGTGGTGGCAGATTGCACTACGGCTTACGTCGCTCACCCCGATCAACGCGCTCCCGCCCCACCGCCGCCCAAAATCGCGTAAACGATCCGCACATTTTTTCGGGGTCTTGTGTAAATCGGCGGATTGGTAGCAACGACACATTTGGCGCGGACAGCGCTTCGCGATAACCAAAGTTGTAAGTTGCCGTCGCACTCAATTTAATATTTTTATGCTCGCGAATAAACTCACTCACATCGCCAATAAAAATTTCGCTCGTCACTTCTCGCATTCGCGTCATCACAAAATCCCAGCGACGTTTTGACCACGGAAAATCGGCGTGAAATGGCAGGTGAATGATACCGATTCTTGGCACTTGTTCGACCCCATTCGCGGGTGCCGCCAAATCCCAGGGATGAACCAGCATCGCCCCAGACGCTAGCACTGGCGCGGCGTTTGACGTATTGCGGTGCTGCGCGCCGTCATCAGGTTGCATGAACAAGCTCGGCTGCGACATCGCCGCTGATGTCGCAAATTTTGGATTTGGCAACAGCGTTTTTTGTCCGCGCGCAATGTCATCGAGCGCCTCGTAGCTTCTGTCAATTTCCGTTCCGGCGCTGTTCCAATCAGGCGCATATTTGCTGACGTTTTCGGCATTAAATAAATACGGTTTGCCACTGAACGTCCCCGCCACCCACTGCCACGAAAGATGATTGCTGCCAAAATCACCATCGAGCAAATGCGCAATCATCCAATCCGCCCCCGCGCGCCAATGGACTTTGCGCATATGCACCACATACGACGCAAGCCACATGCGGGCGTGATTGTGCAGATAGCCGGTGGCATAAAGTTCGCGCACCGCGCCGTCAATCACGGGAATGCCGGTGCGCGCTTCAGCAATATCGGCAGGAAAATCCGGCGAGTAGCTCACGCCATGCAGCCCGGGCTTTACGTCGCGTAAAACACCGTCGCCCAAATGTCGCCACACATGCTGAAAAAATTCACGCCAGCCGAATTCCATCAACAGTTTTTCGCATTCTTCCGCAGGGTACTTCGCCTCAATCGCAGGTGCAACATCAGCGAGGCTGACGAAGCCGTGCGCGATGTAGGGCGATAAGCGTGTCACCGCACCATTCAAAAAATTTCGCGTGCTCGCGTAGGCGCGCGGCTTGATGAGCGTGATGCGATATTCTGCATCAGCAAGTGTGGGCGGGAATAAATCAATTAGTGTGCTCAAGGTGTCACCGAAATTTTCTTAAGGCAACTTTGACGCACCCTCAATACACAAGTTTCTCTAATGCCGGATCAGTGCCCCATGCCATGCAGCAAATACGCGGCAACCCAATAGCCGAGGCCAATCGCTGCGGCGGCTCCTGCGAGTCCCAGCATCCAGCGTTTACGTGTCAACACACAGATCGACGCCAGCGAAATCGCGATCTGAATAAACGTCATTGCCATCGCGAGTTTGTCATGCGGATTAAGCGCGGCTTCGGATTTTACGTTCGATGCCACAGAAGCAAGCTCCTGGCCTTCGGCGACTTTTTTGAGCGCCGCCTTCTCTTCGCCGTAGCGCTTTATTTCGGCTGCATAACGAACCCTTTGTTCAGCCGTGCTGGACAGCCCTTCGGCCAGTTCTGCCAAATTTTGCTTGGTACTCTTTGCTTGATATTGCGCCCATGTGTTCGACGCCTCAGCTTTCTTCAACACAGCGTCATTCTTGAAATACAGCGCCTCATTCTGAGAGTGCCCGCCCTGATAGCTGACGATCGCACCAACAGTTGCCAGCACAGCCGTAAATACCGCAACGGTTTGGCCCAAGCTGAAATGAGCGTCGTGCTTTGTGTCATGGCTCTCGGCTGCATGTTCCACCGCGTGATCGTGTGGCCCGTGAACGTGAAATCCGCTGCCTGACATACGCCACTCCCTCGAGAAAATTTTTTTGTTCTATTGATGAAAATAAATCGGCGATTTGTGCGTTTACGAAAATGTAAAGTCGCTCGCATTGTAGCCTTATTGCTGATTTTTCAAACCAACCTCGCCACGCAAAATCGTCAACGTAAAAATAACGCTTGCAAATAATTGCAAAACTGTATAAAAAGACAGCTATGGAAAATTTAACTGTACGTCAGCAAGAAATTCTCGCCTTCCTCAAAGAGTGGATCGCGCAAAACAATATGCCGCCGACCCGCGCAGAAATGTGTGCGGCACTTGGCTTTCGCTCTCCGAACGCTGCAGAAGAACACCTTCGCGCGCTCGAGCGCAAAGGCGCGATTGAAATGATGGCGGGCTCATCGCGCGGCATTCGCATCATGAGTGGCGAAGATGATGCAGCTAATGACGAAGAGCACGGCCTGCCGCTAATTGGTAAAGTCGCTGCCGGCGCGCCGATTCTCGCGCAGGAAAACGTGATGGGGCGCTATCCGGTAAGCCCACTCATGTTCAAACCAAAGGCCGATTTTTTGCTGCGTGTTTCCGGCATGAGCATGAAAGATGTCGGCATCATGGATGGCGATTGGCTGGCAGTTCATAAGACGAATCAAGCCCGCACCGGGCAAATTGTCGTCGCGCGAATTGATGGCGATGCGACTGTCAAGCGCCTAAAACTCAAAGGCAAAAACGCTTACTTGGTTGCCGAGAATCCTGACTTTCTGCCGATTGTGGTGAATCTGGATACGACTGCGTTGGATATTGAAGGGCTGGTGGTGGGGGTTGTGCGGACGATGTAGGTTTGAGAAGCAATTTTTGGGAAGAATAAACACTAGTACTGGCGCGCTATTTGAAGCATTTTTGCTTTGAAACGCCCGCCCATGCTAGTGTTTTTTATTTGGCAATTGATATTTAATCCTAATGTTATTTGTCCCTGACGCGATTCGCCAATTGGCAGTGCGGCATCGGCACACAAACCTGAGGCTCTCAGGTAGGTCAGGTTGCATAGCTACCTGACATCGGTATGCAAATTGAGTACGTGTCAGTTAGCTTCGCAACCTGACCTACGATAGAGGCATTACATTTCAGCATCGTCGCTGAAAACAGAACAAACTATAAAAAGAAAAACATCGTTTGAATCTGTCCATACGCACCCGGAGGCCTCATGAGTATTTACGACGAACACCTCGACAAAAACGCCGCAAATTATGTGCCGCTCACACCATTATCATTTCTGCGTAAAGCCGCGAGCGTTTATCCGGAATACACCGCAACGATTTATGGCGAGCGTCGAATTAGCTGGCGCGACACCTATTCGCGGGTACGCGCGCTAGCATCCGCACTCGCAAAACACGGCGTCACCAAAGGCACCACGGTAGCAGCGATGCTGCCGAATATTCCCGCGATGTTTGAGCTGCATTACGCGCCCGCCATGCTGGGTGCGGTGGTGAATACGCTCAATACGCGACTCGACGCCGAGACCATCGCCTTCATGCTTGATCATGGCGAGGCGAAGGTCTTGTTTACGGATCGTGAATTTTCCGGCGTGGTGGAGAAGGCACTCACCCTCGTCAAAGTAAAACCATTGGTGATTGATGTTGATGACACAACGTTCACCGGCGGCAAACCACTCGGCAAGTTCGAATATGAGATATTTATTGAATCTGGCGACGAAAATTTTGCATGGCAGCTCCCCACCGATGAATGGGATGCCGTGGCACTCAATTACACCTCCGGCACCACCGGCAATCCGAAGGGCGTGGTCTACCATCATCGCGGCGCGTACTTGAATGCGGTGAGCAATATCGTCGATTGGCAGCTCCCGCATCACCCCGTTTATTTGTGGACGCTACCAATGTTCCACTGCAACGGCTGGTGTTTTCCGTGGACAATTGCGGCGGTCGCGGGCACCAACATTTGCCTGCGCAAAGTGGAGGCGAAAACGGTGTTCGATTTAATCCGCGCGCACAAAGTCTCGCACTACTGCGGCGCGCCGATTGTGCATGCCACGCTCATCAACGCGCCCGCCGAAATGAAACGCGACATCACCCACCAAGTGAAATGCTTGGTGGCCGGTGCCGCCCCACCCGTCGCGGTAATCGAAGGTATGGAGGCAATGGGCTTCGACCTCACGCACGTGTACGGGCTCACCGAGGTGTACGGCCCCGCTGCCGCATGCGCGCGACACGATGCGTGGAATGAACTCAGCGTAGAAGAACGCGCGATGAATAATGGCCGCCAGGGTGTCGCTTACACGTTGCAAGAAGACATGACGGTGATGAATCCTGAAACGATGCAGCCGGTTCCACACGACGGCGAAACCATGGGCGAAATCATGTTTCGCGGCAACATCACCATGTGCGGTTATTTGAAAAATCCCAAAGCCACCGATGAAGCATTCGCCGGCGGCTGGTATCACACGGGGGACCTCGCAGTGATTCATCCGGACGGCTACGCCAAAATAAAAGACCGCTCCAAAGACATCATCATCTCCGGCGGCGAAAATATTTCGTCCATCGAAGTAGAAGATGTCCTCTCCCGACACCCCGCCATCATGGTCTCTGCCGTCGTCGCCCAACCCGATGAAAAATGGGGCGAAACACCGTGTGCGTTTGTGGAATTGAAAGTTGGCGCAGTCGCCACTGAAGCAGAAGTGATTGAATTTTGCCGCGAGCGCATGGCACGATTTAAAGTGCCAAAGCGGGTGGTGTTTGGTGAGTTACCGAAAACGTCGACGGGGAAGATTCAGAAGTTTTTGTTGCGGGAGCGGGTGAAGATCGATATGGCCGAGTGAGAACCGCACATCTTGAGCGATGTTCTAAAGTTATCTCACTTTCAATCCATCTTGTGCTGCACAGAGCTCAAAAACTTGTGTGCCAAATAGAGTTTTATAACTTGGAGTTGCGCGAAAGATGGCATCTGCTTTGGCAATTCTCTCCCCTAGTACGGAATCACAAAATCCGCCGTTCCAGGCCATGTGCCATTCGTATTTGAGATAACGCCCTTCTTTCATATATGCAAATAGATATCCGCTTTCACCCAAAGAAAAAGGAACAACGGCCTCACAAGTTGCCCAGCTAGCAGATAGCTTTTCACAGATCTTCTCTCGACTCCAATACGGGCCAAACACATAGACGCTATCCCACTCGAAATCAACAACTTTGGCTAGATTGAGCCTTCCGGATTCACGCACTTCATCGTCAATTCGATCAGACATCGTGTTTTCTGAGCGATAAGTGACATAGCTACCCACTAAGGCTAGCAGTAGAACGACACTCAATACACGAACCCTCGTTTTCAATTCAGTATCTAATGATAAAAAATATTTTCGGCAAATCCTGGCAGTAAAAAGCAACCATCAACTTCAATTAATATACCTCACGAGAACGCAACAAGAAACACGTTCCCGCAAGTGACGAAGTTAATTCACTCTTTCAACTCCCCCCAAACCAGTTATACCCCTGATCTTCCCAATACCCGCCCGGATTGGTGTTGCTTACAAAAATCTCAGTAATGTGTTTCGGATTTTTGTAGCCGAGTTTGGTCGGCATGCGCAGCTTCATTGGGTAGCCATATTTGGCGGGGAGTAATTGATCGGCGAAGGTGAAGGTGAGCAGCGTTTGCGGGTGCAGTGCGGTAGCCATATCGATGCTGGTGAAGTATTCATCGGCGCAACGAAAGCCGATAAATTTTGCATTGGTGTCAGCACCGACACGTTTCAGAAATTCGCTGAACATCACACCGCCCCATTTGCCAATCGCACTCCAGCCTTCCACGCAAATGTGACGCGTAATCTGGCTCACTTGGGGGAGCGCGTAAAGCGCGGGTAAGGTCCATTCGTTTCTGTTGGCGATCATGCCGCTCAATTTGAGCTTGTAATCTTCGTTAATTTTGGGCACTGCCGATTCCGCGTAAAACGCGTTGAACGGAAACGGTGTCGTGATCATCGATTCAGGGTACGTTTGCGCGAGCTTGGTTGGATCAAACAATAGCGCCTGTGCCCCATCGTTAAAACGTGAAATTGACATCAGCATTTTTTCGACAGAATTTTCGTTCGTCAAGCCGCAACCACTGAGCATGGATAGCGCACCAAGGCTAACGGCGCGTTTGCCAAACAAGCGACGACCGGGCATGCCCAATTCTTTGACTGCGTCTTTGATAATGAGTTGTTCATCGAGCAACTGAATTCGTTTTTTCATCATGACGATCTCCTTATTTTCCGCGAATCATCGTGAGCAAGGTGCGCGGCACGAGCGCCACCATGACCAGATGAACCGCTAAAAATGACACAACAAATGCCATCGCCCAAAAATGCACCACACGTGCATTGTCGAAGTCACCCATGAGGGTTAGCAGCAGCGGAAATTGCACCGGTTTCCAAATCGCCAATCCCGACAACACTAATATCACCAAGGCAAGGGTGACCAGCAAATACGCAGTCTTTTGCACCATGTTGTACTTGCTCAAATCGCCATGCGCCAACTTGCCGCGCAGCGCATCTTTCATGTCGCCAATCACGCCGTAAATATTGATGGGGAAAAACTTGACACGTAATCGCCCGCTCAAAATATTCAGCGCCAGATACACAAGGCCGTTAATGGCAAATAGCCACATCGCCGCAAAATGCCACTGAATCGCCCCGCCCAGCCAGCCGCCGAGCGTGATTTCACCGGGAAATTTGAAGGCGAAAATGGGCGATGCGTTATAGATTTTCCAGCCACTCATCACCATGATAACGACTGCAATTGCGTTCAGCCAATGGGTGACACGCATCCACGCGGGGTGGATCGGCTTACTCGTTTGAATCGTCTCAGTCGTCTCAATCGCTAGTGTATTCACTGGTTTCTCCTAAAAGCATGCCTGGACGATTGGTCGGCACCACCATCAATCCATTACAACATCTTCAATATTTCATTATGTTGAGGTGGCACAATGGGACGAATGTCTCTCAGCCATCCCACGTTCAGGGGATATGCAGCCCACTAAGCCGGGCGTAACGTGAAACCTCGCTGCGCTGAAACCTATCAGCCAGTGCCTTCCGGATGAAGCGAATCTTCCCGTGATGGCGATTACACGTGCAAACCAACGCGAGCCAGTCGCCCAGTCCTCATTTAATTCTATCCGGTCAACCCGTTAAGGCGTGAACGAAATGCATATTGCACTAACCAACTCTGCCTCGTTTCAAATCAGCACCGACAAGTTATTCTCGATCATCAGCGCAGCCGCGGGCGGCAACCGCGGACGCGAAGACGATGAACACCCCCTGAAGCCGGGGCCGTGGGATCCGGTTATTCGACAAGCACTGGAACGCATGAATATTTTCGGACAGATGTTCACGAGACATTCAAGCGGCTCTATTTTTGGCCCGCAGCCTGAACCCTGGAAAACCATCCTCGCGAGTGTTCTCGCGCGTCACCCTGAAATTTGGGATGCGATTGGCGGCGGTCATAATCCGTTCGCTGCGGTGGAATTAAATCCGCAGCCACTACCGCCGCGCTACGCGTTTTTAATTGCGGTCGCGCAGACATTGACCAGCCGCGCCGAATTGATTCAAGAAATAGCTGACAGCACAGCGCGCCAAGGCGCGCAACAATCGATCATCATCGTTGGCGGACACGTCGCTCGATTTACGGATGATTTTTGTGGCACTGGTTTTCGGCTGCGCTGGCCCGGCCCCGGCCCGCGTCCGCATTGGTTTGCCCAAGAGCTGACGGGCATTGATTTGGTCGTGATGGGCGCGCAATTCAACCAAGCGGCGAAACAGGCGTTCAGCCCGGATTTGCAGCAAAGCCTGGCGAATGCAAGCTCAAAATTTGCCGAAACAGGTTTGTCGCGAATGGAGTGAGCAAAATTTGTGAAGAATGGCGAAAGGCGGGCTGTGTTGTCTCGATGGCCAAGACAACAAAGGCTGCCATTCCCTGAAAGGAAATAAATTCATGAAACATTGGAAAATTATTGTGATGGCACTCTTCATTACGATTCCCGCATCCGCGCAAATTAGCCGGGAAAGGATTTTCACAACGCCACCACGTTCAATATTGCCGATTCAAAAAACTATTTTTAACAGCGGCGGATATGCGATTGTTGAAAACAATTCTGGCGCGGATCAAACCAAAGTAAAAAAAGCAGAAGCCACTTGTCCGGCTGGGCTAAAAGCCGTTTCATCCGGCTTTTCGGCCCAATCAGGGCGCGGTGAACCAGCCGATTTTCGCCTCATTTTATCGAAGCCCAAAAACGACGGCGCGGGCTGGGTTATCTATGCGTCGTTCGATGGCAAAGGCAATTCATTAGCGGCAGACATTGACTGGGATTTGGTGATTCATCTTGTTTGCGTGAAAGTAACGTAATAGCAATCCGCTGCCTATTTCCGTGCTTCAGAAATTGCCGCATCCACTCGCCGCATCAGCGGCTGATGTAGTGATCGCGTATGTTTACTCCAATGCTGCTGCGCTTTTTCAAGCTCAGCGCGCAAGCCATTCGCGGTATCGAGATCGCTTTGATGCGCCGCCCAAATCGCATATTCGCCGCGCGCATCCGCCGAATCAAAACGAGCGACAGCTTCCACGAATTCACGTCTGGCTTCGTCATTTTTTCCCGATGCCGCGAGCGACTGTGCCAAAAGTAAACAAACTTGTTCAGGGCGGAATTGTGGCGTTTCGGATTTCACTCGGGCGAGAAGTTGTGCGGCTTCTTCAGCCTGATTATTTTGCAATTTCGCCTGCGCCGCCGCCACGCGAATCGTCGCATCAGTGGCAAATGGGCCTTTTAAGCAAAGATCGAATTGTTTCGCGGCCTCGGCTGCATTGCCTTCTTCCAAATAAGCATTTGCCAAGCGCATCTGATTTTGCGCGGTGGGTGCCAAATCAAACGCCTGTATCGCTTCGCGTAGTTCACGGCCCGGATCAAGCACATTTGTCACGACATTCGCGGCCACATTCGCGACCTTGCGCACGCCACGATCCATGCGCGATGCGGGCAAATAAATCACCGCAAAATACACCACACTACCCAGTAGCGGAAACGAAAATAAAATAATCAGCCAATACATTTGCTGGCCGGTGCGCACCGCATGAACCGCGAAATAAAGCGCCACCAAAATGTGAAGACCGACACCAATAAATGGCATGACAATTCCTGAAAATAAAATGGGTTGTTAAATGTTAATCGTTAAACGGTAAACAGCAGGAATCTACAACGCCTGAAATACAAAAATTCTGATGCAGCCTAACCTGCCAACGCATATATCTTCTCCCACCAAGCATTTGCCGCGCGCGCATCGCGTTTTTCAAGCAAAAAGTAGTAACCCATTTTAGCGACGGCATCAACGCTGTTGCGATCACCTTTTGCCGCAGTTTCGAGGTGATTGAGGCCGCGCTCATCGCCTTCATTCAGTAAAATTCGACCGTAGAAAAACGACGGTTTCGGATATGGCCCACCCGGTTTGGCAAGTAAATATTCGAGCACCGGCTTGGCGGCTTGTGGCGAATCGAATTCGGCTTTGAGTAGCGCGAATTGCTGTAACTCATGTGGCGCCAAGGTGTCGAAGGGTTGCGCGGCGAACGCGTTTAATTCTTGTTTGGAACGCGTGACGTATTGATGCCGCGATTGCCACTCGCGTTTTTCTTTTTTCCACCAATCAAGATCAAATTCTGAAATCAATGTCTTCGTAAAGTTTCCCAGCAGCGCTTCCGCAGCGGTGGTGTCCGTCGGCGGCGGCAGTTTGGCCGATTCGCCCGCGGCTTCCACGCGCTCGCGCAGGCATGGGTGCGTATCAGTCGCGTCGGATGATTCGCGCCACGCCGCCGACAGTCGCGGCGCGGTAGCCCAATCGGCGTAACTCATGCCAAACGCAGTGCGCATGGAGGCGAACGGGAAAAATGCGGGTGCCGCCAGCGCTTCGGCTTGCTTATAAAACGTCGGCCAGAAATTTTCACCAATCCAGCGCGCGAGCAATTCGTCACGAATTAAGCCGGTCGCATTGTGTTTCGCACCCGCGATTTCACTCGCGGTTTTGTCGGCCTCGTATTCCTGCTGCCGCGAAAGCACAAACGTGTAGGCATCGTAGCGCGGCATAAAGCGGCGCAGCACGTTGTGCATCAGTTCGTGTACCCAGCTGGATTCCGACATGTCTTCCACTTGCTCGTAAAGTGCTAACAGCGTGCGACGCTGACGATAAATCCACGCGCCCATTTTGCCGTGATCGCCGCACAAATGTCCGTATTCGTGGGCAACGGTGGCGAGCATTTCCTTCGGCGTCACACCGAGCAGATACGGCAAGCCAAGCCGCAGGTAATTGGTGTGACCGCCAAATAATCCAAACCGTGGGACTTGCGAAATGGATGCGTTGTACTCGCCATAAATCAGCACGTGATGGATCGGTGGCCCTTTTAATTTTTTGCGCATTTTATCGATCACCTCGAACAAGCGCGGCGCGTCAGTGCGCGTAATCGCACGACCCTCGGGCGGCGACAACCGCATAAAAAACATGCGAAGCACAACGTAAAAAACCGGCACCATCATCAGCGCAAAAATGCTGAACATGATCAGCATTCGCGTTTTGTGATGCGCGTGCGCGTAGCCGATTCCCCAGTATGCAACCGCAATAATCGCTGCCAGCGATACAAACAAAAACACATAGGCCGACACACTCAGCAGAACCACCTTGGTGCGAAACGCCGCAGGTGTGTTCTCTGATTCGGCTTCCAATTGCCGAACGAGACCTTCGAATTCATCGCGATCCATCACTGCCCCCTTTTAACTTTTCTATTTTATTTTTTTACGCGTTAAAAAGCCCGGAGAGCCGCACCTGTATTGGCTTTCCGGGCTATTGCTACGACTGCGCTTACTTCAACGCACGATAGCGAATCCGTTTCGGCCGTGACGCTTCTTCACCCAGGCGATTACGTTTATCGTTTTCGTATTCGTTGTAATTGCCGTCGTAGAACACCCAATGCGAATCGCCTTCACACGCCAGAATGTGGGTGGCGATACGGTCGAGGAACCAGCGATCATGCGACACCACCATCACGCAGCCAGCGAATTCCATCAGCGCATCTTCGAGCGAGCGCAGCGTTTCCACATCCAGATCGTTTGACGGTTCATCAAGCAGCAATACGTTGCCGCCTTCGAGCAGTGTTTTCGCCATGTGCAATCGGCCGCGTTCACCGCCGGATAAATTGCCGACCAGTTTTTGCTGATCGCCGCCTTTGAAATTGAAGCGACCCAGATACGCGCGCGATTGCATTTCGAATCGGCCGACTTGCAGAATATCCGACCCACCCGAAACCGCCTGCCACACCGTTTTGTCGTTTTCCAATTGATCGCGTGATTGATCGACGAAAGCGATATTGACCGTCGGGCCGATTTTCACCGTGCCGCTGTCCGGCTGCTCGCGGCCTGAAATCAATTTGAACAACGTCGATTTACCCGCACCGTTGGGGCCGATGATGCCCACAATCGCGCCCGGCGGCACTTTGAAACTCAAATCATCAATCAACAAACGATCACCATACGCCTTCGACACATTGGTGAACTCGATCACCTCATTACCCAGGCGCTCGCCGACCGGAATAAACAATTCCTGCGTTTCGTTACGCTTCTGATATTCGTAGCTGGATAATTCTTCGAATCGCGTCATCCGCGCCTTCGATTTCGCCATCCGTCCTTTCGGATTCTGCCGCACCCATTCCAGTTCTTTTTTCAGCGCTTTTTGGCGGGCGGATTCGCCGGATTCTTCTTGCGCTAAACGATCTTTTTTCTGATCGAGCCAGGACGAATAGTTGCCTTCCCACGGAATGCCCGATCCGCGATCCAATTCCAGAATCCATTCGGCGGCGTTATCCAGGAAATAGCGATCATGGGTCACGGCGACCACGGTGCCGGGAAAATTCTGCAAAAACTGCTCCAGCCAATCCACACTTTCCGCATCCAAATGGTTGGTCGGCTCATCGAGCAGCAACATATCTGGCTTCGACAGCAGCAAACGGCACAATGCCACCCGGCGCTTTTCACCGCCGGATAAATTTTTCATCACTGCTTCCCACGGCGGCAGACGCAGCGCATCGGCGGCGATTTCAAGCTGCACATCGGCATTCTCGCCATCAGATGCATTGATGATCGCCTCTAATTCGCCCTGCTCGGTCGCCAACGCGTCAAAATCGGCGTCCGGCTCCGCGTAGGCGGCATACACCTGCTCAAGCCGCGCTTTCGCCTTCAGCACCCCGCCAATGCCCTCCTCGACGGCCTCGCGCACCGTTTGCTCCGGGTTCACGATGGGCTCCTGCGGCAGATAGCCAATGCTCAAATTCGGCATCGGCGTGGCTTCACCCTCGATCTCTTTATCGAGGCCGGCCATAATTTTCAAAATGGTCGATTTTCCCGAGCCATTCAAGCCCAGCACGCCAATCTTGGCACCGGGGAAAAACGATAGCGAAATGTTCTTGAGAATTTGACGCTTGGGCGGAACAATTTTGCCCACGCGATTCATCGTATATACGTATTGAGCCATGATCGTGCTTTTCAGGTTTGTGTTTCAGGGTTTTAAGCGAGTGCGAAGCATACAGGACAGAGGCGTTGG
>JANMQR010000016.1:0-34749 GCA_031370625.1 Burkholderiales bacterium | reverse complement strand
CTTTTTCAGCAAGCGCTTCCAGCATGTAGCCAAACTCATGACCAGACGCCGCACTTTGCACCAGATGCGCATCCTTGCTCGACATGCGCTCGGCCAACGAGCGCAATTTTGCGGTACGGCTGTAAATATCTTCCAGATGCGGCGGAATCGCCAGCAAGTCATCGCCATTTAAATTGGGACGGTCACGAAGCTCGCTCAACATTGTTTCAAACCGGTGCGCGAGCGTTTCGAACAGGGTCAGGTTATGTACCGTGGCTTCGCCCTTTAGCTTATGCACGCGGCGAAAAATTTCGCTGATTGTCGATGGATAATCACGCGTCTGGCCTGCGCCGCGAAGCGCGTCGTTAATGGCGTCAAGTGATTGTTCGGTGTCGATCAAGAATCGTTTCGACACTGCGGGCTCAAGCTCCAGCAAATCAAGCAGGCCTTTAATCTCCTCCTGCGCGCGCGCCTCGGCATCTTTTACGGCTTGCGTGAGTCGCACGCGATCCGATATGTCCTGCGCGGTCACCAATAGATGCGTAATTTCGCGCCCGGTTTTGACGCGACTGAATTGCAGGCTGATGAATCGCGACGTCATGTCTCCTGCTTCGTCAGAGCTGCGCAACTCCAGCTGGCTCAACGGGTTTAGGCTCGCGACCAGACTTTCCTTCACTCGATCACCAAACAAAAGATTGACATATTCGGTCGCCGCTTCGTAGTCTTTTTCCGGCACCAGATTTTTAAGAATGCTCAAAAAATCCATTCCCGGCGACGCGCGCTGCCCCATAACCAATGGGAAAGAAGCGGACATTTGCGAACCAATCGTGCCATCCTTATTCAATAAAAAAAGGCCTTCGCGGACAGTCGCCATGATTTGCGTGTGTTCACGATGTCGCTGATCGATCAACTCATCGGCCGCACGAAGTTTGCGAATAAGCACAAAAATAATGTAGGCCAGATTAGCCAATGCCAACAAAACGCCGACGATCTGGACAACCCGCAACGCGCTGGCTTTTTCTTTCAGCCCGGCTTCAAACGGCGTGCCAAGCTGCGTTAACAAATCGAGAATTTTGCTGCTGTTGGTTCGGCTATAGTCCGCGGCTTTGCGAATCGTTTCAGTTGCCGGTAAGTTTGCGCCAGTGAGCGGGTCAATTAACGCAACATACGGTGTCCAGAGCACCGCAATTTGCTTCAGCAAGTCTTGCTGGGCCGCATCGTCAAGCGGCTTTTGGCGAATCTCCTGACCTGCGTTATCTTCAACCACACCGCCGACGCGCAAACCGCGATGGGTGGCGTCAAACAAGGCGGCAGCGCTCTTTAGCTCCTTCATTGAAGCGACGGCGGGTTGGGAGGCCGTTGGGTCCGCCTCGGCAACGTGGATTGACTTGGCGATCCGCTGTGACAGCATCCGCTGACGATTAATCAGATTTACGGTGGCAGTATCGTCGGCAATTTGATGCGACATAAAAAAGGTCGCCACGAGCACCAGCAGATCAAAAACGACAAAAAATGCTACGGCCAGAACGAGGCTTCGATACTTTCCCATCCAGCCTGGGGCTTTAATGGGCTCGGTGCGCTGCATATTATTCTCCCTGAATACCGGCCTGCGATTCCCGCTTTGCTGTGATGCACGCAAACGAGCTGCGGCGAATTAGTTTTTAGCCTGCTTGGCTGTTTCAGCTCTCATAGGTGACCCAAAGCTGTCTGCCCGCGATACCGCAACAGGACTTCATTATAAGGCGTACGACTACGTATGACGATGACTCGGCGCATCAGCATTGTGAATTTCTGTTTCGTCCGGGATCGGTGTCAACCGGCGCGTTGGCACCGCTCGTAAAGGGGCGATAAATGAGCGATAAAGGGACGATAAAGGGGCAATAAAGGAGCAAATCACGCGCCTTTAAGTCTCAGCCACCAGCTCTTGACTTGGTGCCTGATCGCGGCCACTCGTTGTCGAATCGCCCGATACGCAGGCAATGCATTCACGTAATCGTATAAGCGCAACTTCCACAACGTGATCGCCGTATACGAGCGCGCGAACCAGCCAATCGTCATCAGCGCGGGTTTTGTCAATGTGAAGATGCGCGCAAGAAACGCTGTACCGATGATTTTCGCGACGATAAAAACGATCATGCCGAGCACGCCTTTGCCGTGCGCGATAAGCCAGAATGCGGCGAGCTTGAATGGCAGCAGAATGGCGACAGGAATCAAAAAAGCAATAAGCGCCGCATAGGCAGGCAGCTTCGAAATTTGCGATTCGACCCAGCGAATGGGCGGCAGTTTTGAGAGCGCGCTGGTGAGCGCCAGCATGCGATCCCAAAGCCATTCTTCGATAAAGATCCACAGTGCGGCTGGAATGGCCAACAGCCCACGCCCGATCCTCCGCAAAAATGACGGTGGCGACTTAGGCAAGATGAGCGGCACTGGCATTGATTTTGGCCTCAAGGCGCGCCAATGCGTCACGCAAGTTTTCGTTATCTGTTGCCAGCAATTCGACATCGCGTTTGGTGGCGAACGCGCGTTTTTCTTCGGTCAAATATTCCGCCACATTTGCCATGAGCCGCGCCTCGGCATCGTTTGACCATTGCCGCGCTGCGTTCGCGTCGCCGACGATTCGCTTGGCACCAATATCACCGACAACTTGACTCAAATCCTCTTCAATATCCCAATCCACATTTCGGGCGATGGACGATAACGCTGACGCGAATTCACTATCACCTTCAAACGCGATCTCTGAAAACGCAGATTCATCACCACGCGCGAGGCGTGGAAGGAGCCGCAAAGGTATGCGAAACGCCACGTCTGGCGCGGCTACTCCGCGGAGCCCCTCGCTGACGAGCGGCGCGTTGCCGGCAGTGCCAACCAACTCAAATTCACCGTGCGCACTCACACGAATGTGAATTGAAATCGGCCCGACTTCGGTGGTGATCGATTTGCCCACATGCGCTTTAAGTAAATCGCGCGCCATCGGGTAATCCGACAACACGCGATTCAAAAACTTGACGACGGGATAGTTGACCACGGTACTCACAACAGGCAATGCCGATCAGCCAAGTTGCTGAATCCCCGCCAATTTCCACGTGGCGTTTACGTCGTCTAGATTCTTGGCCACATGCCAAACCTCATCAAAAGATTCAGGCAAGGCGCCTACATCTTCACGAATCGTTCCCGTGTAACGTACGCTGGCAATGGCGCGATTATTCTCGTTGACGACTTCGAGAACATTCACGCTGAGCGTCACCACTTCAGTTCGTTGGACAGCGTCGCCGCGATCCTTCAGTTGCAATGAAATTTCGGCAAACATTTCCGGCGAGGTGAAATCGCGAATGTCGTTCAAGTCTTTTGCGTCATTAGCCGCTTGCAGCCGGATGAAGGCCGCCTCAGCTTGGCGCTCGAATGGCACCACGTCAAAGTCGGCGGGTATGCGCGGATTCAAGGTCGCGGCCTCAATCTGTGCTGGCGACGCGTTTCCGTCAGCCAGGCGGCTACCAATCGCGGGCGCAACAATGCGACCGTTTGCTTGCGGCTGCGCAGGAGGTGAATATGCCGCGCGCTGCGACTCTGCTGGTGCGGAAGGCGCAGGATTGTATGCGCCACCAGCACCTGCATATTGCATACTGTTCGATCCCTGAGCCGCCGAAGCCGACATTGCCCGTTTGCGCATAAACGCACGGATCAGCATAAAGCCGCCAATTGCGATTCCTGCCATGAGCAACATGTCAAGAATCTTGAGGCCATCAAATCCACCTCCCATCAGCATTGACGCCAACAGTCCGCCCACGGCCAATCCTGCGAGTGGACCGAGCCACTTACGCATCCCTGATGCCGCTGGGGCTGCTGCCGCTGCCGCAGCTGGCGCGGCACTTGCAGCAGCACCGGCAGGTGCGGCTTGCGGTGGCGTGGCGGGCTTGGGCGGCGTGCCTGCATCCCGCTTTACTGAATCGCGCTGCATACCGCTGGATTGACCGCCACCAAAACGCTTTCTCGCATCGGCATCGGAGGAAAACCCAAGTGAGCCAAAGGTCATTACCGCGACCAGCGTACTGGCCAAAACATTCTTCAAATTCGTGTTCATCAGCGTCTCCAAAAGTATTGCCAAAATTAATTGCGAGCTTGTGATGCCAAAGCCAACCGTCGAATCACTGCATACCTGAACAACACCATGCCTGACTAGTATTGAGACGAGACAGCACAAAACAAGTTCATTTCCGCCGCTACAACTTTACGCCCTTATGCACCGCCGCCACGCCTGCCGTCAGATTGAAATATTCTACCCGCGACAATCCCGCTGACGCCATCATTTCCTTCAGCGCATCTTGATCCGGGTGCATGCGAATCGATTCTGCCAAATAGCGATAACTCGTTTCATCCTTGGCCACGTATTTACCCATCAGCGGCAGCAGATTGAAAGAGTAAAGGTCGTAGGCTTTTTTCAAGGATTCATGCACTTTGGAAAACTCGAGCACCAGCAGGCGACCGCCAGTTTTTAACACTCTCGTCATCTCGGCGAGTGCGATCTCCTTGTGCGTCATATTGCGCAGGCCAAAGGCAACTGTCACCAGATCAAACGACTCGTTCGCGAACGGCAATTTTTCGGCATCGCACAGCGCTGCCGGCAACGACAGGCCATGGTTAATCAATCGATCACGCCCGACCTTTAACATCGCTTCATTAATATCGGTTTGCCAGACATTATTTGCGCCAGCTAATTTCGCAAACGTCATGGCAAGATCACCCGAGCCAGACGCCACATCGAGCACTTTTTCACCTGGCTTCACGTTGGCGAGATCAACAGTAAATTTCTTCCACACGCGATGCAAGCCGCCGGACATCAAATCGTTCATGATGTCGTAGCTGGGTGCCACTGACGCAAATACCTCGCGCACTTTGCCTGACTTCTGCTCCTCGGCAACTTCCTGAAAACCAAAATGGGTTGTTTTTGACATGGTTTCTATTTTAACTTAGTCACCTGATCACGACTTGCAGCGGATTGTTCCATCCGCGCAAGGTATGTTTTCCAGTAACTATCTTTGTTTTTACCCAAGTCGTAAAAATAATCCCATGAATACAAACCGGTGTCATGGCCATCTGAAAAGACCAGTTTCACCGCGTAGGAACCGACCGGATCAATGGCGGTGATATCAACGTTTTTCTTTCCCACCTGCAAAACTTCTTGCCCCGGGCCATGACCGCGCACCTCAGCCGACGGCGAATAAACGCGCAAAAATTCGCACGAAAACCGAAACTCGGCATTGTCATCAAAATGAATTTCGAGCTCACGCGATTTCTGGTGCAGTTTAATTTCGGTGGGTCGCGGGGAGTTTGGGGTAAGGCCGGCCATGCTGCTTCCTGTCGATACTATTAATTGAATGTCTCTATGATACTTTGGTATTGGGCGGCAAGGGAGTACGAGCGACTGTCACATTACCTTCACAAAGCTGAAATATGATGTATGTGTACATAGAAAGGTAGTGTGAAGATATGAATCCAACCATCCTCGTGGTAGAAGACGAACCAGCGATACAAGACCTCATCCAAATAAATTTGGAAATGGGCGGCTACCGCGTGCTGACCCACGACAGCGCCGAAAGCGCACTAAAGCAGGTGCAACTGGAACTACCCGATTTGGCGTTGCTGGATTGGATGCTGCCCGGCATGAGCGGCGTCGAACTCGCGCGCCGCTTGCGCGGGGATTCGCGCACCAAATCATTGCCGATCATCCTGCTCACCGCCAAAGGGGAAGAGGAGGATAAGTTAAAGGGCCTGGAAAGTGGCGCTGATGACTACATGACCAAACCGTTTTCAGTGCGCGAGCTAGAAGCGCGGATCAAAGCGGTGCTGCGTCGCCGCGCGCCCGAACTCACCCAGGACGTGATTGATTATCATGGCTTGCGGCTTGATCCCACTTCGCACAAAATTTCCGGGCACGGCCAGACACTCTCGATGGGGCCGACCGAATTTCGTCTGCTGCACTTTTTCATGACCCATATTGAGCGCGTTTATTCGCGCACACAACTACTCGATTTTGTGTGGGGCGATCATGTGTTTATTGAAGAGCGTACGGTGGATGTGCATATTCGTCGGCTGCGTGCTGCATTGTCTCCATCCAGCCATGATGTGTTGGTGCATACAGTGCGTGGCAGCGGTTATAGGTTTGCGGCTGATTAGCTATTTGCGTAGCATAATGACGAGTCTGTTTTGTCTTCACAAAATCTCGTCACACACATGTCGCCAGTCACCAAATTTACACTGCTAGCGTTGCTGCGGGTGGCCGCAATAGCCATCGTGTTGGGCGGGCTGACCACTTTAGTGATTAATGTGACATGGGGCATTGCGGTTGGTGCGCTGGCGATACTCGCCGTTGTCGGCTATTACGCTCACAAATTAGCCTCGCTGTCGGTGTGGTTGGATGATCCACAGGCGGCGACGTTACCCGATGGCATCGGCTTGTGGGGCGAGACGCTGGGCCATCTTTACCGTGTGATTCGTCACGAGCGCGCCGCGCAGCGCGCGCTTGCCGATACGTTGAGCCGCTTCCAGGCGGCTGCGGTGGCGCTGCCCGACGGCGCAGTGATGCTCGACAGCCAATACAACATCGTGTGGTGCAATCCGAGCGCAGAAGCGCATCTGGGCATCTCGCTCAAACGTGATCGCATGCAGGTTGTAACGTATCTGATCCGCAACCCGGAATTAATCAATTACTTAAACTCGCGCAATTTTTTGGAGCCGCTGATTATTCGCTTGCAGCACAACAAATCGGGCCCGACTGCAGCCTCAAACGAGGTGACGCTGTCGCTGCAGTTGGTCGCGTTTGGCGACGATCAAATGCTCTTGTTGTCGCGCGACATTTCAGAGCGTGAAAGATTGGAAACAATTCGCCGCGATTTCGTCGCCAACGTATCGCACGAATTGCGCACACCGCTCACCGTGGTCACCGGCTTTCTGGAAACCGTGACCATTGCGGGAACCAGCAACGAAGCACTGTTGAAAAAATCGCTCGCACACATGAGCGCGCAGACCGCGCGGATGCAACATTTGGTCGAAGATTTGCTCACCCTTTCCCGACTGGAAGACAACCGCAACCGCCTTAACGTAGCACCCATCAATATCCCGGAACTGATTGCCACCTTGGTGAGCGATGCAGAACAACTGTCGGCGCATCGACATAGCATCAGCAAAGAAATAACCGGCCCCTGGCTGCTGGGCAATCGCGATGAGATCAGCAGCGCGTTTGGCAATCTGATCACCAACGCGGTGCGCTACACGCCTGAAGGCGGCAAAATTGCAGTGCAGTGGTCACAAGCGGATCAACACGCACCACTTGTATTTCGCGTAGTTGACAACGGTGAAGGCATCGGCGCAGAACATTTACCGCGCCTCACGGAACGTTTTTATCGCGTAGATCGTGGTCGTTCACGTGCATCGGGCGGTACGGGCTTGGGGCTGGCGATTGTCAAACACGTGCTGCTACGCCACGACAGCCATCTTGAAATTCAAAGCTCAATGGATGCAAGCAATCACGGCACCACTTTTTCCGCCATTTTTCCGCATGAGCGCGCCTGCGCTGCCGAGCCTAAGCCACAGGCGGTTGCGGCCTAGCAGCCTGTCGGACTTAAAGGGAATCGGCTGCAAAATGATCTGGGCGGTGCATATTTTCCCGCTTTTCTACGCCAAGGGAACAACCATTGGCTTGAAAAGCGTGAAAATTTGCCCTCACCCAGCTCATTTTTCGCATCGATTCTTTAAGTCCGACAGGCTGCTAGCCTCCATAAACGCTTCAGCAACCGTTTCCCGCACCCACGGCTGCTACAATCGCCGTCATATTTTTGTCACATTCTATTGCCGTGTGCACGGGGAGACATCATGTTCGGTCGCTTTATGCCCAAAGAGGGGCGGTTTTTCGATAATTTCAACGAACATGCAACATTGATGGTGGCTTGCGCGCAAGAGCTCGATGCGTTTCTGCGTGACATGGGCAATCGCGAGGCGCATGCCCGCAACGTCAGCGACCTTGAGAAAAAAGCCGACAAGATTACCCACGACACGATCAGCCTTTTGCATCAAACATTTGTAACCCCACTGGATCGCGACGATATTCACAAGCTGATCAGCGCGATGGATGATGTACTTGATCTGATGGAAGATGTGGCTGAATGTGTGGTGTTGTACGACGTGCGCGAAGTGTCTGATTCTGCCCGCAAGTTGGCCGAGATTTGCGTGGCGTGTACCGAGAAAGTAAAACTGGCGGTGGGCTTGCTGTCGAACATGGATAACGCGCAGGCGATCCTCAAAATCTGCAACGAGATCGACACGCTGGAGTCAGAAGCGGATCGCGTGATGCGCTCCGCGATGTCGAAATTGTTTCGTGACGAGCCGGATACCCGCGAGCTGATTCGGCTAAAGGCGGTGTATGAATTGCTCGAGACGATTACTGATCGCTGCGAAGATACGGCCAACGTGATCGAGGGTATCGTCCTCGAGAATTCTTAAGTCGTCGCGATCATGGGCACGCTTTCCATCTCAATGGGGATGATTGTTTTTCTGGTCATCCTGGCGCTTGCGTTCGATTTTATGAACGGCTTTCATGACGCCGCGAATTCGATTGCGACGGTGGTTTCGACCGGGGTGTTGAAGCCGCAATATGCAGTCGCATGGGCGGCATTTTTTAATGTCATTGCCATTTTTATTTTTCAACTAAAGGTGGCAAGCACCGTTGGCAAGGGCACGATTGACCCGATCGTGGTGGATCACTTTGTCATTATGGGCGCACTGATCGGCGCGATTTTTTGGAACGCGATTACGTGGTGGTATGGCATTCCGTCCTCGTCGTCGCACGCGCTCATCGGTGGTTTGGTCGGCGCTGCGGTCGCTAAAGCGGGTACTGGTGCGCTGGTAGGCAGCGGGTTGGTTAAAACCCTCGCGTTTATTTTGATTTCACCGCTGTTGGGATTTGTTTTTGGCAGCGTCTTGATGCTGGCGGTCGCGTGGATTTTTCGTCGTACTACACCGCGCAAGGTTGATCGCTGGTTTCGACGATTGCAGCTGGTGTCAGCATCGTTCTACAGCCTGGGTCACGGCGGTAACGACGCACAAAAAACCATTGGCATTATCTGGATGCTGCTGATCGCCGCAGGCATGACGGGCGCAAGCGATCCGGTGCCAGTCTGGGTCATTATTTCCTGCTATCTAGCCATCGGTGCAGGCACCCTATTTGGCGGCTGGCGGATTGTAAAAACGATGGGGCAAAAAATCACCAAGCTCAAACCGGTCGGTGGATTTTGTGCCGAAACGGGCGGCGCAATTACCCTGTTTCTGGCAACCGGATTGGGGATTCCTGTCTCCACTACGCACACGATCACGGGCGCGATTGTCGGCGTCGGTTCAGCCAATAAATTCAATGCAGTGCGCTGGGGTGTGGCGGGTGGCATCGTCTGGGCATGGATATTGACGATTCCGTGTTCGGCATTTGTTGCGGCAGCGGCGTGGTGGTTGGCGACGCACGTAGTACTGTGACTCGGAAGTATCGGGACATGAAAGCGCGTCTTTGTCCGCAGGGCGGCGTTGCGAATCCTCGCCATGGTAAGGCCATGGCTGTGGTTTGCGCCTTGCCCCGCAGACAAATCCATCGCTTTTATTTTGTCCCGATACCCCCAAGTCGCAGTACTGCCGCGTAAGCTAAAATACAAATTGACTCATTTCCAAGCGTCGCAAACATGATCGGTTTATTAATTGTTGCCCACGGCACTTTGGGCGAATCCCTGATTCACTGTGCCAGCCACGTGATGGGCAAGCGGCCGCTCTATCTTCGTCAATTGGGTGTCACCATCCACGACGATCCCGAAGCGATTTTGCCCCAAGGCCGGGACTTGGTGCGCTTTCTGGATCAAGGTCAGGGTGTGTTGGTGATGACCGATATTTTCGGTGCAACACCGGCCAACATCGCCTGCCGTTTGCTGGAGCCAGGCCGCGTTGAAGGTATTTCAGGGATCAATTTACCGATGTTAATTAAGGCGTTGAGCTACCGAGAAGAACCAATGAAAGAATTGATTGAGAAATCACTCGCTGGCGCTAACGAAGGCGTTATTCGTATGCCGGGAGGGTGTTAATCGTGTTGACACAAGAAATTGAGATCATCAATAAACTCGGACTGCACGCCAGAGCATCGGCAAAATTAACGCAAACGGCCGGGCAGTTTCAAGCAGATATATTCGTGACCAAAGCCGGTAAACGCGTGAATGCAAAATCAATCATGGGCGTGATGATGCTGGCAGCGGGCAAGGGTTCAAAACTGGAACTTGAAGCGTCCGGCGCGGACGAGGGCGATGCAATGGGCGCGGTCGTTGCTTTGATCAATGACAAATTTGGCGAAGGCGAATAGTTTTTTGGAAACGAAACTCATTACTGGGGGCGGCGATCAAGGCAAAAATGCTCTGAGATGCCTGCCAATGCTGGAGTTTGTACAGCGCTATTTGAGTGAATCCGCGTGAGTTTTACCCTGCACGGCCTCGGTGTTTCCGGCGGAATCGCCATCGGCCACGCGCATTTGGTGACGAGCGCGTCACTCGAAGTCGATCATTACCAGATACCTGAAGAGTTCATTGCACGCGAAGTAAAGCGTTTTGAAAAAGCGGTGAAGCTGGTACGCGCGGAGCTTAACAATCTCGAAAAAGAAATCCAATCCACGCACAAAGGTGAGGCATCCGGCGAGATGGCCGCGTTCGTCACGATACATCGGATGATGCTTGACGACCCATCTCTTTCGGAGACGCCGCGCGATGTGATCCGCCGCGAATCATGCAATGCGGAATGGGCGTTGAAGCTGCAGCTGGACGAATTGCTCGCGCAGTTTGCCGAAGTGCAAGACGAATATTTGCGTGAGCGCAAAACCGATGTGCGGCAAGTAGCTGAGCGCATAGTTGCCGCGCTTTCAGGGCAAATCAGCGATGTGCCAGAGAAGCTTCGTGAGCGCGCCGAAGACACAATCCTGGTCGCGCACGACCTTTCCCCAGCGGACGTCATTTTATTTAAAGACCATCAAGTCGCTGCCTTCGTCACAGATGTTGGTGGCTCCACGTCACACACCGCCATTCTGGCGCGCAGCCTGGCGATTCCCGCCATCGTTGCGCTGCATGCGGCGCGCGAGCTGGTGCGCGAAGATGAAGTCATCATTGTTGATGGCACCCAGGGCGTGGTGATTGTTGATCCTGATGAAATGGTGCTGGCCGAATATCGGTTGAAGCAAAGTCACTGGAAGCTCGAGCGGCAAAAGCTGTCGCGCATTAAAACGGCAGCAGCCGAGACGCTCGACGGCACATTGGTGGAGCTGTTCGCCAATATTGAATTGCCATCGGACTTGGATGCGGTCAAGCAATCGGGTGCGACAGGAATCGGATTGTTCCGTACCGAATTTTTGTTTATGAATCGTAAAGGTTCTCCCACCGAGGAAGAGCAATTCGAAGCATACAAAACGGTCGCGGAAGGGATGCGCGGCAAGCCAGTGGTGATTCGTACGCTTGATATCGGTGCGGACAAATCACTCGGCGGGCCGGATCAACCCAGCGCGCACTCGGCGCTCGGCCTTCGCGCCATCCGCTATTGCCTGAGTGAGCCGCAGTTATTCAATACGCAGCTTCGGGCAATTTTGCGCGCATCGAAATTTGGTGATGTGCGAATCCTGATTCCGATGTTGGTATCGGTCAACGAATTAAAGCAAACCATCGCCGCACTTGATGTTGCCAAAGAACAACTTCGCGCCGAAGGCAAAAAGTTTAATGACAAAATTCAAGTGGGCGGCATGATTGAAATTCCCGCTGCGGCAATTGCGTTACCGATGTTTTTACGCACGCTCGATTTCCTCTCCATCGGCACCAACGATTTGATTCAGTACACGCTGGCGATTGACCGCACGGACGACACCGTGGCGCATTTATACGACCCATTACATCCGGCCGTATTGATGCTGATTTCGAGCGTGATTCGCCAGGCCAATGCGGCCGGTGTGCCCGTAACGGTGTGCGGCGAAATGGCTGGAGACGTCGAGCTGACGCGGCTGTTGCTCGGGTTCGGCCTGCGCGAATTTTCCATGCATCCGGCCAATGTATTGACGGTGAAGCAACGCGTGTTGATGTCGAATTTGCCCGATATTGAACCTGCCGCCGCAAAAATTCTCAAAGCAGATGATCCGGATAAAATGCTCGCGATGCTGGCGAGAATGAACGCCTGATCCGCGCCACAAAGGAGAACAAAAATGCTCAGCGAAGTCACCAACATCACGCAACATGATGCAGGCACTCACCGCCGCTGGTTTCACGATGAGTTTTTTGATCTTTATGTGTGGGAAAACGTTGCTGCGGAAAGTAAAGGCGGCGGCGAGACTGAAATTCAAGGCTTTCAGCTTTGCTACGCCAAGGCCGATCAGCAGCGCGCACTGCGCTGGTCACAGGAACGCGGCTACAACCACGAGGGCGTGGATTCGCCGGAAGATAAACCCGGCCGCGCGATGAGCGCGATTTTTATTGCCGATGGCGTGTTTGATCCCGATCACATTGCTGAGAAATTTGAGGTTGAATCCGCGTCGCTGCCGCCGGGCGTGCGCGACTTCCTGCTGGAGAAAATCAAAAGCTATGCGCCTGCGCCGGCGAGCAGTTAATCAGACTTGGCGACTGTAAAGTTCCAATAAAAAAACCCTACGATTTCGTAGGGGTTTTTGTTTTTTCAGCACTTACAATTTTTTAGTTACCCGCCATTTTTTCTACTGCTGCTGCACGATCTGCTGGATCGGGATGCGTGGACAAGAAACCCGCACCACCTGATCCACCTTTGGCGAGCTTTAACAACGCACTAGAAGCCGCTTTGGTTGGGATCTTATTGGCTTTCATGAATTTTACCGAGTACGCGTCGGAATCAGATTCCTGGCCGCGCGAGTGTGCAGAGGTCAACGCCTTCTGGAAGATACCTTTCAACTGATCGCCAGCGATATTCAATACCGCCGAACCACCTTTGCTGTTTGCGGCAACTGCTGTTGCGCCTTTTACCAAGGCCGAGGACTGGTAAGCGGTCTTGATTGACGATGCGCTGTGACCCAATTTCACATGACCGATTTCATGACCAATCACAAAACGCAATTCATCGTCACTCATTAAATCCATCAAACCTGAATACACGCGCACGGTGCCATCAGCCATCGCAAAAGCGTTGACGGTATCGGACATATAAACTTTGTAATCCAATTTCATGCCGTCGTAGTTGACCAGTTTGCTGGTGAGCTTGGCCAAACGCTTGGCGTAGATACTGGACGCTGGTGCCACCTTGTTTTCGCCATCAGATTGTTTAGCAAAATTGGAAGCCATCAGTTTGACCTCTTCATCGGTAATGCTAAACCCTTTTGCCAAATCGCCTGCTGCGCCGAGCAAGTTACCCGTCTTGTCATTGCTGCTGGCACCACCGCTAAGGCTACCCAAGGCACCGCTGAGCGCGCCCAATGCATTAGCAGCGCCTCCCGCCGAGCCGCTGCCGGTCGACGCTGCCGGTGCTGATTTGCTGGCTGATGCCGTAGTTGCAGCCGGCGCTTTACCATCTGCCGCCGGAGGCGACATGGCAGGCATTGCCTGACAGCCTGCCAACAAAACAGCCAATACTGCGGATACAGGAACGATCAATTTCATTTTATAACCCCTTAGTGAAAAAATGTGTCTGCTTTTGACGGTGAGATAGTAACGAATTTCGTAAAATAATACCTAACTATCTTTCGTGTTTTATGTGCTGTCGATCACAGAATTCAAGAAAATTTTCCGTGATAATGTAAACATATGTGAAAAGTATTACATTTATATTGATCTGGGTTTTTTGAATTAAGTCACTGGTTTTGAGCAGTTTTTTCGTACACAAATTGTTAACCAAGAAAGAAACGTTATGGGTAGCCTGCTTCGCACTTCGATGATATTAGTGACGCTTTTCGCGGCCAGCATCTTGTTCTCATCGCCAAGCCACGCGGATGAGCGTACCACCACAAATCGGCAAACAGAGCTGCGGGAAAGCCCGAGCGCCAGCGCCAAACGCATTGCTTCGTTGCTGGCAGAAGCCGACATTGTGGTACTCCAGCGTCAATCCGGTTGGGTGCGCGTTGAGACCGGTGGCCGCGCCGGTTGGATTCCCGCAGGTCATATCAAATCGCAAGTCACTATTGTCGAAGCCAGCCCCAAGCCAACCGGCGGTTTCTTGAGCTGGTTTACAGCGGTATTGAGCTCGGATCGCTCGCGTTCCAGCACCGGCAGCAGCGCCGCCAACCGTACGCGCACCGCAACGATTGGGATTCGCGGCCTAGGTGAAGATGGTGCAAATGCGGCCAAATCAAATTCCGAAGAATTGCAGAAATTAAAACTTTATTCAGTATCTCGCACAGAAGCCGAAGAATTCGCGCAAAATGCAGCATTGGTGCAGGCAAGCGTAGCCTACATAAATTAAATGCAAATTTTTGCTCAGTTTTGTTTTCGGCACGGTTACGAGGTAGCGCGAATCGATGAAGTGGTTGGAATGGTCAACAGCGGGTGTTTGTGAGCAACTGAGAAGCGCGTTCGGAGCGCGCTTTTTGACGCTGGCTTTCGTCTGTGCAGCAAGCACACTCTCACCGCTCGCCCACGCTGCCGACATAAGCGAAGCACGCGAAATCGAAATCGGCGACGAGCTCGCTGTCACGCTGCTTGAGGGCGGAAAACTGCTCAACAACGACCGTGCACAAGAATATGTAAATCAAGTCGGTCGCTGGCTCACCACTGGCACCGAACGCGTCGACTTGCCGTGGCAATTTGGCATCATGGATCGCAGCGAAATTGGTGCCTATCCGCTACCGGGCGGCAAGGTGCTGGTGACACGCGGTATGCTCAAGAAATTGACTAGCGAGGCTGAGCTGGCTGGCGTGCTCGCACACGAGATCGCCCATGTGGTGAAACGGCATCAGCTCACTACGATGGCGGCCGAGGGCGGCCAAGACAAGCTCGGCGCAATTAATTTCCCGATGGATCGCGCGCTCGAATTCGAAGCGGATCGCATGGCTGCCGTCATCATGACGCGCGCGGGCTACGATGCAAACGCATATTTGAATGTGTTGCGCACGCTGCAAAATGATCGCTCAAACGATCAAGGATTGGCGATGCTCAACGCCGTCCATCCATCATTCAAAGATCGCATCGCCGAGCTCACGCCAGTGGTGGCGAAGATCGCCAAATCCACGCAACCCGATAAAGGCCGCGAGCGGTTTCAAGCGGCGTTGGGGAATTTGAGTGGGGCGGGGCGCAAATAACGAAATACAAACACCATATCTGGCGCGCTTTTTGAAGCATAAATTGCTCGAAATGCGCGCCAATGCTGGTGGATTACCTCGGCAGCTCTGAAGAACCCATCAAATATTCATCCACCGAACGTGCGCATTGGCGGCCTTCGCGGATTGCCCAGACGACGAGTGATTGACCGCGCCGCATATCGCCTGCAGCAAATACTTTCGGGTTGGCGGTTTGGTATGCGCCTTTGTTATTGGCGTCGCCCTCAGTGCTCGCTTTGACGTTGCTGCGCGCATCTTTTTCCACGCCAAGTGCCACAAATTGTTCGAGCAAGCCTTGTTGCGCTGGGCCCATGAAGCCCATCGCGAGCAAAACCAAATCGGCTTTCATGTCGAATTCGGAGCCGGGAATTTCTTGCATCTTCCCATCTTTCCACGCGACTTTGACGGCGACCAGTTTTTCAACCTTGCCGTTGCTGCCGACGAATTTTTTCGTCGCCACCGACCAGTCGCGATCACAGCCTTCTTCGTGCGATGAAGACGTGCGCAACTTCACCGGCCAGTACGGCCACACCAGCGGTTTGTTTTCCTCGTTCGGTGGTTGCGGGAGCAATTCAAATTGCGTGATGGTGGCAGCACCATGACGGTTTGACGTGCCGACGCAATCGCTGCCGGTATCACCGCCGCCAATCACGACCACGTGCTTCGCGGTCGCCATAATTTGCTTTGGCACTTTATCGCCTGCAACAATTTTATTTTGCGAAGGCAAGAAATCCATTGCGAAATGAATGCCATCCAGCTCACGGCCCGGCACCGGCAAGTCACGCGGCCATTCCGCGCCGCCGCTTAAAATTACGGCATCGAAATCGGCAACCAGCGCGGATGCCGGCGTATCAACGCCAATATTCTGGCTCACTCGAAATTTGACGCCTTCGGCTTCCATCTGTGCGACGCGCCGGTCAATGTGTGATTTTTCCATTTTGAAATCGGGAATGCCGTAGCGCAGCAAACCGCCGATACGATCTGATTTTTCAAACACCACCACATCGTGCCCAACGCGCGCCAACTGCTGTGCAGCGGCCATGCCCGCAGGCCCGGAGCCGACCACGGCCACGCGCTTGCCGGTCTTGTGCGTAGGCGGCTGCGGCGTGACCCAGCCTTCTTCCCAACCCTTGTCAATAATCGCGTGCTCAATCGATTTAATGCCGACCGCATCGTTATTGATATTCAAGGTACATGCTGCTTCGCAAGGCGCAGGACACACGCGACCGGTGAACTCCGGAAAGTTATTGGTCGAGTGCAGAGTATCAAGAGCGTCGCGCCAATTTTGACGAAACACGAGGTCGTTAAAATCGGGAATGATGTTGTTGACCGGGCAACCCGACTGGCAAAACGGAATGCCGCAATCCATGCAGCGCGCACCCTGTGTTTTGGCCTCAGCATCGGTTAGATGCAGTACAAACTCTTTGAAATTTTTAACGCGCTCGGCGGGCGGAATCGATGCTTCGCTCAAGCGTTGATATTCCATGAATCCCGTGGACTTGCCCATCTTATGCGGCCTCTTTCTGTTTGGTCGTCGCTTTTTTAGCCGCTAATTCAGATAGCGCGCGTTTGTATTCGGTCGGCATCACTTTGATAAATTTAGGCGCCCACACTGCCCAATTGGCGAGAATCGTTTTCGCGCGTTCACTGCCCGTTAATTTCGCGTGATTATCGACCAACGATTTCAGCAACATCGTGTCAGCCATGCCTTTGTGCGAGGTAGTCGATGGCACTTCAGACAGGCCATCCAACTCCACCATCGCCATATTGCAACGCTTGGCAAATAAGCCGTCTTCATCCAGCACATACGCTACGCCGCCCGACATGCCCGCCGCAAAGTTGCGACCGGTCGCACCGAGCACCACGATTGTGCCGCCGGTCATGTACTCGCAACCGTGATCGCCGGTACCTTCCACAACCGCTGACGCGCCCGAATTGCGTACACAGAATCGCTCGCCCGCGACGCCACGGAAATACGCTTCGCCAGAAGTCGCGCCGTACATCACGGTGTTGCCGACAATAATATTTTCCAGCGGATCGCCTTTGAACGCAGCATTTGGTTTGACGATAATGCGACCACCGCTCAAACCTTTGCCGACGTAATCATTCGCCTGACCGGTCAGATTTAACGTGATGCCATGCGCCAAAAACGCACCAAAACTTTGCCCGGCGGTGCCTGCCAAATCAATGTGAATCGTGTCGTCCGCCAGACCAACATTGCCATAACGCTTTGCCACTTCGCCCGACAACATCGCACCCACTGTGCGGTTCGCGTTGCGAATATTTTCAGCAATCACCACACGCTGTTTTTTCTCCAGCGCTGCTTTGGCGGATGCAATCAAACTGTTATCGAGTGCACCGTCAAGACCATGATCTTGCGTCTCGCAATGATGACGTGCGACTTCAGCCGGCATTTTTGGCAAGTGGAAAATTTTCGAGAAATCGAGACCCTTCAATTTCCAGTGATCGATACCTTCACGGGTATCGAGCAAATCGGCGCGGCCGACCAATTCATTAAACGTGCGCACGCCCATTGCCGCCATTAGTTCGCGCACTTCTTCGGCGACGAAGAAGAAATAATTCACGACGTGTTCCGGCTGGCCGGTGAATTTTGCGCGTAGCGCCGGGTCTTGCGTGGCCACACCGACCGGGCACGTATTCAAGTGGCATTTTCGCATCATGATGCAGCCCTCGACGACCAATGGTGCTGTGGCAAAACCAAATTCATCCGCGCCCAGCAATGCGCCGATCAAAACATCACGCCCGGTTTTCATTTGCCCATCGACCTGCACCGCAATGCGGCCGCGCAGACGATTCATCACCAGTGTCTGTTGCGTCTCGGCCAGACCTAATTCCCACGGTGTGCCGCAATGTTTCACCGATGAAATTGGCGACGCACCGGTACCGCCATCGTGACCGGCAATAGTCACGTGATCGGCCTTGGCTTTCGCCACACCCGCAGCAATCGTGCCCACACCGACCTCCGATACAAGCTTCACGGAAATCGATGCAGACGAATTACAGTTTTTCAAATCATGAATCAACTGCGCCAAATCTTCGATGGAATAAATATCGTGATGCGGCGGCGGTGAAATCAACTCAACACCGGGCGTCGCAAATCGCAATGAGCCGATGTAATCCGACACTTTATGTCCCGGCAACTGGCCGCCCTCACCGGGCTTGGCACCCTGCGCCATTTTGATTTGAATCTGATCCGCTGAATTCAAATATTCAGCCGTCACTCCAAAACGAGCGGAGGCCACCTGCTTGATTTTTGAGCGCTTCGAATCACCGATTTGCAGCGGCGTGTCGTTGAGTGCTTCGGCACCCAATTTGGTTTTGAATGTTTCGCCCGCTTTTTGAATCGGCACGAAACGACGCGGATCTTCACCACCTTCACCCGTGTTTGATTTGCCGCCTATGCGGTTCATTGCCACGGCTAACGTCGCGTGCGCCTCAGTGGAAATTGAACCAAGCGACATCGCACCTGTGGCAAAACGTTTGACGATTTCTTTTGCGGGTTCCACTTCATCCAGCGGCACTGGCGCACCGACCGATTTGATCTCGAACAAACCACGCAAGGTCATATGGCGCTTGGTTTGATCGTTGACGAGCTTTGCGTATTCCTTGTAGGTCGTGTACGAATTCGTTTTCGTCGAATGTTGAAGTTTGGTGATGACTTCCGGCGTCCACATATGCTCTTCGCCGCGCGTGCGATAAGCGTACTCGCCGCCCGCATCCAGCTGCGTGCGCAACACCGGATCTTCGCTAAATGCCTTGCGATGCGTCGTCATCGCTTCTTCCGCGATTTCAAAAATGCCGATACCCTCCACGCTTGACGATGTGCCGGTGAAATGTTTACCGATAAACTCAGAGGACAATCCCACGGCTTCAAAAATCTGCGCGCCGCAATAACTTTGATAAGTCGAAATGCCCATCTTCGACATTACTTTGAGCAAGCCTTTCGAGATGGCTTTGATGTATTTTTTCTCGGCTTCTTTTTTGTCGTAGTCACCTAAATAATCTTGCATGTGATGCAAGGTTTCCAACGCCAGATAAGGATGGACGGCCGCCGCACCGTAGCCACCAAGCAGCGCGAAATGATGCACCTCGCGTGCGGAACCGGTCTCAACCACCAGGCCGGTTGAGGTGCGCAAGCCTTTGCGCACCAAGTGCTGATGAATCGCGCCGACCGCAAGCAACGCGGGGATTGCCACATTCTCGGCATCAACATTCCGGTCCGTCACGATCATCAGGTTGTAGCCGTTATGAATCGCATCTTCCGCATGTGCGCACAGCGATGCCACCGCCGCCTCAATGCCCTCAGTGCCCCACGATGCGGGGTAAGTGATATCGAGTTCATGGCTCTTGAAATAACCACCCGTGAACATCTCGATATGACGAATTTTTTCCATATCGTCAGCGGTCAATACTGGCTGCGGTACTTCCAGCCAATAGCCGGGATCGGCGTGATGAATATCGAGCAAATTCGGACGCGGGCCAATCGTGATCGCGGTCGACATCACCAACTCTTCACGAATCGGATCAATCGGTGGGTTCGTTACTTGCGCAAATAATTGCTTGAAGTAGTGATACAAATTGCGCGGCTTGTTCGACATCACCGCCAGCGGCGAATCGTTGCCCATTGAGCCGGTGGCTTCAATGCCGTTCTGCGCCATCGCGGCCAAAATAAATTTCAGATCTTCCTGGGTGTAACCAAAAGCCTGCTGTAAATCGAGCAGCGGCACTTTGGATTTTTCAGCGGGTGCGGATTCCGGCAATTGATCCAAACGAATGCGCGCTTTTTCTACCCATTCACGATACGGTTTTGCCGTGGCCAGCTCACGCTTTAAATCGGCGTCGTCAAGGATTTCGCCTTTTTCGGTATCAACCAAAAACATTTTGCCGGGTTGCAGACGCCATTTTTTGACGATTTTTTCTTCCGGAATATCGAGCACACCGGCTTCGGATGCGAGCACGACGATGTCGTCATCGGTGAGCAAATAGCGCGCGGGCCTAAGACCATTGCGATCCAGCGTCGCGCCAATTTGGCGACCATCGGTAAACGCCATCGCGGCCGGGCCATCCCATGCTTCCATCAGTGTGGCGTGATATTCGTAGAAAGCACGGCGATCTTCATCCATCAGCTTATGGCCGCTCCACGCTTCGGGAATCATCATCATCATCGCGTGCGCGAGCGAGTAGCCACCCATCACTAACATTTCGAGACAGTTATCGAACGATGCAGAGTCTGATTGGCCGTCATAAATCAGCGGCCAAATTTTCTTCAAATCTTCCTTCAATACCGGCGAGGTAATCGCCTGCTGACGCGCGCGAATCCAGTTCACGTTGCCGCGCAGCGTGTTGATTTCACCGTTGTGCGCAATCATGCGGAACGGATGCGCCAGATCCCAAGTGGGGAAAGTGTTGGTCGAGAATCGCTGATGCACGAGCGCCAATGCGGTCATCATCGACGGATCTTGCAGATCGGTGAAATAGTGTCCGACTTGATCGGCGAGCAGCATGCCTTTGTAAACGATGGTGCGCGTGGAAAACGACGGCACATAAAATTCTTTGCCGTGACGCAAATTCAGCGCCTGAATCGCGTGGCCGGAACGTTTACGAATAATGTAAAGCTTTCGCTCAAGATCGTCCTGATTCATTGTATTAGTGCCTCGGGCCACGAACACCTGACGAATCAGCGGCTCGACTGCAATCGTCGCAGGCGACAAGCCGTTGTTATTGGTCGGCACGTCGCGCCAACCAAGCAGAATTTGCCCCTCACCCAAAATCGCGCGCTCAATCTCTTGCTCGCAGGCCATACGGGAAGCAGGTTCACGTGGCAGGAACACCATGCCGACACCGTATTGACCAATTGCGGGTAACGTCAGGCCCTGCTTGCCACAGGCGCGGCGCAAATGCAGATCGGGCAGTTGAATCAAAATACCCGCACCATCGCCCAACAACGGGTCATAACCGGTCGCGCCGCGATGGCTTAAATTGTCGAGAATCTTTAAACCCTGCTCCACGATTGAGTGCGATTTTTTGCCTTTGACATGCGTGACAAAACCGACGCCGCAAGAATCGTGTTCGTTTTTGGGATCGTATAGACCCTGCGCGGCATTGGGCGAAATCGGGGCGGAATGGGTGACATCAACATCGTGTGACATTGCAAATTTCTCCGAAGAAAACAAGGTAACAACCGGTGCGAATCTTGAGATAGTGTGCGACAAAATCTCATGGATACCAAGTGAGCCAGCGCAATAACAGCGCAGGCCACGCATCATTTTTTGTTACCGGATTCGTCGGCGATTACCAGTCAACACGCTGCGGGGATTTACAGGCGGGTTGTGCCAGAGCGAATTACGAGCCTGATAAGCTACGCAACACGCTGATTACACAAAGACTATTCCGGAACTCTCAATCATAACGCCGGATTTTGCGCGGTGCAACAAATTTGTCTCAAATCGCTGAATTTCAATATTCTATTCGCGTTTTGTATGGCGCTTTGATACATTCAATGCGCAAAAAAAGCCTTGCTCCGGAGCTGCATGCACGACGACCTCTTGCACGGTTTCGACCGATGGGCAGGGTGAGTCCGCTTTACGAATAATTGCTGATAGCGGCTACTTCTACTCAGGCCGCGACGCTGAGAATAACTGATGTAGCTGTGGCGAATGGACAACGCCAACAATACAATTTCAACATCATCTTTAGTGCTGACCCCCTCTCTGCGCTTCTTGGCGAGACCATAGTTATTAACCGTGAGCGTTGTATTGCCGGAGTTGCGGGACGCGCTGGCAAGTGTCCTCCGACGGCGCAAGTGGATTACACAATATTCGGTGGAACACCGCCTTATTCGGTTGCCTCCATTGGGGTGGCTAGCGCGACGGCCGAGCCCGATAAAGTTGGAAGCAGTGGCGGACGCTTTAGAGCCACGCTTTCGCGGTGCGGGCAGGCTTCTTTCAGCGTTACCGATGCAACCGGGAAAGCAATACAAACCGCACTGATTGACTCACAACGCGGGGACGCCAGTACGACGGCAACAACTACCCAGTCGCTGCTCGTTCCCCTATATTCCCCGAACCACTCAACATTGATTGTCCAAAATCTTCCGCCCAGACAACTAAAGCCAGCGTTACGATAGCGGGCACTGGGAATTTTGTTGCAGTAAAAGCTACTTCAGTTCCTAGTGATTCAGCTCTTGTAATGTCGCCTTCAGCTGGCTTACTCCCAGCAAATCTAACGTCTAATCGATCTGTGGGTACCGCGCCGCCCCAGATAGCGGTCAACATCACAGACGGAAAAACAATAGCGCACCTTAATGTTATAACACCCACTACCTGCCCCTGACCGTAAAGCGCAACCTTAAGCACAATTGTAAAAACACTTGCATCCAAGTGAAAGTTGCGCTTTAATAAAATGAGGTAACATACTAATTCTTAAGCAAACTGGGGTTATCCAGTTTTCATACGCAACATTCTTGGGCTAAATTTCAGCCGCATCAAAGGGGACATCGCCGTGACGATCAAAAATTACTTTAGCAAGCCCAGAGCTTGGGCAAAACGCGGCGCAGCCGCGCTTATTCTCGCTGGTGCTGGCATTGCGATCAGTTCGTGCGGCGGCGGTGGCGTTGAGGTTGCAACAGCGCCTCCACCTGTCGCTGCGTTATCGGTGCTGCCGTCGGCGGCTGACGTGTTTGCGGATGTGCCTGTTGAATTCAGAATCAGCGGTGGAACGGGTCCCTATACATCGGGCAGCAGTAATAGCGTTGCGGTTCCCGCGCCGACCATTTCTGGGTCGAACTTCACGACCATCGCCAGAAGCGTCAACGCCGACACGGCAGTTACTATAACGGTGAGAGATAGCCTGGGCGTCACGACATCTGTGGCTTTGAGTGTTAAACCCACCACCCTTAATAACACCGTTACGCTAACCCCAATTGCGCCTTCGGGCTCCGGTTGCGGCGGCGGATTATGCAGTGGTGGCGACGCACGGGTAGTCGTGACAGCGGTGGTGAATGGCATAAAGTTGACGAATCGCCCTATCCGGTTTGATGTTTTCCAAGGCGACTTTCGCTTCGTGACCCCCGGCACCAACGTGCTGGTGACGTCGTTAATTGTCAACACTGACGAAAACGGCGAAGCTGTTGCACGCCTGGAAGCGATCGTAACTGCGCCTACACAGGTAGCCACCCTAACTTCAACCGATACGGTCAGCGGCCTTGTGCGTCGCACGAATTTTAATATCGTTCAAACAGTCAGCGGCACAGGCATCCTGACGAGCCTGCCAAGTGGCACCACAACATTCACGGGTGCCAAACCTGGCGTTGGCCAGCCAGCGCAGTGCCCGTCTGGTGGCGCTGTCGATTTCTATCTTTATGGGGGAACGCCTCCGTACCGGGTGGTATCACCGCTACCGCAATTTTTGACCGTGGATCCATCCATAGTCACCACCAATGGCGGGAGTTTCCGCGCCACGCAAAACGGTTGTGGTACCAGTCAGCTTATCGTGACGGATGCACAGAATCGGGTTATTGAAACGTCGCAGGTCAAAGGCGAAGCTGGCCCAGCGGGCGATGCTGCGCCGACGCCGACGCCGACTGCGTTGACAGTAACGCCGACAACACAAACCCTGCTATGCGGTCAGACCGGCACCAGTACGCTGTCAGGCTCTGGGACGTATACGTCAACGGTAACGACGGCAGGCGTACCTGCTGGTGCTTTCACGGTCACGCCAGCGAGTGGAGCGATCCCGGGCACAATCAGCTTCACGCGTAACAATGGCGTGGCAGCTTTGTCGCCAACAACCATTACCGTGAATGTTGTTGCGGGAACAATTACTGTACCGGTGACTGTCAACGTACCAGCAAGCTGCCCGTAATTCCGTTGCAGAAAAATCTAACGGGCATCTCAATTGAGATGCCCGTTTTATTTTGTCCTTGCCTATAAGCGCTTGGCCTGCGACACACCAATCACAATCTGTAACTTGCTCGCCGTCACGTGCCCACTGGGAAAATAGTCTTGGTCTTAGGATTCCTATCGTCGATGTTACTGACGGCTGCATTCATCCAGATCCTTCGTCGGACGCGAATCGGCCAGCTATTTCTCGATTTTCCGAAGGCGCGCGGCTTGCATGCGTCGCCGGTGCCCAGAATCGGCGGAATTGCCATATTCGCGAGCGTATGGCTACTGGCGAGCCTGTGGATGCAACGCGATCTTGTCGCTAGCATTGCTGTTCTTAGCCTTGTGTTGCTGGCGGTCTCCTTAGCTGATGATTTGCGCTCGCTGTCCGCCCTGCTGCGACTGCTGGTGCATGCGGGAGCGGCGATACTGGTGGTTTTGTTTTGGGTGAAGAACTTCGGGCTGGTGCAAAGCAGACCGAGCGTGGTAATTGGCTGGTTAATGTCACCGCTTGCATCGTTGCTAATTGTGTTCGCGATCACCTGGATGACCAATCTTTATAACTTCATGGATGGCGCTGACGGCTTGGCCGGGGGGATGGCGTTATTTGGTTTTGGCGCTTACGCGATTGCGGCAAGCCAATTTATGCCAGCTTCACCAGATGCTGCGTCTATTGCGACCCTTTGCGCGATCACATCAGGCGCCGCGCTGGGCTTCCTTTTTTTCAATTTCTCACCCGCCAAAGTGTTTATGGGCGATGCGGGTTCTATTTCGCTCGGTTTTCTCGCCGCCGTGCTTGGCATTCACGGCATTTCGCTCGGTTTATGGGCTTGGTGGTTTCCGCTTTTGGTGTTTTCGCCTTTTATTGTTGATGCGACCGCCACGCTCATCAAGCGCATCGCCAAAGGCGAAAAAATCTGGATTGCGCATCGCCAGCACTATTACCATCAGCTGATTCTGTCCGGATGGAACCATCGCCGCGTGGCGCTATCCTATTATGCGGTGATGATTGCCTGCGGGGGGTCAGCTTTGGTTGCGCGCGAAGTGGCGTTTCCCGCGCCACTGCTTGCTTTCTGGGTGGTAACATACGTGATGTTGATCATCTTTTTGGAACGACATTTCAGATTGAAGCGCGAATCAAGAGATAGCCGTCAATAACAACAAATCGTCATTTATTTAAGGTCGATATGACAAGTTTTTCGATCAATGAACGCGCCGTTTTAGCGTTCGCTCATGATGTGATCATGGTGGTTATTTCGTGGGTAATCGCCATCCTGCTTTTTTCAAACGCAGCCACAACCGCATTTGATGTTGCCGCCTTCAGCAGCCTTTGGCCATTGCTCGCCGTGGCCGTACCGGTGCAAGCGGTCGTCTCCACCGTTTTTGGGATGTATCAAGGCCTGTGGCGGTATTCAAGCCTTCCCGACGTGCAGCGCATCATTGCCAGCGTCATGGCGGGCTCGACCGCGGTAGCACTTACGCTGTGGGTTGGCGGCTGGAGCAGCGGCTTTATGTTCGCGCATTTTACCGTTCAAGCACTCCTGTTGATTGTACTGATGGCTGGCAGCCGCATTGGTTATCGCTCGTGGGCCGAATGGCGGCTGTATGGCAAGGCGGGCGAGCAGGGCACCCCGGTGGTCGTGTTGGGCGCGGGCGACGGTGCGGTGGGATTGATCAAGGAACTTTCACGCAGCACCGAATGGCGCGTGGTGGGGTTGATGGACGATGACCCAAATAAACGTCACCGTTTACTGCATGGCGCGCGCGTACTGGGTGCGGTCGACGAATTACCCCGAATCGCGCGCACCCTCAAGGTAAAGCACGCGATTATCGCCATGCCTTCGGTGAGTTATCCGGTGCGGCGTCGCATTGTGGAGATTTGCAATAAGGCACGCGTGTCGGTGCTCACTGTGCCGAAATTCAACGGTATCACCATGAGCGTGGGCGCGAACGGTAAAGTTCAGCCGCCCAAAATCCGCCGGGTTGCGGTGGAAGATTTAATGAAGCGCGAAACGGTTGTATTGGATGATGCTGGCTTGCACGAGCTCATCACCGGCAAGGTCATCATGGTTACGGGCGGAGGCGGCTCGATTGGTTCTGAGCTGTGCCGGCAGATTGCGAGCTTTCAACCATCTTTGTTGGTGCTGTTTGAGCAAAATGAATTTGCGCTTTACAAGATTGAGCAATCACTACGCGATGAGTTTGAAAACCTGCCGATTGCATCTTTGATCGGCGATATTAAAAACGCAAAACGCGTGGCGCATGCCATGCATCAATACGCGCCATCATTGGTGTTCCATGCCGCTGCCTACAAGCACGTACCGTTGATGGAAGAAACTAACGCGTGGGAAGCAGTACAGAACAATGTCCTGGGCACGCTGGTGGTTGCGCAAGCGGCGATCGAATTTAACGTGAAGAAGTTTGTCTTCATCTCTACCGACAAAGCGGTCAATCCCACCAACGTGATGGGGGCGACCAAACGATTATCCGAGATGGTATGTCAGGGCCTCCAGCAAACCGGCGGGACGCGTTTCGAGATGGTACGCTTTGGTAACGTGCTGGGAAGCGCGGGCAGCGTCATCCCGCGCTTTCAGGAACAAATTGATAACGGTGGGCCGGTAACCGTTACTCACCCGGACATGGTGAGATATTTTATGTCAATCCCCGAAGCCGCACAGCTCGTGCTTCAGGCCGGCACCATGGGTCTGGGCGGCGAAGTGTTTTTGTTGGACATGGGTGAACCGATCAAGATTGTCGATCTGGCGCACGACATGATCAGGCTTTCTGAGCAAACAGATACGGACATTAAAGTTATCTACACTGGCCTTCGTCCCGGCGAAAAATTGTTCGAAGAATTGCTGGCCGATGATGAGCACACGCGGCCAACACCGCATCCCAAACTGCGTATCGCCAAAGCGCGTGAGGTTGACGCAGGCTTTATCGAGAGCATTACTGCCTGGCTGCATCAAGATCGCGTGCCGGATGACTCCGACGTGCGTCGCGATTTGAAACGCTGGGTGCCGGAATACGTGGCGCAAGTGCGGCCGCGTTTGAAATCAGTGCCGGTGACGGGCGGGATAGGCGAGAAGAAAACGGCCTAGTTTTCAGCAAATACGTGTTTGTAGCTGGTGTAACTCGAAATCATAAATAGCGGGATCACCACAATCAACGCCAGCCCAGCTGACATCGCCCCTAAAAACATTAAGCCCATCAGTAAAACGGCGAAAAAAACCATCGGCAGAATATTGCTGAACAGCGCGAAAAAACTCCAGCGAACCGCGTGCGTTGGCGGCATGTCGTGAAACGCCAGCAGCGGTACGGTAAACCAAAAAATTGCCATGATAAGCGTGGCGATCAATGTGCTCATGGTGAGCAACAAGCCCTTGCCCTCCAGCGATGCGCGCAGCGCATTCGTCGCGGTTTCCAGGTCAACGCCAGTCATGAATACCGGCTGAAAACCGAGGGCGGACATCGATATCGCCAGCGTGCCTTCCAGCAACAGAACAAGGCCGCCGATGGCGATCAGCGCACGAGCATTCACGCGTAGCGCGGCAAATAAATGGGCAGGTGTTACGCGCTTTCCTGCTTCTTGATCGCGACATGCGAGCATAAATCCCGCGAAGAACGCGGGTTGCAGGATTTTAGAAATGGCACCGCCGACAAAAGGCACCAAGACGGCCAAGGCAAGCGATGTCAGCACCCAGGCGAACATGAGCGCGATCCACTGAAGTGGCTGTGCGCGAAAAATGGTGAAGGCCTCACTGATCCAGACGCCGCCGTTGGAAATAGAAACATCGTTGACACGCATGAATATGGGATTTGACTAAGTTTGTTGGGCCGCGATGACCGTTAACAGCAGGCGAGAACAGCGATAACGCTATTGTACTTGCAGCATCTGCGCGCGGTTTTCGTGCTGATGTTTTATATGAAAATTCAACAGTCGTTCTGAAAACGGATGATCTTTCGGATGCGTTAATTCTGAATCGCGCGGAAAATAGTGATACCCCAAACGTCCCAGCCATGAACGCATCGCTGCCGCGCGCAACATCTGCGGCCATGCATCACGTTCCTCGCGCGTGAACGAGCGCACGCTGGCATAACCGTTGAGTAACGCGATCGCATTGGCTTCGTTAATGTTTGCATCCGGATAAGCGGAAAAATCCAGACACCAATCATTAACCGTGATCGCCACATCAAGCAGTAATTGTTCCTGACACGCGAAATAAAAATCGATCATCTGCGGCACGTGTGTGTCCAAATGTTCGTCCCACAAAATATTGTCGCGAAACAAATCGCCGTGAATGACGCCATGCGGCAGATTGAGCTCATCAAAGCCCGCATGAAAATTAAGCTCGTTTTCCAAAAGCGCCCGCTCGCGCGCCAAAAGCAACGGCGACAACTCTTTCGTATAGCTGCGCCACCATGAAAGTCCGCGCCAGTTGGGCATCTTCAAGGCAAAATTGCTGGAGGCCGAATGCATACGCGCCAGTGCAACACCGACTGCATGACAATCTTTCGGTGTTGGATGCGCAATATCGCCGCCACTCAAACGCGTGACCAACGCGGCGGGCTTATCCTTTAACGACCGAATTATCTCGCCCGCATTTGTGGCAAGTGGCGCTGCGCAAGCCACGCCGCGCGCATGCAAATGCGACATAAGCCCCATATAAAAATCGAGATCTTGGCGCGGAATTTTTTCGAAAATAGTTAAGACGTAACGACCCAACGTCGTCGTGACAAAAAAATTGGAGTTCTCCACACCGGCGGCGATGTTTTGAAAATCGATAATGTCGCCAACGCCATAAAGGGCGACAAATTCACGTGCCTCCTCAACCGTGACCGGCGTAAAAACACTCATGACGAAAACACACAATCGCAAACATGAAAAAATTTCGTCAATCGCACTACCATTCCAAAATCGTCCACATCGCCACAGCACCCTTCGCCTCGGGACCGTCAGCGCGCACAAATACGCCGTCACCTTTCACGTCCACCAAAATATAAGCAGGCCCACTCGCCGGTGTCACACGTGTTTTAGTGTGCTTCCCGCGCAGGCGATACTCCTCAAAGGTCACGCCATCTTTTTTAAAGACAGTCACTTTCACATCTTCCGGCAGCGCGTCTTTTTTCGCCGGCAATGTAACCGTGTCAACGACTTCTAGGTCTGTCGGCTTCACACGTGGCGGCTGTTGCGCAAAAGTGGCGGTAGTGAACATCGCCGCTATTAAAAAAGTAATTTTTCGCATGATGATTCCTTGTCGGAAAATAGATTTAACTTAGAGCGTCATTTCTAACGCGCGTTCATGCGCATTCGGTGTGATGCTGCGGTTTGCGTAGTAATCAAACAGCTTATCCACCACCACTTGCGGATCATCGGTGACGATAAATAAATCCAGATCTTTTTCGCCAATCACGCCCTCGGGCAGCAAAGTATTTTTAATCCAATCCACCAACCCTGCCCAAAATTTTGTGCCGACCAAAATCACCGGGAAGCGACGAATTTTCCCGGTTTGAATCAGCGTCATCGCCTCAAATAGCTCATCGAGCGTGCCAAAGCCACCCGGCATGACCACATACGCCGCAGCGTGTTTGACAAACATCGTTTTGCGCGAGAAAAAATGCTGGAATGACACCGATACATCCTGATAGCCATTGCCGCCCTGCTCAAACGGCAACACAATATTCAGCCCCACGCTAGGGCTTTTGCCGGCCAGGGCGCCTTTGTTGGCCGCCTCCATAATGCCGGGGCCGCCACCTGACAGCACACCAAAACCGGCGTCGGATAATTTGCGCGCAATAATTTCTGTCAGTTCGTAATAAGGGCTGCCCTCCTTCAGTCGCGCGCTACCAAAAATCGCGACGGCGGGCGAAACATTGCCCAGCTTCTCAGAGGCCGAAACCATTTCAGCGATAATATTGAACATCCACCACGACTCGCGCGCAGCGGTAAGCGACTGATGTTTTAGTTCCGGATCTTCGCGCTTCGGTATTTTTACGGCCTGCGATTTGATTTTTTGTTCCACTTTTTGTTCCAAACTATTTCTCCAATGAATCCATCCAGCGAACTTTTGCCGAACGAGACGAAGCACCTTTTGCTCGTCGATATTTCCAGCTATTTTTACCGCGCGTTTCACGCCATGCCGGATTTGCGTAGCCCGGCAGGCGAGCCCACCGGTGCCATTTACGGCGTCGCCAACATGCTGAAGCGACTGCGCGATGAGCACCCTCATGATTATAGCGCTTGCGTGTTTGACCCCAAAGGCAAAACATTCCGCGATGAGATTTATGCGGACTACAAAGCCACCCGGTCATCGATGCCCGAAGATCTCGCCGCGCAATTGCCCGCGCTACGCGAAACCATCGAGGCGCTTGGCTGGCCGTGCGTGGTTGTCGATGGTGTTGAAGCGGATGATGTGATCGGCACCCTTGCACGCCATGCCAGCGCGCGCGGCGTAAAAACGATGGTATCTACTGGCGATAAAGATTTGGCGCAATTGGTGAACGAACAAGTCACGTTGGTCAACACGATGTCGAACGAGCGGCTCGATATCGAAGGTGTAAAAACAAAATTCGGCGTGCCGCCGGATCGCATCATCGATTATTTAGCGTTGATGGGCGACACGGTGGACAACGTGCCCGGTGTGGAAAAAGTTGGCCCGAAGACCGCTGCGAAATGGATAGCGGAATATGGCTCACTTGACGGCGTGATGACCAACGCAGCGAATATCAAAGGCGTGGTCGGCGAGAATTTGTGTAAGGCACTCGAATTTTTGCCCACTGCCCGCGCACTGGTGACCGTGAAATGCGATGTGCCGCTGGCGATTGAATTTGATGAGCTGGGTTACAAACCTGCGGACGTTGAAAAGCTGGATGCGCTGTTTGAGAAATTCGGATTTAAGGGCATGCGTGCGGCGTTGGGTAAAACATCGAAGACCGAAACGGCCGCCGAGAATTCAGTCTTCAAACAAGCCGACAAAGACGCCACGGCCTCGCGCTGGTCGTCCGGCGAAGCGGCAACCAAGCAAACTGAATTTATCAACACCCGAAAATACGAATGTATTTCTTCCGAAGTGCAGCTAGATAGCTGGATCGCAAAACTCAACGCCACGCCATTAGTCGCGCTCGACACCGAAACCACCAGCCTCGACCCGATGACCGCCCAAATTGTCGGCCTCTCGTTCGCCTGCGTCGCGGGCGAGGCCGCGTATTTGCCGCTGCGCCACATTTATCCGGGCGCACCTGATCAACTAGATTTTGATTTGGCGATCAACAAGCTGCGCCCGTGGTTGACCGACGCGAGTAAACACAAGCTCGGCCAAAACATTAAATACGATTTGCACGTATTCGCGAATCACGGCATCAACGTGCTCGGCTACACGCATGACACACTGCTGGAAAGCTACGTCCTCGAATCACATCAGCGCCACGATATGGATTCCCTCGCGACGCGACATCTGGGTGCTAAAACAATTTCATTCGAAGAAGTCGCGGGCAAGGGTGCCTCGCAAATCGGTTTCGATCAAGTCTCAATTGAAACCGCGACCGAATATTCCAGCGAAGATTCGGATGTGACACTGCAACTACACAGCGCGCTTTACGGGCAAGTGGGTGCAGATGAAAAGCTGAAATTCGTTTATGAAAAAATCGAAATGCCCACCACGCATGTGCTGCTCACTATCGAGCGCAATGGCGTGTTGATTGACGGCGCGCTGCTGGAAAAACAAAGCGGCGAGCTCGGCATCAAAATGTTGGAGCTTGAAACCAAAGCACATGAAGAAGCAGGCCAGCCGTTTAATCTGGGCTCACCCAAGCAACTCGCGGAAATATTGTTCGATAAAAAAGGCATCAATCCGATAAAAAAAACGCCCGGCGGCGCGCCATCCACTGACGAAGAAACGCTGGCGAAATTAGCTGAAGATCATCCGCTGCCAAAAATTATTCTCGACTACCGCAGCGTGGCTAAACTCAAAAGCACCTACACCGATAAATTGCCGCGCATGGTCAATGCCAAAACCGGGCGCGTGCATACCAACTACGGTCAGGCCGTCGCGGTCACGGGACGCTTATCGAGCAACGATCCTAATCTGCAAAATATTCCGGTGCGCACCGCCGAGGGCCGACGCATTCGCGAAGCCTTCATCGCCCCGCCCGGCAGCGTGATTTTATCCGCTGACTATTCGCAAATTGAGCTGCGCATCATGGCGCATTTATCATTCGACCCCGGTTTGCTCAAAGCCTTCGCCGAAGGCATGGACGTGCATCGCGCGACGGCTGCCGAAATTTTTTCAGTCGATGCAGAGGCCGTGAGCAGCGAACAACGCCGCTACGCGAAAGTGATTAACTTCGGCCTCATCTACGGCATGTCAGCCTTCGGTCTCGCCGCGAATTTAGGCATCGAGCGCGGTGCCGCCGCCAGCTACATCGACAAATATTTCGCCCGCTATCCCGGCGTCAAACAATACATGGAACGCACCCGCGCCGAAGCCAGCGAGCAGGGCTATGTCGAAACCGTATTCGGCCGCCGCCTATGGCTGCCGGACATCCGAAGCAGCAACCAAGGCCGCCGCCAAGGGGCTGAGCGCGCCGCGATTAACGCGCCGATGCAAGGCACGGCCGCCGACGTAATCAAGCTCGCGATGATTGCGGTGCAAGGGTGGCTTGAACAATCGAAATTGAAAACCAAGCTGGTGATGCAGGTGCATGATGAGTTGGTGTTGGAAGTGCCGTCATCAGAACTGGAATTGGTGAAGAAGGAGATTCCGGGGTTGATGACCAATGTGGCGAAGCTGGATGTGCCACTTGTGGCGGAACCGGGGGTGGGGGGGAATTGGGAGGAGGCGCATTAAAATGGTGAAATTACCGATCAATATTCCACGCACCCACGAAGATCTGCGAACTCTTGTGCAACAGCGGGTAAGCGAGAGCCTGCACCTCGAGTACAAGAGAAGCGACGCCTTACGAAATGATAAGGGGCTATCGGAACTATCGAAAGATGCGTCCGCATTTGCCAACTCCGACGGCGGGATGATTATTTTCGGGATCCAAGAAAATGGCCATCGACCAATTGAGCTGGATGATGGGTTTGCGCCTGAAGAAATGTCAAAGGAGCGTATCGAATCGATTCTGCTGGCGAACATAACACCCAAGCTGCCGATTTTTGAAGTCATAGAAATATCGATACCAACCGGTAACAACATGTACGTGGTTGCCGTCGAGCGATCACTACGGCCACATCAAGATCGTAAATCTTTCCGCTATCACCGCAGATACAACTTTCAATCTCAACCCTTTGAAGACTATGAGATTCAAGATTTACGGAGCCGCGCAAGCAGTATCAGCCCGTTGCCAGTGTAAGACTTCGAATTTCTGAAACTACGATGCTATCCGTCGTGGTCGAGAATCTCGGAAACGAGACTGCTGAAGATGTTCAATTTGAGTTTTCGCCCGCTTTCGAATGGCCAAATGGTCTTCCCACTCCACTGAAGAGTGGGATGCGTTTTTTTCCGCCTCAAAGCACGCTCTCCTTCTATTTGACGACTGCTGCAAAGGCGCTCCGAAGTGACTCGAAAATTCCGCCCGTTTTCGAGATTCAAGTTTCCTACAATCATCCAGCGCTTGGCAGGCGTTCCGCCCACATTTATTACATCGACATAGCGAGTCTTAGTGGGAGCGCCATTCCAAAATCGGGAATGGATGCAGTCGGCCGTGAGCTCGTAAGATCGATAGATGATCTCCAACAGCAAATGGTTCTTACCAGATCAGTCCTCTCGCAAATCGCGTCCATCGCCGCGCCGACGGGTTTGCAGATATCTCACTCCGCGCTACAAAACTTATCTGCGCTAAAGCAGGGGAGTAAGGATTTTACAAAGATCGCGGTGAGCAGCACGGAGCCGAATGTTTTTGAAGAGGTTCTTCGTGTTCCTACAGATGTGGCGCACAACCTGTCTTTTCTATTTCAAGGCCGCGACGCGCAAGAGTCTCTAGAACAAATTCTAGGCCACAACCAAGATTTGCTGGATACGTTTCACAAATACTTTGACCCGAACACGTAGGACTTATAGCGCAAAGCAATCTGCGCAGCATGTGTTGGTAGATGACGGCGGTGATTCATCCACGAGGCCGGGGGTAGCCCGGCGGCTAGTCCCTTTCTTTTGCTTCGCCAAAAGAAAGGAACCAAAGAAAAGGCGACCCGGGTTCATCGTTTTTGTCGCGATGAAGCTGCGACAAAAATTCCCTGCGCTACTCGCGAGCGAAGGCGGCTCCGGAACTCGCTTTGCGAAAACGGTTTGTGATGGATCGAAAGAGCGTGGCGCAAAGCTCAGGCAGTCCTCGCCGAAACCTCCTTCGCTCACTCCGTTGCTCGGCGACTCTCACGGGGCCCTCCTACTTTCGAGGTTTCCTTAATGTTACGGAATTGGGCTCCCGCCTTCGCGGGAGCAGGGGCGTTTAGGTTTTGCTTTTTTTGGTTACGATTCACGCTCTCATGCCAACCCAATAGCGTTTCTCTTTTCTAACGCACATCCTTTTGGAATCATTCTTATTTCACAA